>CAZDFY010000096.1:0-12347 GCA_964504785.1 uncultured Sediminispirochaeta sp. | reverse complement strand
CCCCCAAACTTCTCTACAAGACTTTTGGATATAGAAAGACCCAGCCCGGTCCCGCCATATTTACGAGTAGTAGAGTGGTCCGCCTGGGTAAAAGAGTTGAAGATCTTCTTTCTCTGGTCCGCCGTCATACCGATCCCGGTATCTCTTACGGTCAAGGTGATAGATGAGGGGTTTTCCGTATCGATCCTCTCCGCCTTAAGCTCCACCTCCCCTTCTTCTGTAAACTTCGCCGCGTTGCTCAATAGGTTCGTGACCACTTGGTGGAGTCGAACGGGATCGGTCACTACCATATGCGGCACATGAGGATCTATGTTAAGGATAAGCTCTAAACCCTTGGCATGGGCTCGGTAGGTAATGATATCCATCGCCCTTTCCAACTGTTCTCTAAGATTAACAGTTGTATATTCCAGCTCTAGCCTTCCTGCCTCGATTTTCGAAAAGTCGAGTATGTCGTTTATCAGCATTAAAAGTGCTTCGGCTGAAGAGTTTACATTTTCAAGATACTGCGTCTGTACACTGTCAAGATTAGTAGTAAGAAGCAAGTCGGTAAATCCTACAACCGCGTTCATGGGAGTACGAATTTCATGACTCATATTTGCAAGAAACTCGCTTTTGGCTTTACTTGCCATCTCTGCTTGTGCCGCCATCTCCTTTGCTAATACAGTCTGCTCTTCAAGGTGGCGATTGGCCTGGGCCAATGCATCCTGTGCCTCCTTTTGCTCGGTAATATCATTGAAAATAGCAAAACGCCCGTTTATTTTTCCACCCATTTTTATCGGACCCGCAGAAACTCGAACGTGGATCTCTCTGTAGTCTTTTCGCCGCCTGATAATATCGGTCCCTTTGATACCGACCAAGGACTCTCTGTCAAGTTCCTTTGATTCAAACTCAAGGAACCGTTCCGGACATATTAAATTTTCCAGCATCTCTCCCTCAGCCTCTTGAAGGGTATAACCGAACACCTGCTCGAAAGCTCTGTTTGCATCCATTACACGATTCTCGAGGTCCATCATCACCATCGCCGCGCTGGAGTACTCGAAGAGCGACTGAATTTGTGACCGTTGAAACTCTACCTGCTCTTCCGCCTGCTTCTGTTCGGTTATGTCCGTCATTACTGTAAGAAAACTAGGAAGACCTTGAGAATCAATAATTTCTCCCGAAAATAGTCCGTCTAGAATTGTACCGTCCTTGGCTCGTACTTTCAGCTCGCAATTCTCTATTCGCCCCTGTTGATTCAGTTTTTCGGCAATAAGCTGCTGCTTGTCATGTTCAATAAAGATTTCAAGCTCTTCGCTTGTTTTCCCAATTATTTCGTCCCTGGCATACCCCATTTTTTTGAGAAACGCCTCGTTTACCTCGGTGAATCTTCGCTCGGGGAGAATGCTCACCGCCATGAGCGCCGGGTTTCTGTCGAAGAGTTTGTTGAACTTCTGCAGTGCAGCCTGCTCTTTTGAAAGGTCCTTGGATATGCCGAAAATACAATCCTTTCCGTCCCATTCACCAAACCATACCCGGGTTTCTACCGGTATGAGTTTCCCTCCTTTTGCTTGCAGAGGAAGCGGGCAAAAATCGCGGTCTCCCGCAAACATTTCTGTGAATATCTGCTCCGCCTCTTCCCTGTCATCGGGAGAGTGAACATCCAGTACGTGCATGCCGGTTAGCTCATCAGAGTTGTAACCAAGCTTTTTGGTAACAGCACTGTTGGTAAAAAATATTTTTCCCTGCTTGTTACCAATAAAAATCATATCGTCAATTGTCTCAAAGAAGGTACGGAAATTCTTCTCACTCGATACAAGTCGCTCTTCAGCCCTCTTTCTTACAGTAATATCCCGAACCAGCTCTATAATCCCGGTAATCTCTCCCGTTGTATCGTCGATCATTGGAAATACTAAAAGCTCAACCCATTCAATACCCTCTGCAGGCCATCCATGTACAACGGTGCTCTCCGGTTTCCTGCTTTTTATCGATCTGAGGACCGGACAATTTTCGCATATAGTATTTCTATGCTGAAATACCTCATAACACTTTTTCCCTAGTAGCTCCTCCGAATCTCCATACCACTCCACCATTCTGCGGTTCACATGCCGAACGGTAAAATCAGTTTCAAGAACGCTAATACCATCGTGAATATTCTCAAGTACGGAATCGAGGAAGTCCCTTGTAGTACGATACTCCTCCTGCAGCTCTTTATTTGCGGTAATATCTATATTAGTCCCTACCCAGCGATAGGGTTTTCCCTCATCATCACTCATCATGCTTCCACGGGTAAGGATCCACCGCCACTCACCGTTTTTATGACGCAGCCGATGCTCAATCTGGTAGGCTTCACTTCGCCCCTCGAGGTAATCCTCAATAGCTTCTTCAATTTTAGGTGTATCCTCCGGATGCCAGAGGCACTTCCACCCTTCAAAGCTGTTCACCACCTCGTTATCACCGTATCCGAGCATACTCTTCCATAAGGGGGAATAGTGTACGGTGTCGGTAATCATATCCCAATCCCAGAGCCCCGCCCCTGTGCCCTCGAGGGCTAGGGAAAAACGCTCTTCATTTTCCCGCAGATCCCTCTGAATTTTATCCTTCTCTGTAATGTCCGAAGCCGAACACACCACATATTCAACCCCTCCCTCTTCATTCAGCTTAGGGGTTTTTGTGATTGATATAAGCCTTTGTTCTCCCGAAGCATGGGGCACCCATTCCTCCGACCTCACCGTTTTTCCAGTGGTAAATACCTCGATGTTTCCCTTACGGCATACCTCTACCACATCCTCGGGAAAGATATCGTACATATCCTTAAACGCCAATTTTTCAACCGGCATCCCGTTGAACTCCGCATGAGCACGGTTGACCGCCCCGTAGGTATGCTCATCCTCAAGATACCAGACCTGGGTTTGCATGTTATCAAGGAGAATTTGCTGGTCCTTCTTCTCCTGGCGGAGGGCCCCCTCCGCCTTCTTCCTTTCATCTATATCTACATGAACACCAACAGCGCGATGGACCGCCCCCTTTTCATCTTTTCCAAAGGATTTTCCACTGCCGACAACCCATTTCCATTCTCCGTTCTTGCATTTGAGCCTGAACTCCATAGAGTACGGTTCGGCCTTACTTATATGTTCCTCTATCCGCGGCACTACCGTTTCTCTATCCTCGGGATGCATAAGCCCCACCCATGCATCTTTTGTCATTGGGAAGTCTCCGGGCTTATATCCAAGCATTTTATAATATCCCGGACTAAAGTAGATTTCGTCGTTATCAAAGTCCCAGTCCCAGAAACCGTGTTCACCAGCATCCATCGCCAGCTCCATGCGTTCATAGCTTTGCTGCAGTTTACGCTGCACCTCCTCTCTATCGAGAAATAGACCCACCTGGCCTGCAAAGACCTCAACCATCCCCTTGTTCTTTATTTCCGTGTCTCTGGGCATCATGAGGGTGAAATCCCCCAGCATTATGTCGTTCTTCATCACCTTCACAACATATACCGGGCCTAGATCGAAACTCTTCTCTATTAATGAAACAATCTGTTTTGACAGCACCTTTCCCGTAAGGTCCAAGAGATGCTCAAAACGTGTGATCGTCCTGCCCTCTATACGATTTTGTCTTATCGGGTCGTATTTCCAACGCTTTCCCACCACATCAAAACCAAGCCTCTTTGTCACCTTTTCAATGGGAGACGCCCTCCCCGAGAGGGCAACTGTGGTAAAATCCTTGCCGAATTCATCAAAAATATTGAAGGCAACATAGTGCGCTCCCGACAGAGAAAGCAGTTCGTCGGATATAGAACTGTAATCTATTTGACGTTCAGATTTTTCTAGAAACTTTCTGGACAAGTAGGTAAGCTGCATCTCGGGGGTGATGTCGGTTATGATAGTAACAAAATATCCCTTCTCCGGAGCGTGTACTTTTACCTTGAAGTGGCGACGAAGTTTTTCTGAGTACTGTTCAAACTCACACGGCTTTCCCCCTAATGCAACCTCACCATATAATTCTATCCAATTGAACTCATCATCATGTATTCCCGGCAATACTTCACTCACCGGCCTGTTCAAAATATCTTCTCGCTTCAAACCGGTAATTAATTCAAATTCACTGTTCATATCTAAAAACAGGTAATCCACGGCAACCCCGGCATCGTTGGTTAGTATGCGGTGATATGCATAGCCGAAGGGCGAATGCTCGACCAAATTTCGATAAAATCTATCATCCATAAAAAACTCCCCCGTCATCTCTTTACTACGTTCAAAAACCGTCTTATCTCCAACAAAGTAATTACTTTGAGCCGGCGACAAGACGGTTTTATTGACTTTTTTTCTTTAACTGTTTTGGGGACGTTCTACCGCTACCCAGATTTTCTTCTATTGTATCAAGTAATTTTCTTCCGTATTCTAATTTTTGTATATAAGCTACATATGGAACATGGTCCAATTTTTCATGTACATCTTCCTTCACACATGTGGATAAAAAAGCCACAGGGGTATCGGTATACTCGATGATTTTAGATGCCGCATCGATCCCGTCCATGCCGCTCCCTAATTCAATATCCATTAATACAAGTTTGATTTCGGGACATGTAATTACGGCTTGGACCGCGGACTCCCCTGTGTGAACCGTCACTACACGATACCCGTTGGCCCGAATCCAATCGGAAGTAGACAATGCGATGAGAACTTCATCTTCAACAAGAAGCACAATATTATCAGAGTGATTATTCGAGAAAACCATATTAGTGTACCTATATATCCTATATATAAGTATATCCTAGTATATCTACTGAACAAGTGCATAATTTAGTAAAAATTTGAGTGCTTATTGGTAGGTATAACCTACCAATATAGTGAAAGGAGAGTTCAATCTTTCAGATAAGAAGTAAGATTCTTGCCGCTTCCGGAAAGACCAAACTTCCTTCTTATATTTTTACGATGCAAAAAGACCGAATGTACTGAAATCCCAAGTATATCCGCTATTTCTTTGCTTTTCTTGTTTTCGCGCATGAGGTAAACGACTTGTAATTCCTTTGGAGTTAATTCACCGTACTGTACACGCCTTTTTGATGATCCCTCTTTCAGCAGGGTATCAAGGTTTGTATGTAAAACGGATACCAACTGAGCGGTTCTTTCCCCCGAAACTATTTTTTCGAGTCCTTCTACAAGGGGCATAACCAAAAAACGTAAATGTTCCCTCAAAGATTCAGCCTTCTCTTTTTTTTCATTGTCCAAGTTCTTAAGCAGGACTTTAAGAGTAGTATTTACCTCTTCAAGTTCTTTTTTTTGACATTCAAGCTCGGTATTTATTTTATAGACCTTCTCTTCGGAACGTCTTTTTTGAATAATATCACCAATCCATGGACCAATGGCCTCCATAAAGGTTTTGTCCACTGCGGAAAACTTCCCATGAGAGTGGGCCCAAAAATTGATGGTACCAATTAAGACGCCCTCCTGTATAAGCGGAATAAGCGCAAAGGCGTTAAAGAAGTCGGACAAATCCTTATACCTGCTATCGGCAAAGAAATCTGTAAATGTCCCAAAACGGGTCCGCTGATCTCCGGTCAGTGTGTGGAGAAGCGGATCATTGTCGGGAAAAAAGCCCACTCTGTCCACAAGTACAGGTCCAAGCCCTCTATGCACAAAGAGCTGCAAGCCACCTTTCTCTTCATCCCGAAGATACAGGGCACCCCCCTCTACCGAGGACAAGCTTAGTGTATAATCAAGCATGGCCCCTGCCACATCCTCTATTCCGAAGAGTGTATTGATATGCACTAACATATCCCGCTGCAGTTCCAGGCGCTTCTGTAAATGCAGCTTTTCCGTTATATCACGGTTTACCGTCACCCCTCCTGTAATACTTCCGTTTTTATCCCTTACAGGAGTGACTATGGCCTCTATGTACACACCCTCACCGTTTTTTCTCCGCTGCTTAAGTTCTCCCCTCCATCTTCCCTTTAGTGCCAATATTCGCTGTGCTTCTTTCTGACTTGTAGCAAGAAACTGAGTATCTAAAAGCTCGTCTACTTGTTTACCAACCGCTTCTTCCTTCGACCACCCGTAAATATCTTCCGCAGCCCTGTTCCACGAAATTATATGCAAATTAACATCCGTAGCAACTACCGCTTCGGAGATTTGCTCAAGAAGGTCCGCATGGTACTGCAGCTCATGCTGAGCTTTTTCCTGATTTCTGCGCTCTTTGTAATGGGTAAGGGCCATAGAAACCGTCTCGACTAAAATAAACTCACCCGAATCTTTTAGTACATAGCCGTAGTTGTGTACTTTCTGAGCCCGTTCAAGCGACCGGGCATCGGAAAAATTGGTAAGAAAAACGATGGGTATATTTTTTATTGACAGTATTGCCTCCGCAGTCTCTATACCATCCATTCCTGTCCCAAGCTCTACATCCATCAATACAAGAAGAATTTCTTTGTCTTCTCGAACGTGGCTCACCGCCTCACTCCCTCTGTAACAGGCAGCTGTTCTATATCCCTTTTTCTCCATGATTTTCGACGTGGTAAGAGCAACTAGAGGTTCGTCATCTACTACCAGAATTTTATCGTTCACACTTCACCTCTTCCAATTGGAGTTCAACCTCTATTATAGCTCCATCGGAATTTTCGCACTTCCAGGTACCATCATACTGCCTTACATAGCTTTGGACCAAGGCAAGACCAAATCCGTATTCTGTGCCGCAGCGAACCTCCTCCGGTAGGCCGTAACCGTTGTCTTTCACTACTATTCGCAGTATTGAATTAGTAACTTGTACCGATACATGCACTTCTCCAAGTACGGAAGACCCATTAAGCGGAAAGGCGTATTTAACGGCATTGGTAACAAGTTCATTTACCACTATTGCCACAGCGAAGGACTGGTCCGAAGAGAGGCTTAGATCATCTATATCGCTTTTAATGTGTATTTTCCTTTTTCCACAGTAGGCCGATTGAAGTTCACCTACCATTTGTTCAAGGAAAATTCGCAGGTTGAGATTGCTGAAACTGTCACCGGTATAGAGTTTTCGGTAGATGACCTGCATGAGCCTTATCCGTTGTCGTGTCTCTTCAAAGGCTGCAATTACCTCAGGATCTTCAAATTCCTTCGCCTGTAGAGACAGCAAGCTTGCAATAGTATACATCTGGTTCTTAACCCTGTGGTGCACTTCCTGAAGAAGCTTCTCCTTTTCTTCCGAATTTCTTATCCTCTCTTCCATCAAATTTTCGGCCATGTTAATGAGATGTTGGACCACAAATGAGAACCCTAGGGAGAGAAGAAAATAGATAAAAAGCCCGGCAAAATCCGTAAGATAGTGACCGGATGCATCGGCGCTGATATATATATGGATGAGCAGAAGAATACTAAAAACCGTATCTAACACGACTAAATGAAGTTTTTTTCTAAGAAAACCCGCCGAAATAAGCACTGCTACACAGCCGTTTGCAACAGCAAAGGAGGTCCAACTCACCAAAGGACGGCCGGAAAAGTGAAACTCATAAAAAAGAAAAGAAAGCTGGGCAATTCCCAGGCCGAACAAAAATAGGACGAAAACCGCAGCATCGTAACGTTTCTTCCGCAGCAATAACAGGCTTGAAAGGGCAATAAGAAAAATTATGGTATTTTGCAAGAAAAATATAGAAGAACCTTCAACAAGGTTTGTTACTCCATAAAACAACAGAACGGGTAACCCAAAATAGATAACATAGGCAAGCAACTTCGAACGACAATAAAGTATACCCTCATATGAGGTATAGGGAGTTCGCAGGAGTGTGTATATATTCTGAATAATTACGCTCATAGGCTGTGCAGCAAGTATAAACCTCTCTCTCTTGATTATACAAGCTGTCTTAGTGACCTGTAATACCGCTTTCAAAGTCATAATTTTGAAGAAACATTTCAAGGTTTGTTTTCGTGTTGGTCAACCCCAGCTTTCGACGAATGTTTTCACGGTGGCGATTAACCGTAGACGGAGCTACATTTCTTATCTGTGCTATCTCTTTTGAAGCAAAACCCTTGTATATCATGTTGCACACTTGAAGCTCCTTAGGAGACAGATTGCTGAAGTCCTTCGACAAACCCGTGTAGAGAGGTGATACGATTTCCTGTAGGTTTTGTCGGGCCAACCTAAGACTATATTCGTGTACCGTGTTCTCTAAACTCTTCTCAAGCTTCTCAAGAATTGGAACAACGATATTGTCGATATTTGTGTGTATTCTTCTTGCCAACTCTTCATTTTCAGTACGAACTTGGGAAAGCACCTCCACCATGGCGGTATTTTTTTTCTGCAGGGCCTCCTCTTCGAGTTTTAACAGCTCCTTTGAACGTATTCTCTCCGTAATTCTGCCGAGACGTTCAGCTACCGCGTTGAGCAGTATCCTTTCATCTTCTAAAAAGGGGCCTTCATATTGTTCATCCCTCTTTTCGGTATAGCACACACTGATTTCTCCAATGTACATACCATTACACTTTACCTTTGCCCTTTGGATCCAGGCCGTCTCTTTATAGTCGGGTGACACATAACTCTTCCCATCCAAGACTACCTTTACTTCCGTTATGTCGGGATACTGCCAAGATTCAGGTATTATCTTTATTATTCCCTGAAGAATACTCTCGAGGTCGTCTTCAAAATAATCGACCAGCTCAGATATCCTGAAAAGGCACTTTAGCTCTTTTAATCTTTCCTCAAGAAGATTTTTATATTGAGACATACCTTCTCCTCTCCCAATTTTACCCACTAAGTATAGGCAAAATTTGTGTAATTCTATAGTATTTGCTGCACTTTTTTTCTCTTTTTTTGCCCTTATACTACTATAGTGTTTTCGAATTAAATAAGGAGAACTATATGGCACAAATGAAAATGAGAACAAAAATAACCGGCGGCTTTTTTCTTATGATGGTCCTGCTTTTAGCAGTAAGTATTGTTGCGGTTATCTTTCTCGGACGCGCTTCAAAAGACTTTGAACAGTATAGAGACTGGGCAACCGACTCTAATCTTCTAAGTACTATGCAGGAAGATATGCTGATGGTCCGAATGAACGTGAAGGATTTCCTCATCAGAGGAGAAGCACAAGATAAAAGGGAGTTCGACTCCCACTACGAAAGGGTCGGAGAATTAATAACTGAAGCGAAAGAAAATATTAAAAACAAAGAACGTGCTCCCCTAGTCCAAGAAATAGATAAGTCCCTTATCAAGTACGGAGAATACTTTGAAAAGGTGGTGGAACTTCAAGGGCATAGAGATACCCTAGTAGTAGAGGGCCTTGATGTAACAGGACCCGAAATTGAAACAAATCTTACTGATATTCTTCGCTCCGCCGAGGTCGACAACGATATGGAAGCCGCTTTCTACGCGAGCCTTTCACTGAGGAACCTTCTGCTGGCTCGTCTCTATGCCTTTAAATTTCTAGATTCCAACACTGAGGAGGATGAAGCAAGGGTAATAGGAGAGCTGGAAAAACTAGAAAGCAATATCAATGAACTTGATAAAAGGTTGGAGAATGCAGATCGACGGGATTTGCTTGCGAAAGTTGAGGGAGGCTTCGATGAGTATTCCCGGTATTTTGAAGAAGTAACGGGAGTTCTTTATGAGAGAAATAACATTGTAGATACTTACCTTGACGTTATCGGACCGGAAATAGCGGACACCGGTGCGGAGATTGTAAGCTCAATTCAGGCTGATCAAGATATTCTCGGACCAAAACTCGAGAAGGCTAACCAAACTGCTATTATGATTTCTCTCATAGTATCGGCCATTGCAATTGTCCTTGGAATTTTGCTGACTATCTTTATCAGCAGCAGTATTCTCAAGCAATTGGGCGCCGATCCTGCAGAGATTGAAAAAATCACCGGCCGTATCGCTGAAGGCGACTTGCAGATAGATGTCTCAAACAACAATGCCCGCGGGGTATATCTATCAGTAAAAGAGATGGTTGAAGCGCTGCGCTACAAGGGGGAGATAGTAGAGAAAATCTCGAACAAGGACCTTTCTGTAGACATTCGCATGGCCTCGGAAAAGGACCAATTAGGACGCTCGTTGATTGTGATGAAGGACGCCCTAAACGAGGTGTTGATGCAGGTAAATACTGCCGTCGAACAGGTAGCCAACGGGTCAGACCAGGTTTCCCAGGCCAGTCAGAACCTTAGCCAAGGGGCCACTGAACAGGCAGGCAGCCTCGAGGAAATCACCAGCAGTACCAACGAAATAAACAGCCAGTCAAAACAGAATGCTGAAAACGCCCAGGAAGCACATGCAATAGCAAAACAGGCTACCAAGGATGCAGAAGGCGGAAACGAAAAGATGATGCAGCTCTCCACAATTATGGAAAAGATAAATGCCTCCTCTGATGAAATAAACAAGGTGGTGAAGGTAATAGACGATATTGCTTTTCAAATAAACCTTCTTGCCCTAAACGCCAATGTAGAGGCCGCCCGTGCAGGAAAATATGGTAAAGGGTTTGCCGTTGTTGCCGACGAAGTACGTAATCTGGCCGTTAAGAGCGCCGATTCAGTCAAAGAAACAACCCGAATGGTGGAGGAAACGGTTGCAAACATAAAATCCGGCACAGAGGCAACCGACGCAACGGCACAACAGCTTAGTTCGATTGTTGAAGGTTCAGGAAAGGTAGCTAACTTTTTGGAAGGTATTGCAGAGGCCAGTAAAGAACAAGCCCAGGCGATAGAACAGATTACCGAAGGTTTGGACCAAATTGATGAGGCTACTCAAGCCAACACCGCCGGTGCAGAGGAAAGTGCATCAGCATCGGAAGAGCTTGCAGGACAGGCTCAACAACTACGGAGTATGGTTGCTCAGTTCAAATTGGAAAACGGCACCCGAAGTATAAGTCAGGCAATCACTACAGGGGATGAGATTAAAAAAATTGAACACTCCTGGGAAGGGGATGCGAAGAGAGACGGAAACAACTCCCCGGTGAAATCCATTTCCCTTGACGATGATGAGTTCGACCGCTTCTCAGAATAGGAGATAGTATGAACAACCAGAAAACACACGACGACGACATTTTCATTGTCGACAATGACGAGGAAGAGGTGCAGAATTCAAAATACCTCATGTGTAATATCGGAAACGAGGTGTTCGGGATCGACATCACCTATGTAACCGATATTATAGAATTGCAGAAAATAACCGCAATACCGGATATGCCCCCCTATGTTAAGGGTGTAATCAACCTGCGGGGGCAGGTCATACCGGTAATAGATCTGAGACTTCGCTTCTCAATGGAAGAACGGGAATACGACGATCGCAACGTCATCACAGTGGTACACATCCACAATACTTCGATCGGCTTCCTTGTAGACACAGCCACTGAAGTGCTGGACATTCCCGACGATCATATAGACCCCCCACCGCGGTTTCAAGAAAATACGGAAAAAGAGAAGTATATCGCCGGACTGGGTAAAATGAACCAAGAGGTAAAAATACTTCTCAACGTCGAGAAACTTCTTTCGGGGAAAGAGATAGGAGAAATAAAAGAAACAACACTTTAGCACCTATCCGCTGAGTATTCCCGCCGGTCAAACTAAGCGGATATTATGGGTGTCCCCTCCAGCGACCTGCTTCAGCCGGGAATATTAAACTTGCTTGAGTCGAAGCGGTCGCTGCCGATCCACAGGTCGATTTTGGTCCCCTTGTCGATTCTGCTTACATCGGCATGCTTAATCTGCCAGCCGATCAGATTGAGCCGGGCCGCACCCACCAGGTCGGTCCCCCCCATCGAGCCGTAGTACTCCGAGAGCTCCGGGCGGGCCCCGGTGTTGAGGGCTTTGGAAATAACTTCAATTTCCTCATCCGACCGCTCTTGGTCGTCGAGCACCGCCAGGTGCAGGCCGTCGGATTCCTGGTGCAGGGATATCACCATCCGGGAGGGATCAGTTTCCAGGATGTAGTTGGAGATTTCGCTAATCAGGTGGAGAATGTATTCTTTCTTCATTTCATTTGCCTTTGAATCTTGCTCTTTTTATTCGAATCTATCCATTGTATGACCGCTACAAACAGGGTAGCGGTAAGCCCTCCGGCAAAGCCGTTGTTGTACAGGTCAAGGCCTCCGTGCCACGCCGCCGTCCGTTCCACCATCAGCAAATGGGTAAAGCCGGCGGCAAAACCGACGAAGATGCCGAACTCGCCGGCCAGAGGGGCTAGAGTGGTCCCAAACAGCAGGGCCAGTAAGGGTCCCGGTGCAGCTAAGGACTTTCCGAACAGCAGGGTTGCAGCGATTACCCCGAGGGCCACGGGCCAGCAATTTTTCAAATGCTTTCCAAAGGTGGCAAAGCCCATAATAGTGAGCATTCCTCCGATGCTGGGCCCATTGAAGTCCCCGCCGATAATGAGGATATATGCGCTTGCGACCAAGCCGAGGAGCC
>CAZDFY010000095.1:0-12372 GCA_964504785.1 uncultured Sediminispirochaeta sp. | reverse complement strand
ACCTGTCCTTCTAAGTAAAGAATAAATGTATTGACGAAAATTAAATAACTAATTATAACTAGTAAAATATATGAGTCCTATAAAAAATCAGAAACAACTGAAAAGAAATAATGTAAAAAAAATCATTCTTGCAATAAAGCAGGCCAAAACCACAAGCAAAACACAGCTTTCGAAGGGGCTGGGTCTAAGTTTTGCTACAGTGTCTAATATCTGTAACAATCTTATGGAAAAGGGATTGGTGTGGATAGAAGAATCGGAGACATCCACTGGGGGTAGAAAACCGGCCGATATTGGTCTAAATAAGAACTCCCGCTATATTCTTACTTTGAACCTCAGTAACAACCTGTATTTTGAGGTGGCCTTGCTTAATCTTCATTTTGAGACCATCTTTAAGACTCGAAAAACCTTTTCAAAACTTCATCAATTTGAATCTCTTATAGAAGAAATAAAAAACCTGTATACCGAAATATTAAAAAAAACCGGTATAAATGAAAGTGTAATTTTAGGATTAGGGGTAGCTATTCCGGGTACCGTGAGCTTAAAAACAGGATTGGTAGTAGAAAGCTCAAATCCGCTGCTCACTTATAACGACTTACACACAAAGCTTGAGACGTCATTAAAGTTGCCGACCTTTATTTCAAATGATGCAAACATTTCCGCTATTATGGCGGCTACTTTTTTTGATAAGAACTTTCAAAACCTATTGTACATCTATTTCTCAAAAGGTATAGGGCTGGGAATAATAATAGATGGTTCTATTTTCACTGGAGCAGAAGGGTATGCCGGTGAGTTGGGGCATTGGAAAGTGACGGATTCAGATATTCCCTGTGAATGCGGACAAACTGGTTGTTTTCGAATGGTGACTCTCGAGAGGATATTAAGAGTGTATTATAATTTTGAGGGAAGTAACGATGAGTTTTCTGAAAAAGAAGAGTCTCTATTAGATGATTTCGTTAAGAAGTACAAAAAAGGAAACAAAGAAGTGCATAATATTCTTTCTTCCCACGGACGCGTTATTGGAGATGTTATAGGTACGCTTACCGATATTTTTAATCCCGAGGTGGTAGTGCTGGGTGGTACTCTTTCTCCTCTTTTACAATTAATGATTGGAGATATTAGAGCAGCTGCGGGTGAGCGGTCATTTAACTCGGACCGTGCTGGTCTGCAGATAGAAACAGATCAAGATTCGGAGGAAACCGTTTTGAAGGGCTGTGCAGAGGGTGTGTTTCAGCAGTGGCTTGATGGTAAGATGGTTCGTTCATAAATAGTGGTGAAATACTGACTAAAATTGATAGATAAACTTGACATACTTATTAAATAGGTTATAATAAGCGTAAAAATATATGCGGTACAGAAAACTAGTGAGGTGAGGTATGGTTCATTTAGCGTTTGCATTCAATTTTAATATTCAGCGTACTGAAATAGCGGTTGGAGATGAAGACCAAATTATAGATAAGGGCTATCAGCCTTTAGTAGATTTGCTTCTGAAGCATGGAATGAAAGCCGACTTTTTTATTTCGGGGTATTCAACGGAAACTCTTATGGAAATGAGGCCGAAGCTGTTGGATACAATCAAAGCGGAAATAGGTTCTTCCTTTGAACTAGGGACATATACCTATACACATCCAGTTCCTCAGCTGCTTACCATAAGAGAGTTTGAAAAGCAAATAGAAAAGGGTATTGAGCTCGATAAAGAGGTATATGGGGTAAGCCCTGAGGGTTTTCTTCCCCCTGAGTTTGCCTATAGTCATGATATGAGCGATGTGCTTGTAAGGAACAATATCAAATGGATCATAGCTCTTGCAAAGCATGTTCTGAATGCTGATCCAAATATTCCGAGGCAGGACCTTCATAAAGCCCGATTTATATCCAATGCCGGGTCTGACGACTTTACAGTAGTTCCGGCTATTTACGAGCTGCCGGGAACACCACAGCGGGTGTTTAAAAAAATGATGAAGGGTGAATTGGATGTAGATACGGTAGTAGAGGGAGTGAAAGAATTTTCACGAACCCATGAGGACTCCATTCTTTTAATGAAACGTGATGCTGAGACAATTTTCATCGACGAGTTTAACAGTGGTTTTACAAAAACCCAGGAGACATTTGATAAGTTCTTGGAGGGAATTTCAAAGATAGACGGTGTGGTTCCTTCCACTATCGGCGAATATCTGGAAGAACATCCTCCAAAAGGTTCAGTTTCACTTAAAGAACACCTTGGAAACACCAAGTTGGAAACCTTTACAGAGGGTGAGGCTAAACCGATTTGGGATTTAACCCTTGAGGTAAGGGAAAAGCTTTTCGATTTGGAGAAGAGTGAACCTGAATCTGAGCGGGTTAAAAAAGCATGGAACCATCTCTTGCTCTCACATAATTCTGATGGTCGTATTGGGTATTGGTATTCCGAGTGGAACCCGGGTGAGCATGTGGTAGCTCCATCCCGACGGCAATTCATTGAAGATAACTTGAAAGCGGCCTTGAAACTTATATCCTAGGGTCGGACCGATATTGGAGGCCTTTGTGTGGGATGTACTATTTGAGCAGGACATAGTTCTGGCGTTTTCCGCCGCCCCTGAGATTATAGACAGGAACTCTACCGAAAAAGAGATACAACAGCTTTTTACAAAACAGGGAATGTCTATTCAGACTATAGATGGAATGCTCTCTGCTATAGGAGATGCTAAAATTCCCTTCGCCCCGGCAGTATTAAATGTAGAGCGGCTGTGTACTATTGCACGGGATATGGATTTTAGAAAGCTGAAAGAGGAAGAGGCTCTTGCAATTCTAAAAAGATCTAGAATCAAGTTGCCCGGGACCGACGGTTTTAGAGGAATTAGTACTGAAGAGCGGTCGAGTATGGAAAGGGCTTTACAGCTGTACCTTACTTATGGATATATTACTGCCGAATTTTATCTTCTTGTCTTAAGGGCGTTTATCCGTCAGATTTTGGAGAGTGATGAGATACAAATCTCTGATGAAAAGACTCTGCACATTGTGATAGGAGAGGATGGGCGGGATGCATATAGAAATGGAGGGCTGAGAGATTATATAAGTCAGGCCCTTGTAGATGAAGGGGCGGTTGTGCACGATTGCGGGGTACTGCCAACACCGGGGGTCCAACTGTATTCAATATATAATGACATCAGTTTTGCGGCGATGCTCACTGCTTCACATAATCCTGCCAACCAAAACGGAATAAAACTGTTTTTACAGGGATACAAGCTGCCGAATGAAGGGCTTACAGGTGAATACCTTTTGAGCTTTTATATTTATAAGATTGCCCGGGAAACAGCCTTAGCTGAAACTCAGGAAGCTTTAAACGGCTGTTCAAGTGGGAGGCGACTTAATGTGAATTCGGAGGCAGTTGGCATTTTAGAGCAGCAGCTTTTTCAT
Source organism: uncultured Sediminispirochaeta sp. (assembly GCA_964504785.1). Classification (GTDB taxonomy): domain Bacteria; phylum Spirochaetota; class Spirochaetia; order DSM-16054; family Sediminispirochaetaceae; genus DSBN01. Next base: position 8,982 of record CAZDFY010000095.1, on the reverse strand, counting down.
AATCTTCCCCGCAACAGTGGTGATGCATCTATTGTATATGACGCGGCGAACGGTGCGTTTTCTCATTATGCCGGTCTCTTTTTTCATGGTCTTGGGTATAACGCTGATCTTTCTCACGTGGAACCGGATGGGAGTAACATAAACGACGGGTGTGGGGTTGGTGTACTTGAAGGTACACGGGTATTTGAGGGTGAGAATGGTAAAAATACAACTGAAAATTACCCTTCTATTATTCAAGAACTCTTTTGTCTTGGCCGTGAGAACAAGAAAGAACAAGTTATGGGGATTGTAAATGACGGCGATGGTGATAGAAGTTATCTCCTGGTATATGATCGACCGGAAGATAGGGTGTATGTTCTATCGGGTGACGAATTGGCCTATTGGCTTTTACGGGAAAAAGAAGAGGGGAGCGTAAGGTTAAGCAAAAGAGGCCGGAAACTCTATGCAAATACCATTGAAAGTGATCTTATGTGTGCAAAGGCGGCAGTGAAAGAGTTTGATCTTCAACACGAGCTGCTGCCGGTGGGAGATAAATGGCTGCTGGACCCATTTTTTAGGGGAAGTAACGAAACGGTGGCCAATGAAGAATCGGGCCACATTATATTTGAAACGTTTCTTACAATGCCCGAGGGGTATGAAAAGGCTGTGTATATCGGGAACGGGTTCCTTGCAGCATTGAAGGTGCTTTCTTATGTACAGAAGCGTAGATATACAGGCAGAGAGATAGCCTTTCCCTTTGAACCAGGGCATAAGGCCTCGGATTCAGTCTTTTTTATACAAAAAGAGCAGTTCTACAGAGGTTCATCTGTGTGGAAGGAGAACCAGGAAAGGATTGTTGGTAGTGCAAGGGAGAATAACTTAAAATGGGAGGAGCTGTATTTCTCACAGGATGAAGAGGTTTTGGCGGTGGTTCTCCTTTCAAATGAAAGAACATATGCGGGAATGGTCTTCGTGCGTAATTCCGGTACGGAAAATAAACTTTCTCTAGGGGGAAGATGTGCGCTGGAGTATTCGGTGGTTATCGATCGTATTTTAGAGGAATTGTTTTTTATCAACAGTAGGCGGCTCAAAGATGTTGATAATGATTATTTCAAATGGGAAAAGCAGACAATAAGACTATTAAGTGAAAAGCCTCGTGCGACTTCTGCAGTAGCATTACAGTTAGAAGAGGTGTTAGGGAGGGGAATTAAGGGCGAAGATTTCAAAGCATTGCTATATGGTATGGAAAGGGAAAAGATTATTAAAAAAATTGGAAATAATGAGATTAAACTTACTCCCAGAGGGATAAGTTTTCTTGACACACTTATTATATAGGTTATAATAAGTGTATTAATAATATTAAAGGAGGATCCCTATGAAAAGATTGTTATTACTATTAGTAATACTTTCACTAACGGGTGTCGGGTTTTTGATGGCAGGAGGCCAGCAAGAAGAAGCTACGGATGAAGAGACAGAGGGTAAAACCAAAATTGTGTATTGGCAGTATTTCTATGAAACGAAAAAAGAGACGGTTGATACACTTATCGAGCGCTTTGAAGAGGAGAACCCGAATGTAGAGGTTGTCCATCAAACTTTTCCGTATGAAAACTACAATACTAAGGTAGCGTCGGCAGTGCCTGCAGGTGAGGGGCCGAATGTAATAAACTTGTACTATGGCTGGATGCCGGTGTATTTAGGAAGTGAGTATCTACAGCCTCTTCCTGAAGAATACTTTGACACAGCGGAGATAGAGGATGAGTTTTTTGATATGATATCTGCAGTGAAAAAAGACGGAAGCTATTATGCTTTACCGACAGCTGTGAGATCACTTGCTTTGTTTTATAATAAAGGACTCTTCGAAGAGGCAGGATTAGACCCAAATGCACCGCCCCAAACATTGGATGAGTTGGTTGAGTATGGTAAAAAGCTGACCAAGAGAGATGATAATGGAAACTTGCTTCAAGAAGGTATGACCATGATGCTGCGCGGTCAACTTCACCATTGGCTCCGTGAAGGACTCATACGGCAGTTCGGTGGACAGCCTTACAGTAAAGACAATACCGATGTTATGTATGATGGAGAGGCAGGATACGACGCGTTCGAATTTTATGTGGATCTTAATCGCGAACATGAGCTTGGAGAACCTCAGTTCATGACCGACGATGTGACCGCCTTTAAAACAGGTAACGCCGGTCTTCATATTGACGGTTCTTTTAGATTAGGTACTCTGGATAAAATCGATGAACTGAACTATGGAGTAGCAGAAATTCCTTCGCACAATGGAGTACAGTCGAATTTTGCATCTTTCTGGTGTCATGGTATAACCAAACACACCAGTGGTAAAGAGCTTGAAGCTTCGGCTAAGTTCCTCAAGTTTCTTACATCTCCCGAAGCTATGGAGCTATGGCTTGAGAACGTGGGAGAACTGCCGGCACGTGAAGATATTGCGCTTCAGGAAAAATATAGACAGGATCCGAAGATCGGAGCTTTTATCAAGGGCCTTAAATACGCACATGCAACCTATTTTATAGATGAAATGGCCCAGAGAAAGGTATGGCTCGATGCTTATGATCGTGTTATGCTGCAGGATTGGTCCATTGAAGATGCTGTTGATAAGGCGGCAGAAGAAGAACAGGCTGTACTAGATAAACACTACAACGACTAATAATGCATATAATGTAATGCATCTAAGGCGGGGGAGCGTTCAAAAACATGCGTCAGTACTAGTGAGTCTTGACGCTTCCCCTTCTCATTTTAATTAAAGGGTAAAAGAGTAGGTAGAACATGAAAAAGAAAAAAGGTTACTCCATAGAGCGTCATAAAGCGAAATGGGCGTATATATTTTTAGCGGTGCCACTCATTTTTTATTTAGGTATTCGCTACTATCCTACTATTAACGCGTTTCGAATATCCTTTACCGAGTGGAATATTGTGTCTGCGGATAAAAAATTTATAGGTTTTGAAAATTTTATTCGTCTGTTTCAAGATCCTATATTCTATAAAACATTGGGAAACACTTTTGAATATTTACTATATGGTTTGCCAATTGGGTTATTACTTAGTTTTACCCTTGCTTATAATATTAATAAAGTGGGGAAACTGGAGGGGCTCTTTAAAGCGGTATATTTTATTCCCTATATTACCAGCCTTGTAGCGGTATCATGGGTATGGCGATGGTTGTATCAGAAGGCCCCTATCGGAGTTATAAATAGTATCCTCATCAAGCTTGGTCTACCTCAGCAGGGGTTTTTGAATGACCCTAACCAGGCACTTGAGGCGATTCTTGCTCCAACAATTTGGGCGTATATCGGTTTTCAATTAGTGATCTTTTTAGCCGGAATTAAGGGAATCCCCTTTCAGTATTACGAAAGTGCAAAAATTGACGGAGCAAATAACAGACAATTGCTAAGATACATAACTCTGCCGCTTCTCAAGCCGACACTTGTGTTTTTAGTGGTCGTGGGAAGTATTTTTTATCTGAGGATTTTTACACAAGTATACAACATGACCTATCAGGGTGAGGGAGGACCTCTTAACTCCACGAAACCTCTTGTATTGTACATTTACAATACAGCTTTTAACAGGTTCGAGATGGGCTATGCATCGGCTATGACAATGGTGCTCTTCTTTATTATCCTGATTATTTCTCTGATTGAACTTAAGGTGGTGAAGAGCAATGACTAAAACAGAAAGAGGAATACGAAAGGGTACAGTAATTGGTTTTCTTGCTGTGGGAGGCGCGATAATGCTGTTTCCCTTTGTATGGATGATAGCAACATCCTTTAAGGCGGGGGCGGAAGTATATAGCCTTTCTTTACTGCCGGAACACCCGACTATTGAAAATTACAAACGTCTTATAGAGATGGGAAGTTTTCCACGATGGTTTTTTAATTCGATCTATATAGGTGGTCTCGTAACACTTTCTTCCCTGTTTTTCGACTCTCTTACCGGCTACACTTTTGCTAAGTTTAAGTTCAGGGGAAAAGAGTTCTTCTTTATCTTAATCCTGGCTACCATGATGATTCCGAAAGAGATGCTTGTAATACCCTGGTACATTATGTCGGATAATCTCGGATGGGTAGACAGTTATTGGGGAATTCTTTTTCCAGGAATGATCACCGGTTTTGGAACGTTTTTAATGCGACAGTTTTTTTATAGTGTACCCGACGATTTAATAGAGTCTGGACGTATTGACGGCTTGCATGAGTTTAAGATTTGGTGGCTGATTGCAATGCCCCTGGTACGACCTGCACTGGCAGCTCTCGCAATTTTTGCCTTTATTGGAAATTGGAACGCCTTTTTGTGGCCGCTTATTGTGACCAGTAACAGCGAGCTTTTCACTTTACCAGTAGGCCTGGCGTTCTTCTCGGGGGAGTTTCAGACTGAGTGGGAAATGGTGATGACCGGTGCAACTGTTGCTTCGGTACCGGCTTTTATTATTTTCCTGGTATTTCAGAGACAGATAATTCGGGGTATTGCTCTTACAGGACTAAAAGGATAGATAGCTATGATACAAGGTATACGATTGGTTGATTTTCATACACATTTTCCGACTACTAAAAGCTGGTTTCCGGATTACGAGAATATGGCAAAGCACAACCCCTATGGGAAAAAGGATGTGCAGTCGGAAATTTGGCGAGAAGCATGGGACTTTCCCTCAGATCCAGAGACACCAATAGATGATAAGCAGACAGCCGACCGTTGGTATCATGAGCTGGAGCAGAAGGGAGTTGAGCGAGTAGTGTTTGTATCGGGGGGAGGCAACGACAATCTTGCGGAGATTGTCGCTCGTCATCCTGACAAGTTTGTAGGTTTTGCCCACCATAATCCGAGCAACACGAATGCTGCGGAAGAGTTGGAACGGGCGGTACGTGACCTTGGAATGAAAGGCTATAAAATTCTGGGCCCGGCGATAGATACGCCGATGAACGATACCTCACTCTATGAGGTATGGGAGGTGTGTCAAAGGTACGAGATTCCCGTGCTCATACATTTTGGAGTGTTGGGAGCTGCCGGAGGCACTGTACATCATGTAAATATGAACCCGCTTATTATGCAGAAGGTGGTGCAACAATTTCCCAAGGTTCCTTTTGTGTTTCCCCATCTCGGCTGCGGGTATCCAACGGAGTTGTTACACCTCTGTTGGTCTGCTCCCAACGTATATGTAGACTCCTCCGGTTCAAACCAGTGGACACGCTGGATGATGCCGGAAATTACCCTGCAGGATCTCTTTCGAAAGTTCACTGAAACAATCGGCCCGGAACGTCTGATTTTCGGAACCGATTCAAGCGGTTTCCCTCGGGGTTTTTCAGAAAAGTACCTTTTCGAGCAAAATAAAATTGTTCGATTTATGCGTTATTCGGAAGAGGATTTGGACCTTTTCTTTCACAAAAACGCTGAACGCTTGCTCAAGCTAGTATAGTACAATCCGATAGAATAAGTCCCCTGAAAAAAGGTGCGACAAGTTGTTATCGCCTTTTTTCAGGGGACACATAGAATTTTAAAACAGAGGTTTCGATATGCGCGTTCTCATCCACAAAAATAGTGAAAAGGCTGCAAGGTGGACAGCCGACTATATTGCGAAAAAGGTATTGCAAAAAAACTCAGAGGGCGACAAATTTGTTCTTGGCCTGCCAACCGGGTCCACTCCCCTGGAGGTATATAAAGAGCTGATAACAAAGCATAAATCCGGAGATATCTCTTTCCGTAATGTGATAAGCATTAATATGGATGAATATGTTGGTTTGCCTGAAGAGCATCCTCAGAGTTATCACAATTTTATGTATCGGAATTTTTTTGATCATATAGATATTGAAGAAGAGAGGATACAGATACTTAACGGAAATGCTGATGATTTGCAGAAGGAGTGTGAGAATTATGAAGAGGCTATTGCAGAGGCCGGAGGAATAGATCTTTTCTTCGGCGGAATAGGAGAAGATGGACATATAGCCTTTAATGAACCCGCCTCTTCACTGGGATCAAAAACTCGGGTCAAAACCCTTGCCGATTCCACGATAGAGGCGAATGCACGGTTTTTTGAAAATGATAAGAGTAAAGTACCCAGGAAGGCACTCACCGTTGGTGTTAATACGGTTTTGTCGGCGTCGGAGGTGCTTATAATGGCTGTGGGTATGAAGAAGGCGAGGGCTTTACGTCACATCATAGAGGGTCATGTGAGTCATATGTGGACGGCTAGTGCCCTTCAATATCATCCAAATGCGATTGTAGTGTGCGATGAAGAGGCGGCGAAGGAGCTTATGTATGGCACGGTGCGTTATTTTCAAAGTGTAGAAAAGCATGAGTTGGACCATTTATTATAACTGGTATACCTGATGCTCGATCATGATAGCTCCTTTGATATAGGGAAAGTACTGCCGTATATACTACTTTTAACGATCAGCGCCTTTTTCGGTGTGTTTGTGCGAATGATTTTCTCTCCCCTCTTTGAGATAATAAGGGTAGACATGGGTATCAAAGCCTCCCAAACTGCCGGAATTTTTTTATCTACTACCCTGGGATATGTAGGGGCAATAGCAAGTTCAGGGTTTCTTGCAAAACGTATTACCCATAAATGTGTAATAGTTGTGTCTTTTTTAGGAATTTCCATTTCACTATTCGCCCTAGTTTTTACTGATGCCCTGTACGGTATGTATGCATGGTTACTATTAATGGGTGCTTCATGCGGTATATACCCGCCTTCGGGCTTGGCAATGATTACCAATATTGTGCCCAAGCACAAATGGGCCTCAGCTCTTGCTTTGCATGAACTTGGACCGCCCTTGGCATTTGTGAGTGCCCCCTTCGTGGTACGGGCTACTACACATGTGATTCATTGGCGGGAACTGCTTGGCTATATAGCCTTTTTCTCGCTTATCCTTGGGATTGTCTATATCATTAAAGGAAAGGGTGGAAAGGAGTACGGTGAATCACCTCGCTTTCACAACATAAAAACCCTTGTTAAAGAGCCGGGGTTTGTTATTATCGGCATATTTTTAGTTTTGGCTGCTACTTCAACCCATGGGGTGTATTCGGTGCTTCCCTCCTTTTTGGTGAACCGACATGGTATGGATATAGATTCTGTGAACAGCCTTGTAGGAGCTTCCCGTATTTCCGGGCTTTTCATGGTTTTTCTAGCCGGCTATCTAGGGGACCGTTTCCCATTAAAAAGGATAATTTTCTTATTAGCATCGATAACAGGTGCTTTTACTTTACTATTAGGTGTAACCGAGGGAACTGTGCTCACAGCAACAGTTTTCATCCAGGCGGTAGTTGTGCAGGCTTTTTTTCCTTTGATTCTTACAAGCCTTTCCAATATAGGCAAGGCACAGAGCCGAAATTTATCTTTTTCAACAGTTATTCCCGTGGCAACTCTCATTGGAATAGGAGTATTTCCCATGAGTATGGGTATCCTTGCCGAGGGTAGTATGTTTCATATAGGATTTATCGTTCTTGGTACTTTAGTAATGGGAAGTATTTTCTTGACCCCTTTGATTCCGGATAAAAAACAGAAAAACTAGAATTAGTGCATTGGAAGTGGTGAAATGCCTCGATTTTTTAAGAAAAAAGAAGTTGATTTCCCAGAGTATTTAGATGAAGAACAGAAACAGAATGGAAAAAAGAACTTGCGGACTTTCAATGCCCTTAATGGTATCTCCGTAGCGTTTCTTTTAAACGATTTGCTTATTCTCTATGGTATTCGTGTAGGATTGAGCGATCCTCAACTTGCGCTGATAGCTTCATTTATGTATCTCACTATGCCCTTTATGTTATTGGGGAAGTTCCTTATCCCCCGTATTGGGGTATCACGCACATGGTCTCTTGCATGGTTCCTGCGCTATGTCTGTGCTTTGCTTATGGCGGGGGCTCCTTTTGTTCCAGCCCTCGGAAGAGGAGATGTCTTAGAAGCCGAGACAATTGTACCTCTTTTTGTGTTAATTGGGGCTTTCGGATTTGCCCTTTTTCGAAGTGTAGGGGTGGTCGCAGACTCTCCTTTAACAGGGGATATTACCTCTTACGATGAGCGGGGCGGTTTTATTTCAGGGAACTGGCTGCGAAGTCAAATTTCCTACTTTTTCTCTTTAGTTTTGGTACTTGTGCTAATAAGACTATTCAATCAGATTTGGGTATATCAATTAGTTATTACAATCGGCTGTGCCATTGGCTTTTATGCAAGCAGTCGGCTGTTGAAAATACCTGAAACCGATAAACCTGGTAAATCGGCTCGCTTACCGATGATCTACACTTTACGAAAAATACGTAAAAATCAAAAACTTGGTCGACTTATCGGCGGCTGGACAGCAGGGGATTCGGCCTTTGTGCTGGTTATACCCTTCTCATTGATCACGGTAAAGAACGGATACGGAATATCAGACTTCCAAGCGCTCATTTTGTCTATGATTATTATAGTAGGAAATATAGTTTCTTCGGTAGTGAATGGAAGAATTGCCGATAAGGTTGGCCCGAGGCCTTTGCTTATTATATATGTGTCGGTGTTTTTTGCAGCTGCAGTGTATTGGGCTGTAGCTCCTGCTCTTTTCATTATGCCTGTTGTTGCGGTGATGTTTTTTATTGCTGGTTTTTCTAAGACCGGGATTCGACTTGCAGCCCATCACTATTTTTTGCAAACGACTAATGCGGAGGAGAGGGTCGGCTTATCCCTAAGTGCTCGTATGGCAAGCGGTACTATTGCCGGTCTTGCTGCTGCCTTGGGAGGAGGAACAGCGTTTACTCTTATTCGTGCTGCAGGTTTTGAAGGGTTGGGGGTATACAGAGTCTATTTTAGAGTAGCCCTTCCTGTACTTCTTCTGTTTATTTTTCTCTCAGTAAAAACTGAAAAGCTATCCGGGGAGTGGAAAATGTCTGAAGTGATGAAACTTGTACGCTTTGTAAAAAGTGATAAAGACAAAAAATAATTGGAACAGTTGAGCATCAACCTGGAGATAGGATACTGAACACTTTTTCTTTTCATTAGAAATGCGGTACAATAAGTCACGGAGGCAACAT
>CAZDFY010000094.1:0-12456 GCA_964504785.1 uncultured Sediminispirochaeta sp. | reverse complement strand
CAACTTCCCGCTGCTTTTGTTTTATGCCTAGTAGTTTCAGGCGTGAAAGAATCGTTTAAAGGACATGGTTTTTCCAAACCGGTAGTGTACATACATCAGTAGGGCCCCCACCGGGCCCAAGGCCGCCGCTACAATAATCGACCACCCTTGAAGTAGGTGGTGTGTGTCGGTGTTCGCGCTGATTAAAAAATCGAGACCAACACAGAACAGGGCAATCGCCCACATGATCATTCCAAGAACATTGAATCCTTTACGGGTAGTATATTTTGCATACAGAGCACAGGGGGTAATACCTAGTGCCGTCATAATGATAATAGGAAGATTCCAATACAAAAATAAATGAAAAGCTCCTGCCAGAGTATTTATTATCAGACTCAACAACACAATAAGAATCGAGTACAGCACATACAGTAACCAGGTACGGCGGAAAAACAGACCAATTGCTATTCCTATCCAGACTCCAATTATGCCCACCAGTGGAAATAGGGACCAGCTAATAAGCCAATCCCGCAGAAGATCGACTACTATTACAATGGTAAGGGGAACAGAGAACAAGAGACTAAAAAACCAGAAGACCGAACGTTTCTCCTCGGCAGTAAAGGGACGCCGTTTATAGTAGAGTTGATGCTCTTTATGGGGATACTCATCCTTCAGTAGCGGTGGCGGACCTTCGGTTGGTATGGCCGTAGCACAGAGGGGGCATTTGGTGGTCTCCCTATCAACTTCAACTCCACAGTAGGGGCAATATGGCACTACTCTTCTCCTTTCCAGTTACCTGTTAACTTTATCGGTATACCGTAACTTCTTAGTGTGGTAAACACAAGTCTTTCTAGAGCAGTTTCTTCAATCAGACTTCCGAAGGTAAGACGTAATCGTCCCCTATAGCTAATTACTCCGCATTTTACTCCGAGGGTTGAGCTGGGTGGAGGGACAAACTCCAGGGTTTCAATAATATCTTCTAGGGAGGGTGGGAAAACCGCCCGTCCCAGGTTTGAGATGCTTCCTGAAAACCTGCTTTCACCGAAATCCCGATAAATCATCTTCAGTCCGATGTTTTTTACCCAAAGAGGGGAAATTCTTAATAAGGGGTGCACAACTCCCTTTACGTTTCTAGTTATTTGCTGTTTCAAATGCCGGTGGTCCAGCTGGGTCTTCATAAAATGGTGTACCCTTTGGATTATTTCATCCAATTCGTAGTGTCCCAGGCGGGTATCAAGGAGGGGATTGAGGGTTAAAAAAAAGTTTCTCATTGTAGAGCTCGGTAATAGGCCTCGCAAATTAACCGGCAACATCACGGATAAGGGGTCCCATCGACCTCGGATTTTGTTTGAAAAAACATGTTCCTGTATGTGCTGCAAACTGTAAAAATACACTCCGGAGAGAAACTCCGTTATACTAGCATTGTGTTCTTTTGCAAGGTCAATTATTTTTTGGACCGACATATCACCGGTGCGTACACGATATGTACCTATAGGCAGTTTTTTCCCAGGTAAATGAAACACTTTTTTCTCTTGATCAGGGGTGGGTATAGTCGGGTCGAAATGACTGAGGAATGCATCCTCAAACTCCTCATCCCTCGCAGGGGTGTCGAACAAGAATATTTCAGGGTCCGCCGCATATTCTCTGTACAGTTCTTTGTACTCAGGGGAGGATGAAGAGAGGTCTATAAGACGGTATGTGGCCAACAAAGACTTTGTAAATATGAGTGCTCCGGTACCATCTGTGAGGGCATGACTAAACTCAGGGGCAATAGTGCGGCCGAACACGCGTATTCTAAAGGGGAACACCCCACGTTGTTTGATAGGCATATAGCGACACGGGCTTTTACTGTCGATAACCGGTAGTGGAATGCGAGGGTTCTCTTCCAGGGTATACCAGAAGGCCCCCTTTCGTACATGAACCTGATAATAGGGAAAACGCGGCACTATTCTCTCTAAAGCCCTGGAGAGCCTGTCGATATGGACCGGCTCGGTAAGATGCACGGCTATCCGGAACAATGTAGTATTTCTACGATTTATAACCGATGGATAGAGATTGGCTGTGTTGTCTAGGCGATACCATGCTGGATGCTCCACGCGTAATAATATCAAAGGCCGAAATAAGTAAAAAGGGAAAAAACCTCCCTCCGCTACAGTATTTTTACCAGTATTTTATAAATCAAGTGCCTCTGTGTAAATGTGAGCATTCGCAATGTGAAAAATATCCAAAATTATCTACCTTGCGAATTGCTGGTGTGTACAGAATATCCCTTGACTTGTAGTGTGTGAGGGTGTATTCTATATTTAGTGCAAGCGGTTGCATAAAACATAATATAATATTGTGCAGTAAAAATATAGAAATTGAAAGCGCTTGTTTTTAAGAAAAGAACAGCTGCGAAAGCACAGCAGCGGTTGAAGGTAAAATCGGTCCTATTAGAAACGGAGGGTAACACTATCAGCAGGATAACGATGAAGGATATCGCACGACTAGCAGGTACGAGTCTTTCAACTGTCTCCAGAAGTCTCAACGACCATCCCTCAATTTCTAAAGCTACCCGAGAAAAAATTAAGGCACTAGCAGAATCCTACGACTTTCAGGCAAACATGAGTGCTCGAAGCTTAGCTACCAGTCGTAACAGTACTATAGGCGTTATCTACCCCGAGTCTCTCGATAATGAAGATAACTTTTATTATGCCGGTATGCTTTTGCGAAACATTCGAGAAATACTGGAAGAAGCAGGACTGGACCCGATAGTAACCTTTACTAAAAATAAGACGAACGGCGAAAGTAATATCCGCAGACTCATACAACAGAAAAAAATCGACGGAATGCTGCTTATTCAGCCTGAATTTGAACCGGCCGACTACGCAGCAATTGAAAAATCGGGGATTCCCTTTGTATTACTCCATTTTCTTCCCTATGGGTTTGAATCACGAGATGTAAATTTTGTGTATGCCGATCACGAATACGGGGGGTATATAGCCACCAAACACCTGATACAGCACGGGTGTCGCCGCATCCTTTGCATTACAGAGAGGGAGCGTCAATTTAAGGAGCGTACTGAAGGGTACCGTCGTGCCCATGCTGAGGCAGGTCTTCCGGTACATGAACACTTGGTCTTTTCTTGTGATGCAACGTATAGTGCGGGAGCAAAAGTAGTAAAACGTTATGCTGACCAGCTTGATCAAATTGACGGGATTTTTGCGCAGGCGGACATTACTTGCTTTGGTCTCATTGAATCACTCTCCCCGTTGGGATTTCATATTCCTGAAGATATTCTACTAGTCGGGTATGACGATATCCGAATGAGCAGTCTCCTCTCGCCCGAGCTCACAACTGTTCATCAGCCTCATAAAGAGATAGTCCGTAATGCGTGCACCCGTTTGGTTGAGCTATTGGAGGGTCACGATCGGGAAAGGGTCCTTCAAAAAATCGTGCAGCCCTCTCTGGTAGTGCGAGATACCGCTCCTGCGCTTACAAAGGGTAATTCAACAGGAGATACAACAATAGAAAATTCGAAAAAAAGTCGCACAACAAATTTTCAAAATACCCGAGGCTTACATGACGACTAATTCAAAGTGGTGGCAAAACGCGGTTTTCTATCAAATATACCCAAGAAGCTTCAAAGATTCTAATGGGGATGGAATCGGTGATATCCGTGGGATAAGAGAAAAAATTCCCTACTTAAAGGAACTTGGGATCGATGCGGTGTGGCTTAATCCGATTTATTCCAGCCCAAACAATGATTATGGGTACGACATTAGCGATTACCAGAGTATCCATCCGGATTACGGCACTAGAGAAGAGTTCGAAGAGATGCTTCGGGAGTTTCACTCCCAGGGTATGAAGGTAATTATGGACCTTGTAGTGAATCATACAAGCACCGAACACTCATGGTTTCAGTCCTCCAGAGAAGATCCGGAGGGGCCCTATGGTGATTATTATATCTGGAGAGATGGAAAAGCTTCTGGGCCTCCGAATAACTGGAACTCCTTTTTTGGAGGGTCCGCCTGGAAATATGATCCCCTCCGTTCTCAATACTACCTGCACCTCTTTGATGAACATCAGGCTGATCTAAACTGGGCAAACACGAGGGTGCGGAATGAGGTATACAGGATCATGAATTGGTGGACATCCCTCGGAATCGACGGATTTCGTATGGATGTAATCAATATGATCAGCAAGGATACCTCTTTTCCGGAGGACACCAGAGTTCTGGACCCTCTTGTGGTAAAGGGGACCCCTTACTTTGTAAACGGTCCGAAGTTACATAGTTATTTACGGGAAATGCGACAAAAAGCCTTAAGCGGGGATAGCGAAATTTTTGGAGTTGGTGAATGTCCAGGGGCTGAATTTGACGATGTACTTCAGCTCAGCGGCTATGATCGTGAAGAGCTTGATGCAGTATTTCAGATGGACCTTATGGAAATTGATCATGGCAAGGGAGGAAAATGGGATATCCGCCCTTGGTCCGCCTCTGATTTTTTACTGAGATTGTCCCGATGGCAGCAGGGTTTAGATGGGCGTGCATGGCCGGCAAACTTTTTCGCGAACCATGATCAGCCTAGGCCTGTAAGTCGGTTTGGTAATGACGGCGAGTACCATTATGAATCGGCCTCTATGCTGGCGGTTCTTTTGCTGAGCCTTACCGGCACTCCCTTTATCTATTATGGAGAAGAAATCGGAATGCCGAATGCTGATTATCTCGATATCTCTGATTACAGAGATGTGGATACTTTGAATTTTTATCATTATGAGCGTGAAAAAGGCAAAACCGAGGAAGAACTCATGAATAAAATCCGCTATATGAGCCGGGATAATGCACGCAGTCCGATGCAATGGACCGGGGATGAGTACGGAGGTTTTTCACAGCAAAACCCATGGATTCCCCTTGGAAGGCGATATAAAGAGATAAATGTGGCACACGACCGGAGCGGCGGTCCTTCAATTTTTGCCGAATATCAAAAACTTATTTCTCTGAGAAAAAATTGTCCGGCCCTTAGCCATGGAAGGTTTGTACCGTTGAAAAGTGAGCAACAGGTTGTTGGTTTTAAGAAACTTCAACCCGAGTTTCAACCTGAGGGTGATTATCTTATCTATGCAAATATGAGCAAAGAGAGGGTTAATGTCGATCTCTCGGAGCTGCTGTCCTTTCCACCTGACACAGCTGCGGTGGAACTTGTGTATTCAAATTATAAAAACAATCAATGGGAAAAAAAATTGAAAAATAGAAAACAGGATTTGAGACCCTATGAAGCGTATATAGTACGGATCCTAGGGGATTCAGATAAGGAATTACATTAAATAGGAGGAGTAAGAGTATGGTACCGAAAAAAAATGTACCGAAAAAAGTGTTACAGTTTCTACTTGTGATTGTAACCCTTGGAGCACTTTTAAGTGTTACCGCCTGCGGGCAGGACTCTGAGAGTGCGGAGAAACAGAAGGACAGTGAAGAAAAAAGTGGGGCTGCCGCTACTGACTACACCGACAACCCCTGGACTAATGGTAAAGACCTGTCCGGCACAAAGGTTAACATCTTTGGGGCGTTTGTAGAACCTGGTTCAAAGCTTTTTGAGAAAAGTATGGTTAAGTTTGAAGAAGCTACCGGAATAGAGGTTCGTTATGAGGGGTCGAGTGATTTTGAATCATTGATTACCGTTCGTGTTGAAGGCGGAGATCCCCCTGATATTGCAGCTTTTCCCCAACCAGGTTTACTGCAGGACTTCGTTTCCCGGGGTAAAGTCCAGGACATCAGCACTTGGTTTAAAGATGGATACCTCAAACAATATTACGATCAGAGCTGGATCGATATTGCTACTATGAATGATATTATGGCGGGGGTATGGTATCGGGCAAACGTAAAAAGTTTGGTGTGGTATCCAAAAAATGAGTTTGAAGAAGAAGGGTACGAAGTACCGGAATCCTGGGATGAAATGATGGCCCTCTCTCGGCAAATGGTAAAGGACGGATACACTCCCTGGTCCATCGGAATAGAAAGTTCCGGGGCTACAGGCTGGGTTGCTACCGACTGGCTTGAAGATATTATGTTGAGGACGGTGAGCCCCGAGAAATACGATGCGTGGGTCAAGGGAGAACTACCCTTCCATTCGGAAGAGGTAAAACGGGCCTGCAAAATAATGGCCGAGATATGGTTTAATCAGGACTTAGTCCTCGGTGGGCGCAACAGCATCCTAACCGTTCCCTTTGGCGATGCAACGGAGCCTTTATTTACGGATCCTCCAAAAGCGATGTTGCATAGACAGGCAAGTTTTATCACCGATTTCTTTCCAGAAAGCGCTAGGGTAGGTGAAGATATTGACTTCTTTTACCTCCCGCCGATAGATGAGGAGCAAGGAAAGCCGGTCCTCGGTGCAGGCGACATCATGGGAGCTTTTACAGACCGTCCTGAAGTACGTGCGGTTATGCGCTTTCTCGCAACTGGTGATTCTATTAAAGAATGGGTTGAATCCGGCGGTGTAGTTGCTCCGCATAAGGATGCAGACCTTGACTGGTACCCAACTGAAGCAAACAGGAAATATGCCGAAATACTTCTTAATGCCGATACCTTCCGTTTCGACGGTTCCGATATGATGCCCGGCCAAGTTGGTGCAGGAGCTTTTTGGAAGCAAATGACTAATTGGGTAAGCGGCGATGATCTTGACAAGATACTCAAGAACATAGATGAAGCCTGGCCGGAGGAGTAAAACTGAGGAGTAAAACGGATTATTAAAAGAGTTTTTTTTGCTGTCTTTGCGCAGGCAACAAAAAATATATCTAAAAGTTTTGGTGGGGCTGTCTGAGAAATATTCTTAGGCAGCCCTTTATTGTTTTTATTTTTCACCTTATCCAATTTTTGCTTCACTTGTTGTGATTTTGTGCTTTTACTATAATAGGTTCGATAATGGTGTTTGATAGATATTGTGAGGCTATGGGCAACTGCTTGAACTCAGAAACGCTTCCAGGGCTTAAGGTCCATATGGAACTCGCTCCAAGGGGACGAATTGACTCAAGCTACACCAGCACCCCCGATGATTCACGCTATGCTGCGGTACTTATATTGCTTTATAGTGTTGAATCTGAGATCTATTTACCCCTTATTCGGAGAACCGCCCATGGGACTTATCATGCCGGTCAGATTGCCCTTCCCGGGGGTGGACATGAGGGGACTGAAATTTTTCCGGTAGAGACGGCTCTCCGTGAGGCTAAAGAAGAGATAGATATTCATCCCTCCCAAGTAGAAATTCTGGGGGCGCTCTCGCCTCTATTTATACCGGTAAGCAACTTTTCAGTAACCCCCGTGGTTGCCTGTACCCGGGGGGAACCACGATTGAGCCCCCAACCCTCTGAAGTGGAGGAGATACTCACACTACCCTTACGAGAGATTTTGAAGAGTCCTGAGGAGGGCGTATTTGAATCAAGCAGCGGAAAAGTCCTGGCGCCTTACTATCCCAGTTCCAAGGGAAGGATATGGGGGGCGACTGCAATGTTGCTAAGTGAGTTTGTGTACATTCACCGAATAGTTGAACATCACTACAAACTATGAAATACTTTGCACACACCTGGGGCTCCAATGCGGGCCTTTTATACGGGTATTCTAGGATGAGGAAGTAGTGTGAATATAGGTGCATTTTTTGATATTGACGGTACATTATATCGTAATTCGCTCATGATAGAGCATTTTAAAAAGCTTGTGAAATATGAGGTTATAGACCCCCGTCTATGGCATTCTAATGTAAAATACACTTACAAGGAGTGGCGAAAGCGTGTAAGACATTACGAAGATTACATGCTGGAACTCATTGATATTTACATTGAAGCTTTGAAGGGCCGTAAAAAAAGCGATTTGGAGTTTATCAGCAACCAGGTGATACGGTTAAACGGTGATATTGTCTACAAATTTACCCGGGAACGTATTAAATGGCATCAGGAGAATCGCCATAAAGTATTTTTTATCTCAGGCAGTCCCACTTTTCTGGTATCAAAGATGGCGGAAAAATATGGTGTGGATGCATTCCGCGGGGCGGAATATCTTTTAGATGAACAGGGAAAATTTACCGGGGAAGTACTGCCTATGTGGGATTCCGATAGTAAAGATCGTGCGATTAGACAACTGGAAAGGGATTATAATATAAATTCCTCTGAAAGTTATGCCTATGGAGATACAAATGGGGATTTATCTATGTTAAAGAAGGTCGGTCGTCCGATAGCTATAAATCCTACTAAAGAGCTTGTTGATAGTATAAAAAACGATTCGGAGCTTAAAAAAAAGAGCAGAATCATAATAGAACGGAAGGATGTTATCTACAGTTTACCTCCTGATGTAGAAGTGATCCTGGAATAGGGGTAAAAAATGTATACCCTCTTTGTAAGTTGCACCCGTTATCTCGAACACATTCTTAAAGGCGAACTTGAAAGTATCGGGGCTTCCGAGATCAAACAAACCGTCGCCGGTTGTCATGCTTCGGCGGATTTGGCAACAGCATACAGGATCTGTATGTGGTCCAGAACAGCCTCAAGGGTACTACTCAAGCTTCACGAGTTTGAATTCGAAAATGAAGAAGATTTATACAGAGGTGCGGGAGCTCTCGCATGGGAAGAACATTTTTCACTCTCCTCAAGTTTTGCAGTTGATGCGAATGTGTCCCGTTCTCGAATAAAAAACGCAAACTACGCCGCTCTTAAAATAAAAGATGCAATTGTTGATACTTTCAGGAAAACTCATGGCAGGCGTCCGAACGTAAATGCGGAAACCCCCGGTATTCGGTTTCATCTACACACCGATAAACTGAAGGCGGTCCTGTATCTTGACCTGTCCGGGGAGAGTCTGCACAGGCGCGGATACCGGTTGAAGGGCACTCAAGCCCCTTTGAGAGAGACAAGCGCAGCGGGTATGCTCCTTATGGCCGGCTGGCCCGCTATTGCCGCCCAGGGAGGTGCACTGGTTGACCCCATGTGCGGCTCCGGTACTATCCCTATTGAAGCGGCGCTTATTGCGGGCAAGATTGCTCCGGGGGTGTTTCGCTCCCGTTTCGGCTTTGAATACTGGAAGGGGCACGACGGGGAACTGTGGCAGGGCGTGCGCGAGGAGGCAGAAAGGGGGCGGGAGCAAGGCCTCAAATCATTACCGCCTTTATTTGCATCGGACAAAAATGAACAAGCTGTATCCGCGGCATCAGAGAACATAAGGCGGGCAGGTTTAAGCGATAAGATACTGGTGCGGGAGAAGTCCTTTGAAGAGTTTTTACCGACGGAACTTCCGGAAAAAGGGGGACTTATAGCCGTTAACCCTCCCTATGGAGTTCGTCTTGAAAATCGGGGGGCGGTGGATATTCTTTATTCGAAATTGGGAAAATGGATGAAGGAGAAGTATGCCGGGTACGAGGCTGCAGTACTAGCACCGGACAAAGCTGCGGCAAAGCAGATAGGCTTACGGGCCGGTAAAATAAATACCCTGTACAATGGGAACCTTAAGATTCTTCTGGTAAGAATATCTCTCGATCCCGATAATACCTATGTTCCCCCAGACCAAAAAAAAGCACCCGATGAACTTGCTTCTCTCAATGAAGATGATACTTCGGGAATAAATATGCTGGTAAACCGGATAATGAAGAACAAGCGTATGCTGAAGAAGTATCTTAAAAAATCCAACATCAGCTGCTACCGGATTTATGATGCGGATATTCCACAATATGCAGCTGCTATAGACATATATGAAGAACGTTACGCTGTTGTACAGGAATATGCTCCCCCCTCGGAGATTGAAAAGGAAAAATCGGAAGCCCGATTAAAAGATTTGATTTCAGCGGTTCCCCTGTGTTTTGATATTGAAGAGAGCAAAATCTTTCTCAAACAGCGAAGGCGGCAGAAGGGGCTGGAACAATATTCTCAACTTAGTGCGGAAAAAGAGTTTTATATTGTACACGAGGGAGGTTTAAAGTTCTTTGTAAACTTTACAGATTACCTGGATACAGGGCTCTTTTTAGACCACAGGATTACCCGTGGTATTATCAGAGAAATTATTAAAGAAAAAACCACAGATTCCAAGTTTTTGAATCTCTTTGCCTACACGTGTACCGCAAGTGTCTATGCGGCGGAGGGTGGTGCGGTAAAAACTGTCTCAGTTGATACGAGTAACACCTACCTTGAGTGGGGTAAAAAAAACTTTAAGCTGAATCGGTTGTTATCGGATTCACACCTTTTTGTGCATCGTGAGGTGTTCCATTTTTTACAAAGTGATTTTGAAAAATATGATCTTATCTTTATAGATCCTCCAACTTTTTCCAACAGAAAAAGCGACCAAAACATTTTTGATGTACAGCGGGACCATCTCGCATTGATTACCCTCGCAGCTGAGCACCTGCATAAGGATGGAAGAATTGTGTTTTCGAATAATTATCGCCGTTTCAAGCTGGACCAGGGGCTGTATGAATTGTTCGATATAGAAGATATTAGCGGTGATACGATCCCCCAGGATTTTTCAAGAAACCGGAAAATCCATTACACGTGGATATTAAAAAAGAGTTTTACCTAATAGAACCTGTAAGTTATACTTGTGGTCATGTTGGATGTAGTGGGTTTTGGCGTAAATGCAATAGATCAAGTAATTCAGTTGTACCGAATTCCGACGGCGGATGCAAAAGTGGTGTGTCCCCCTGAAAAATATGAGCTTTTTCCGGGGGGAGTGATGGGCAATACCCTCACCGGTTTGGCACGGCTTGGTCTAAAAACTGGGTATATAGGTAAAATCGGTGACGACCGTTTTGGAGATTTGCTGCAAAAATACTGTAGTGAAGATGGAATTGATATGACGGCCTGTCAAGTTGAAGCGGGGGCTGACTCTCCCTGGACATGGATAGTCGTTGATAAAGAGGGAGAAAGAACTATTACTTTATTCCCCAACGTGCTGAATACAATCACTACAGAAGATATTGAGGCGCGTCGGGATTACATAGCATCAGCGGGGCTTTTACATCTTGAAGGTTCTGAAATGAGCCTTGATACATCGATTGCAGCTGCTAAGATTGCACGGAGAAGCGGCGTAAAGGTGAGCTTTGACCTTGATATACCGGCACGCGACCTGGTTGAAGAATTGCATCTCTGCACGTACCAAGAGCTGGAAGAAATGATTCGTCTTTCCGATTATTTCATCCCTTGCATAGGAGGGGCGCAGCAACTGGCAGACACCGATGATCCTCTTAAAACAGCAGAAACTTTGCAGCAAAAGTACGGAAATGAAGTTGTTGCCCTCTCCCATGGCAGTGAGGGGTGTTTTGTTGCCGGGGTGAATAAAAGTTTTCAGAGTCCGGCCTTTAAAATTACGCCGGTCGACGGGACCGGTTCCGGGGATGCGTTTCATGCAGGAATGATGTACGGGTTGGTAGAAGGGTGGCCCCTTGAGAGGACCGCGGAGTTTGCAAATGCCTGCGGCGCCCTTAATACAATAGTAATGGGTGCACGCTCAGGGATGAAATCAGCCCCGGAAGTAGAAAAATTCATTAGGTCAAGCTCTAAATAGTGGTTCCAAATAGTGTGAGTTCTCCCTGTGTTTTAGGCCCTATCTCCTAGGCTCTATAGTTTCAAGTTCTAGATCCTAGGGCCACCAAAGTAAAAGATAAAAATTTATCTAAACCCCTTGACTCGATATTAGTTTATCGGTACATTATTATCGAAAAGAGAATAAAAAAAGATTCTTTAGTTTCATAAATCTAAGAGGGGGTTCCACATGAAATTTTCTTTTATGCTTCTTTTAAGCGGTATAGCAATTACTGGTGCAGCTGTTCAACTGGGGATGGATATATTCGTGTTACTGATGGGAATATGTGTTTCCGCTGGAGCAATTACTTTCGGATATTTAGTGCTGGTAAAAAAACAATATGATCAGTGTATTCTTTCAGAAAAAAGGGGTTCTACAGGGGGAAGGACAAAAACGCGTCCCGCCGCATAGCCTTTAAACGCCCTACAGCCCACAGCCGTAAAAGGTTTTTATATATTTTTTAGCTGCACTCCAGTAAGGCCTACAGGTTTCTGGAGTGCAGCTATTTTATGATCTACTGGAAAAAAGTGATGACCTCTCTCATAAAAATTCTTATATTATCCATACGTGAGTAAAGAAAAAACGGGGGTGTTTTGATGGATAAGGCGGTTCAAGAAAAACTTGAGGCGGTATTACGGCATGTGAAAGATCCTGAGAGCGATCTTCCAATTGGTGACTTGGGAATAGTTGAAAGGTTCCGCTACAATGAAGAAGCATCTACTATCTACGTATTTACCACATATAATTCCCATCGTCCCGGTTGTCTTACCTGTGTCGGTATTTCTATGGCTATTGAAAGTACTCTGAACCGTCTCATTGAAGAAGACCTGAAATCGCGGTTTCCTGATTATAAGGTGGAGTTTGTACCCGCTGAATGACAAGGGCTTCGCATAGGTACATATATTCCACCATATTCACGGAAGCGACGATAAATTTTATTTAAT
>CAZDFY010000093.1:0-12525 GCA_964504785.1 uncultured Sediminispirochaeta sp. | reverse complement strand
GGATGGTGGTAGACCCGCATCTCATCTTCCGGCGCGCAGTGGATATCGTAGTTGTACACAAAGTACATATTCGTCCCGTTGATATAGCTGTGTGAAGAGTGGCCGCCCAGCATGGTCAGCTCGTGGGCCCGGGGGTACTCTTCCCGCACGCGCTGCATTACGCTGTTGTAGATTTTGGGAATGGTCTCCCAATCGGCAGAGATTTCGGTGGTAAATCCGGCGTGGGAATCGTGTTCCTTCATCCCTTCGAACTCGTCATCGATATCCTGTTGCGACCAGTTCAGGTTATTGAACCAATCCTCGATATACTTACTATCGACCTGCTCGATAATCCCGTCCTTGAACTTTTCCGCCGCGGCTTCGATCCCCCGGCCGGTGGCTTCGACAATCCCCTCCGGGCCTTCGGCCATAAACAGCAGCACGCATTTGTTTTTATGGAAATGGTAGAAATGCTGGGCCGCGTCCTCTTCCGAGTAGGTGCGGGCGACGGAGGGACGAAAGCCGTTGACCATCACCTCTCGCAGCACCTTTATCCCGGCCTCAACGTCTTTGACGAGGTAACCGTAGAAGCGGTTGTTCTCCGGGTAGAATTTGAAGCACTTCACCGTGACCTCGGTAATGTAGCAGAGGGTTCCCTCGTTTCCAATGGCAATGTGCCGGATGTCCGGCCCGCCGGAGCGTCTGGATACATTCTTAATGCGGGAGATGTGGCCGTCGGGGAAGACACATTCCAGCCCCACCACCATGTCCTCGATGCCTCCATACAGGGTGGAGAGCTGTCCGATGCTTCTGGTGGCCACCAGGCCGCCCAGTTTAGCCACCGGCTTTGACTGTGGCGAGTGGCCGGTGGTACATCCCTCCTTGCGCAGCTCATCCTCCAGGTCCTGCAGGGCCACTCCGGCCTGCACCGTGGCCTGCATATTGTAAGTATCTACCTTGATGATCTTATTCAAGTTCAGTGCGTCGATCACCAGAGTCTGTTGCTTCCAGTTCTCCAAACCGCCTTCGGTGGCCGTTTTGCCCGCCCGTGGAATCACGTTGATACGGTGTTCGTTACAGAACTGCAGAAGCCGGCTCACCTCCTCGGTGGAGTTCGGATACACGATTGCCAGGGGCATCGGCACATCCAGCACTCCGCGGGCCTTGGCGTATTTCTTGTACCGGTCCGCCGAAGCATCGTAGAGGGTTTCCCGGTCAGTGTTCACCTGTTCCGGGCTCAGCAGCTTCCGGACCTCGTTCAATATTGTTTCTGAGTTCATACTCGTCTCCTTCCATTGTGGCATAACTGAAAAAAGTGTACGGGGCAAACGGTGAACCGTCAACAGTAGAACGGAAATATTTCCGCAGTATTCCCGCTTCGCCGCTAAAAAAAGAAAATTTTCCACTATTTTTGGGAACATAGGCCTGTTTTGCGGGATATCCTGTGTACAGCTGCTTCTGATTCCCGTACAATTTGCCTATATGATCAGCATAGATGTAAGCAGCCTGAATCCCCTGGAAAAACGAATTCACGAACAGCTGATGCTCGTCAGCGAGCACAGGGAAAATATACGTATACACGAGGCGGCGGCGCTGTGCCGGTGTTCGGTCTCGAAAATTTCCAAGTTCGTGAAGAAGCTGGGGTTTAAAAACTACAAACAGTACCTCGATTTTCTGTACGGCCGGGAGATTGAGCACCGCGAGCAGTCCGATGAGCTGAAGCGGGTGAGGGCTTTTATCGACGCCTTTGACCCGGCTATGGTTGACGAGCTGCTCGAGCTCATCTATACGCATCAGAAGATCATTCTCTTTGGCTACGGCCCCTCCATGCTCTGTGCGCAGTACTTCGAATACCGCTTCCGTAACTGCTCTGATAAAATGGTGCTCGCTATTTCGGATGAGGTTGCCATCGATAATATGGTCGATGATACGACCCTTTTGCTCATTCTCACGGAAACCGGGCGTTTTCACTCCTTTCAACCCGTATATACCTCCTCCAGTAAAAGCGGCGGCACCGTGGCTATTATCGCGGAGGAGTACAATACCGAGCTGTTCAACCAGTGCGACCGGATTTTCTGGCTTTCGCAGGAGCCGCAGCCCTCACATTTGAAGCCCTATGAAAAATCCCGCACCCTCTTTTTTATTTTTCTTGAAGAAATTATCCAGCAGCTCCTTAAAAGTAGAAATCCTCACTTTTCCTGAAAGGGGTACTAAAAAGTACCGCGGTTATATCCACAAGTGGGTTACCTACGGAAATTATCACCTGTCATTATATCGACCTGTAATTTTTAGTTATCATTATTTATGAAAACGATTTATATTGTTGAATCATGCTAATTAACTATAATATAACGAAAAAGAGACAATACGATTAAAAATACTTATATAGGGAAATATAAAAAATATCTCAATACTAAAGAAAATACTTGTAATATTTTAGTGTTGTAAATATAATAGATGAATCAGTATTCTATATACTATTAAAATAAGGAGAAAGCGATGAAAAAAAGCATAATGCTATGCGCAGTGTTTCTGCTTGCCGCCACTATGGTTTTTGCGGGGGGCGCACAGGAGACTGAAGAAAAAATGACAATACGGGTGGCCGAACAGGTTCCCAACCTGATAACTCCCGGGGTATGGGATGGTCAGGCATTTTCCCTGAATGGATCGATATACGACTATCTTATTGAAATGGACGCACACACCGGAGAGCTGGTCCCCTCCCTGGCTACAGAATGGAGCAGCCCAGAAGGTAAAGTGTGGACCATCAAACTGAGAAAGGGTGTAAAATTCCACGACGGCAGTGATTTTACCTCCGCCGATGTAAAGTACACCCTTGAAAGGACCCAGGATCCCGACCTCGGCCATCTGAAGGCCCAGGACTTCGAAAACCTCGATAAAATTGAGACTCCCGACGATCATACGGTTGTTATCACCCTCAAAGAGGCAGCGCCCACCTTCAACTTCATTTTTACCGACTACAACATGGCGATACTTTCTTCGGACTACGATTACGCTTCCAAGGGAGAGTCGGCGCCCATGGGAACCGGTCCCTTCAAGCTCGAAAAACTCGTGCCGAAGGAATCCGCCCTGCTGGTCAAGAACAGTGAGTACTGGGCAGAGGGCCTTCCAAAGGCGGAAGAGCTGAGAATCTACTTTGTTCCCGATATAGATTCCAGTGTGTCCCTGCTTGAAGCTGGACAGGTAGATATCGTTCCGCAGATTTCCCCGATTATCAAGAAGCGTCTTGAAAGCATGGACGGATTCAAAGTAGTCTCACCCTACCAGGAGTCCCGCTTTATCGCCCTGGCCGACGATCGTGAGCCCTTTTCCGACAACCGGGTAAGACTGGCCTTCAAATACACTATGGATCCGGAAATTCTTGCCAAAGCCTGTCAGGGTACCCTCGGCGAAACCATTTTCTACAACGAGACACCTATTGTGAACGCCCTGGCGCAGTACAAGGAGATCCCCTTCCGCGGCCGGGATATCGACAAAGCGAAAGAGCTGCTGGCGGAAGCCGGCTACCCCGATGGACTGAAGGTGGATTTTTTCTACGCCTCCGACCATCCTTACGGCAGCGATATTGCCCAGACCCTCAAAGAGCTGTCTGCCCCCGCGGGCATCGAACTTAACCTCAAGGGATTTCCAAGGGACATCTACCTTTCCCAGCACTGGATGAACGGACCGGCTCTGCTCACCGGCTGGGGAGTGAGGGTAGACCCCTCAATGCTGCTGATGCTCGCCTATCATTCGGAAGGCCCCTGGAACGAATCTCATATAGACAACCCCCGAGTTGATGAGCTGATCGATAAGATCCGGGGCGAGGTGGATCCAGAAGTTCGACAGACCTACTATGACGAACTGCAGCAGATTTTTCATGAAGAGGGCACAGTGATCAACCTCCAGGTTCCCTACCTGGTCGGCGTAAGCGACGCGGTGAGCGATTACCGACAGCCGCTGACCATGCTGCCGCAGCTCGAATACACCACTATTAAATAAAGAGGTGATATGGATTTTCTGAAACGTTTTGCCAAGCGGCTGGGTTTTACACTCCTGACCATACTTGCCATGTCTATCCTGATATTCTTCCTGGTCGAAATAATGCCGGGAGATGTGGCCCAGACCGTTCTGGGCCAGAGCGCCACCGAGGAATCGGTGGCTGCCCTTCGGGACAGGATGGGGCTTGACGACCCCTTGCACGAGAGGTACCTCCGTTGGGCCGGCGGCTTTATCCGGGGCGACCTGGGAGAGTCTCTCTATATGCGCGGAGTACAGATAAACACCATTTTCTGGAGAAAAGTCGGTCATTCGGTTGTCCTGGCCTTCACCGCGCTGCTTTTTTACGTGCCCCTGTCAATCCTCTTCGGGGTGTTTGCCGGGGTAAAGGAGGGCAAAGCGCCGGACGCGATAATCTCTTTTATAGGGCTGGCAACTATGGCCCTGCCGGAATTCGTTTCAGGAATCATTCTTATAACAGTTTTTGCGGTAGGCTTAGAGATCCTGCCCATCGCAAGCATTATTCCCATAGGAGAGAACCTCTGGCAGAACCTGGACATCCTCGTTCTGCCGGCCCTCTCTATCACCTTTGTAATGTTCGGATATGTTTCGCGCATGCAGCGCTCCTCTATGGTAAGCGTCATGAAAGCGGACTATATCCGGGCGGCAATTCTCAAGGGAATGCCGCGCAAGTACGTAATTTTTCGCCATGCCCTAAAAAATGCCCTTCTTCCGACCATCACCATTATCGGTATGAATATGGGCTGGCTCTTTGGGGGCCTTATTGTAGTGGAGACCCTCTTCGGTTTCCCTGGTTTAGGGTCACTGACCATGTCGGCCATCAAGACACGGGATATTCCCCTGATTGAGGCCTGTGTACTTTTTATCACCTTTATTTTTGTGTTTGCCACTTTTATAACCGATATGCTGTACGCTTTTCTCAACCCGCGTATCCGCTATAAACGGGGGGATGTATGAACACCTATTTATTGCAGCTCAAACGCAGCCCGCGGGCTATTGCCGGACTTACGATTCTCCTTCTCTGGATTATTGCCGCCCTGATCGGCCCCTCCCTGCTGCCCTACACCTATACCGGAATGGATATGAACAATCAGATGGTTGGTCCGGGAGAGGCGGGACACCTCCTGGGCACCGACGCCCTGGGACGGGATGTTTTTTCCAGGATTATCTACGGAAGTCGTTCCATCTTGACTATAGCCTTGTTGACCAGCCTGCTGTCATCCATCGCCGGAATTATCATCGGCTTTACCGCCGGCTACTTCGGAGGAATCGTCGATACGATCTTTCTCAGGATAATGGATATTCTCATGGCCATTCCGCCGCTGGTGTTGGCAATGGTGGTGCTCGGTATTCTCGGCAACTCGACGATTGTGGGGCTTACCATAATAGTCTCCATTACCTACACGCCGGCCACCGCCCGGGTGGCCCGCGGGGCGCTGTTGACATGTAAAAGCAGCGAATACGTAGATGCGGCTCGTATCCGGGGAGAATCGCACCTGTACATTATGTTTGTTGAGATTCTGCCCAACACCATCGGCCCGGTCATAGTCGAAATTACCGCCCGCTTTGCCTATTCCATAATGATGATAGCCTCTCTCGGTTTTCTGGGAGTTGGCCTGCAGCCGCCCACCCCGGACTGGGGAATGATGGTAATCGAGAACAAATCGCTCATCCGAGCGGCCCCCTGGACGGTGCTCTATCCGTCCCTGGCGATTGCCTCGCTGGTGATTGCGATTTCCCTGTTCTCCGACTTTGTCAGCAAGGTGATGATTAATGAAGACTGAACCGGTACTTGAAATAAAAGATCTCGATGTTTCCTACCACACCCTTACGGACACAGTGGTGGCCCTGAAGGGAGTCTCCCTGGCGGTAGGCAAGAATGAGGCCCTCGGAATTATCGGCGAGTCGGGCTGTGGGAAGAGCACCCTCTTCTACGCAATTATGGACTACCTTCCGGTCACCGCCTCACGCTCCGGTCAGATCCTTTTCAAGGGTGACGACCTGGCCCAAAAAACACCGAAGGAGATGACGAAGTATCGCGGCAGCAAAATTGCCATGGTATACCAGAACCCCTATTCGAGCCTGAATCCGTCGCTGACCATCGGGTTCCAGCTGGAAGAGGTTTCTATGTTCCATCATGGGATGAGCAGAAAGGATGCCCGCCAGGCGGCGGTGGAAACCCTCTCGGACCTGCACCTCGGTGATGCGGCCGGTATTGTCCGCCGCTACCCCCATCAGATAAGCGGCGGCATGCAGCAGCGTATCTGTATTGCCATGGCACTGCTCTGCAAGCCCGATCTGATGATCCTCGACGAACCGACCACTGCCCTGGATGTGACCACCGAGGCGGTTATTCTGGACATAATCCAGGAGCTGAAGGACAAGTACAATATGTCCCTCATCTATATTTCCCACGATATTGGGGTTGTAAACAAGGTGTCGGACAGAATTGCGGTGATGTACCGCAGCGAGGTGGTGGAGTTCGGCAATCAGAGGACCATCTATAAAAAACCTGAGCACCCCTATACCCGGGCACTGATAAACTGCATGCCTAGGGCGGGAGTGCTGAAAGAGAATACCCAACTCAACACCATACCCGGGTATGTGTCCCGCCGAAGTGCCGCCGAAATCGGGTGCCCCTTCGTGGCACGCTGTGAAAAGAAAAACGCCACCTGTGAGGAAAAGTACGGCATGGTGGAGCGGAAACCTGGCCATTTTGCAGCCTGTGACCGGGCTTACGCGACCGATATTCCCGATAAGGTGCTGGCAAAGGAGAAAGGGGCCATTCCGGAGGGGAGCGAACCGGAACACAAGACCATTCTTAAGATTGATAATCTCTACAGATATTACGGTCCCCACGGAAAAAGAATCCGGGCCCTGGATGGCGTCGATCTCACCCTCGACCGCAATAGCGTGTTGGGGGTAGTGGGCGAGTCTGGCTGCGGTAAGAGTACTATGGGCCATACGGTCAGCGGTCTGATGCGGCCCACCCGCGGAAAGATTATTTTCGACGGAACCGATATTTCGGTCTCCTGGCGCAAGCGCAGCCCGGAAACCCTGCGGGATATTCAGCTCATTTTCCAGAATCCCGGACGCAGCCTGAACCCCTCATTTACTATAGAGAACATTATCGGCCGACCTATGCTGAAGCTTCTGGGTATCAAGTCGAAGCAGGAACGGCGCAAGCGAATCGTAGACATTCTAAAAAAGGTGGACCTGGGAGAGGAATATCTCTATCGACGCCCCAAACAGCTGAGCGGCGGTGAGATGCAGCGGGCCGCTGTAGCCCGGGCCTTCTCCATTGCCCCTAATCTGCTGGTCTGCGACGAACCGACCTCCGCTCTGGACGCATCCGTGCAGGCCTCGGTCCTGAACCTCTTAGTGGACCTGCAGAAGGATTCCGGGGCCGCCTATATTTTTATCTCCCACGACCTCAACGTGATCAACTACCTGAGCGACTATATAATGGTGATGTACCTGGGCCGGATCTGCGAGTACGGTATGAAAACCGAAGTGGCGGGATCTCCTCGGCATCCCTATACCGAAGCCCTGCTCTCGGCGGTGCCGGATGTAGACCCCTCCCTTAAACGGGGCGAGATACGCCTGCAGGGTGCGCCGCCCAACCCGACCAAGAAGATCAAGGGCTGCCCCTTTGCCGGCCGCTGTCACCGCAAGGTGGGGAGTGTCTGCGATACGACTCCCCCTCCACGGGTAAACTTTTCCGATACGCATTTTGCCTACTGTCACATTTCACCGGAAGTACTGAACGCGGAAATAAGCGTAAAGGGCATCGAGGGCATCGAAGCCGCCGCGGATGAAGAAGTTATATAAACTACGGATATATTGGGCCGGGCAGGCGGGCCACGCAGATGGCCGCGGATGGCCGCGGATGAAGAGCTTGCATAACCCACGCTTGAGCCGTTTAGCGGACTCCGGCAAAGCATCTTATTCTAGGCCATTAAATACCTCACACAGCTTTCCTCACCCGACTGCTGCCCACACCTGCAACTCCCAATTCGAGACTGATGGATACAGCAAGAACAGCTGCCGCCCCGATCAGAGCGGGGATATAGCTGCCTGTTTGGTCGTACACCCAGCCGATTATGAAAGGTCCGAAAGCTGCTCCGAGGGTCTGCGCCACGGTGAGAGATCCGAACACTGCTGGATAATGGGTCTCTCCGAATCTAATGCCGATAATCAGGGGCGGGAAAACCGTCTGAATAACATTGCCGCAAGACACCAGTAGTGTCCTGTCCTCAGTACCTCAATGAAAACTCCAGCAGTGTTGATAGTGATACCTATCCCTATAAATACGAGCAGAAAAGATCCAAAGAGATAGTAGCCGCGTTTCACTCGAACACCCCCTCCGGACGGCGGAATACTCATTCGTACCGGCCATTATACTTGTTTATGCAAAAAAATCCACAGGCCCGGCAGTTTGTGCACCCTTCCTTTACCTCGCTGCTTCCCTTAGAGTTTGGGAGTTCGCCCGGCGAAGCAGCTTTGGGGCTTGGCGGATTCCTGAATGCGAAAGGGTGCGAAAGGGGAAGTTGGTCGAGCCTCGATGTCTGTGTTATACTAAAGAAAAAGGGATTGTAAAAATGGTGTTGATTATTACTGTAGCTACAAGTCTGATATGGATAAAGATTCTGAAAAGCTTTGATGATGCGCGGGGGCTGAAGAGCCGGCGGACGGCGGTGAGCGGATTTTTTCTGTATGGCCTGCTGAGTACGCCGCTGGTGCTGCTGCTGTACGAATTGATCGGGCCGATTTTGTATTCGATTACCCGGGTGTCGGCGGTGCTGGAGGACCTGTTTCTGGTGGGGCCGGTGGAAGAGCTGGGCAAGTTTTTGGTGTTCTACCTGGTGGCGGTCGGCAGCGGGTCGATCCAGGAGCCCCGGGACGGGGTGCTGCACGCCGCGTCGGTGGGGCTGGCCTTTGCGGTGGTGGAGAACGTGTATTACTCGGTGTACGGGCTCAACATCCTACTGTACCGGTCGCTAATGGCTACCGCCGGGCACATGAGTTATGCGGCTATCTGGGGCTATGCGGCGGGGGTATATTTGTATACCCGGCGGGGGGGAAGGCAGAAGGCCTCTGATTATGGGCCGTGGCTGGTGGTGAATGCGGTGGCTGCGTCGGCGGTACTGCACGGTCTGTACAACAGCTTTCTCGAACTGAATTTGGGCGGTGCGGCGCTGCTGCTGGATGCCGTTACGTTTTTTATTGCCCTGGCGATTATCTCGCACCTAAAAAAAGTCTCCCCCTTTGCCGAGTTTCCCTTTTCCCAGTATCGCCTGGCCATTCCGCAGTTGCGGGAGGCCCTGCATCACAATCCGCACAACTTTGTGCTGAACAAGCGCTTGGGGCTGCACTACATCCGCAGCCGGGATATAGAGAAGGGGCGCCGGCATTTGAATCAGGCTTCGAAGACTAAACCCCAAGAGTTGTCGACCCGCTTTTATTTGGCCTTGCTGGACTATTTGTCGGCGGGGCGGGGGGATCGAGCCCCAAGACAGCGGGCTAGGGCTGCGGTGCCGGTGCTTTGGTCGCAGAGCAGGGCAATCGGCGGGGCTACGCTGCGCTTAGAGAACAAAACTTCAGATGATTTTGCTGATGATCCCGGGGATGAAGCCCGCCAGGCCCTATACCAGCTGGCGCTTGAGATACCACTGAAAAGCATGAAGCAGCTGCGCCGGCAGGTGAGGCAGGTGTTTGCGGTGCATCCTCGCCGCCGCGAGCTGTTCGAACTCTGCGACGACCTGGTTGCCCGCACACGGGGGAAGCCCGCCAGGGGCCGTGAAAGTGGGGGGCCATCCCGGCGGCAGGCCATTTACCGAATGAACCGGGGCCGGGCTTACCCCTTGGGAAAAGGTA
Source organism: uncultured Sediminispirochaeta sp. (assembly GCA_964504785.1). Classification (GTDB taxonomy): domain Bacteria; phylum Spirochaetota; class Spirochaetia; order DSM-16054; family Sediminispirochaetaceae; genus DSBN01. Next base: position 2,649 of record CAZDFY010000093.1, on the reverse strand, counting down.
GCATTCCAGACATGGCAAGCCATCGTCGTCCGGCTGGTATGCGTGAATCGGCGGAAGGTGCAGCGAAGATCCATGTTTCCGAGCCTCCCCTGGCGGCGGTGGACCCGATTCTGGCTGCAAAAAAGAGTCGGGCCCTGGGCAGGATAATCGAACAAAAACGTCGGGAGATCGACTGAGTGGATGGGCCTTGAACTATGAGCAAAAACTTGAGTATCCCTGTTGAATTGTGCCGGCTGAACGGATGGGGAGGTTATATAAACTACGGATATATGGCCCTGGCCGGAAGCTGCGCTCGGGCATGCGACCTTGGGTCTGCGCAGGCGGGCAACCACGGATTTGCGCGGATGGGAAAAATAATTATTGAAATTTTGAAAGCGGGCGGTGCCATGCAGGGACTGCGCTCGGCTCGATATCAGTGTTCTTCAACGAACATCCGCGAAAATCCGTAGTTAATTAATTCTTTTTTGAAGCAGCAGGCGGTTTTGTGCCTCTTTATTGTATAGGGAGGCGCGTATGCCGGCACACTATGATGCCTTGTTCAGGCGGTTGTTTGAAATGCCGGAGGTAAGCGCAGATTTTATCCGAAATTATCTGCCGGTAGGCTATCAGGGGAAAATAGATTTCGAAAGTGCTACTATTGATTCGGACACCTATATCGATGAGGTCTCCGACGGAATTACACTGATCTGCTGTACGACCACAAATCATCACAGGACAAATGGGTGTCTGTACAGCTCCTGCGTTATATCATGCTCATCTACAGGAAGGAGCTGGATAAGCTGGGCCTGTAGTGTAAACTACGGGTATATTGTGTGTGCGCTCTTACTTCTGTCTGGATGTTTTTATTATTTTATCGCGGTTGAAACCCTTTTCTACAAGGGAATCAATTATTGACTCATAGACTGCTTTAGGCAGGGAGGGTTCTCTGCTTAGTACCCACAAAGTATCCAGTGATGGTCCTGTAACAGCTGCCCATTGATAGTCTTTATCATCAAGTTCAATGATAAGATAGTTCGCGGGAAAGAGCAGAAAGAACACAACCTTCAGCCGGTTTCCTGAATTGTCTACAGGAGTAGCCACAGCCCGGACCTTTGATGAAGACTCACCCCCGTAGTGGTCCTTCCAGCAATGGTTGAGGACCCCTATTTTCCCGTCATCACGAATAGTATACTCGGCGGTTGACTCTGCGCACTCCCCTTTCTGAAATGAATGGGGATACCTTGCAACCTGGTACCATAAACCGCTGTAGCGTTCAATGTCTACTTTGTCTACAAGGAGTGCCTCTACATCGGAGGACAGGCTTGTCATACACGATGCAAAAACAAAAGTGAATAGAGTTATCGGTAGTATACACATGAATCTTCTCATACCTTTCCTCCATCCTATTATAGCATTAATAGCAGATTTTTGAAGATATCCTGCAGTGGCTTGCTTGAAAAAATGCTGGCCTATAATGCTCTTTAGCCTAGGGTCTGAGGTCATGGTGTCAAGAAATTCTTCTACATTAAAACTTAAACAAATTATTATCCAAATTTCTTGTGCATAAACTTCCTGTAGGCTTTCCCAAATTTGGGAATATTATCAAAAATATCTCCCCACAGGTCATAGTAGTCTCTCTGTTCTATGATCATAGAATTTTCATCCAGGGTCAGTTTCGAGCAGCCATACAGGGTCGAGCTGGGGAATTTTTTAAACATCATTGTCATCTCCCACTCCATGAAGATTACCTGCTCAGTTTGAGACAAGGTAATTATCTTAAAATTTAACTGTTTACACCGGTGTGCCAGGCGGTTACAGAGGGCCTCGAAATTCTGTTTCCCCTCCACCCTTTGAATGGAATCCTGAAAAATTATGTTTTCGTGATAATAAGGAAACAGATGAGACCAGTCGGGTTTTCCATTGGTGTTGTACGTGTGAGACCACAGCTCCCTAATTGTTTCAAGGCTCAGTTTTGCTTCATGCATTTTGATTTTTCATACGCTTTAAACATCCCCATGCCGTTTCCCCGGCGTGTTTCAGGAGTCAGATAGAGCATCAAAACGTTCGACAGCTCCAGAATACCAAAAACAATCAAGACAATTGATAGAATGTCCATGGCACTCTCCCCGATCAGACCGGCTCCAACCAACAATTTTTTAGTCGGCCTTGTCCAACCTGAATAAAGGATAAGGTATTACGAAAAAAGCAGCAAGGGAAATAGTATCACAGCCGGGGCCCGCCCATGAATTCCACCACAAACTCCGCCGATTCGGAATACCGCCAAATCCAGGGGCATCTTCGCTAAAAAAACGGGGTACCCGGCTTCGGCAATCATGACCAGGAAAGGCAGGTAGGCCTCATTTGCCACCTTTCCCCCCGGATAGAAGATGAGCCCCCTGAGCTGAAGAAGCATTTTTTGCTGCTTCATCACCGGTTGGGTGAAAAGTTCCAGATAACTGCCCCGGTCGATGAGCTCGGACCGGGCCTGCAGTTCAGTAGAGAGTCTTTCGGCACTATCTAGGGGGTGCAAAGATTTGGAGAAGACGGCGCAGCCGACCTATCTGCTGTTCGAGTTGCATTTTTATCATGGGTTTATAATATTCCTAAACCCGGCTGCCGTAAACTTCTTTTTAATGCTGCAGCCGCAGCAGCCACGGATGGGGAGGTTAT
>CAZDFY010000092.1:3223-12611 GCA_964504785.1 uncultured Sediminispirochaeta sp. | reverse complement strand
GAGCCGGGGAAGATGACATGCATCATCTCCAAATAAATATAAAAAAGAGGAGTAATCCTATGAGAATGGTTGATTTGATAGAAAAAAAGCGAAACGGCGGGCGCCTCTCTGCTGAAGAGATACAATTTTTCGTAAACGGTTATGTAGACGGCTCGGTGCCGGACTACCAGGCGGCGGCTATGCTGATGGCCATCTGGTTTCGCGGCATGGACAAGCAGGAGACTACCGACCTGACGCTGACGATGGTCGAGTCGGGCGACAAGATCGACCTCTCGCCGATCCCCGGGGTAAAGGTGGACAAGCACTCCACCGGCGGGGTTGCCGACACCACCACTCTGATTGTCGGACCGCTGGTGGCGGCAGCCGGCGGGCACGTGGCTAAGATGTCCGGCCGCGGCCTCGGACACACCGGCGGCACCTTGGACAAGCTCGAGTCGATTCCCGGTCTTTCGATTGACCAGTCGATGGAGCGCTTCGCCGAGATCGTGGGCACATGCGGGGTGTCGGTCATCGGTCAGACCGGCAACCTGGTACCCGCCGACAAAAAGCTGTACTCCCTGCGCGATGTAACCGGCACCATCGACAACGTATCGCTGATTGCCGGCAGCATCATGAGCAAGAAAATCGCCGCCGGCGCCGACAAAATCGTTCTTGATGTAAAAACCGGCTCAGGCGCTTTTATGCAGGACCTGGAGGGCGCAGAAAATCTGGCCCGCATGATGGTTGAAATCGGTACCCTCGCCGGCCGCGAAACCCACGCCTTGGTCACCGATATGAATCAGCCCCTGGGTAACGCTGTCGGCAACGCGCTGGAGGTCGAGGAGGCAATCCGGATCCTGCGCGGTGAAACCGGCTCTGGAAGTACAGGCAGCACAGATGATGAAGCCGGCACGGTCGGTACGGGAGTGAGCGGCGATGGACACATACTGGGGACCGAAGGTGGCGACTTGAAGTACGTCTCTTTTGAGCTTGCAAAAAAAATGCTGATTTTGGGCGAGATCTGCGGGGATGAGGAGGAGGCCCAGAAGAAATTAGATTGGGCTATTTCCTCCGGGGAGGCGCTCGAGCGGTTCGCCTGCATGATTGAAATGCAGGGTGGTAACCGTCGGGTTGTCGATAATACCGATTTGCTTCCCCGGGCTGGTGAAATTGTGGCTGCGAAGGCGCAATCTTCAGGCTATGTCTCGGCGATGGATACTGCTCAGCTGGGGGTAAGTGCGCTACTGCTCGGTGCCGGGCGTTCAACAAAGGACGATGTGATTGACCCGGCTGTCGGTTACTGGATGAAGCACCGCCTCGGCGACTGGGTAGAGAAGGGTGAGCCCCTGGCCGAGTTTCATGTGAACTCAAAGACACGCTTCGAGGAGGCTCTGAAACGGTTTCAACAGGCGATTAATATTACGAAGGAGCCGGGAGAGGCGATCAAAAGCATCTACAGGGTTTACTAAAGAGGTAGGTGAGCGTTTAAAAAAACGATACATTCTCCCCAGTTTTACGAAGAGTGGTGTTAAATTTTGCATAATTCATTTTTGTATGTAATTTTAAAGGCTGCGGTGTTGTTTTTATAATAGGCAAGATGTGATATTATTTATAGATAGAGACTTATCGGGAAAATAGCACCAATCTTCAGACAACTGGATAACAGGAGAAAAAAATGAACAAAAAAAGCTTAGCCGCCAAAATCGACCACACAAATTTAAAACCAACAGCAACAGAATCTGATATAATCAAAATCTGTGCAGAAGCGCGGGAATACGTATTTGCATCAGTCTGTGCCAACCCCGTCCACGTACCGCTGATGAAAAAAGAGCTTGAAGGAAGCACACCATTAGTATGCTGCGTAGTCGGCTTTCCCCTCGGCGCCAACGCCAAAGAAATCAAGGCCGCCGAAGCACGCCACGCAGTAGAGCAGGGGGCCGACGAAGTAGACATGGTCATCAACATCGGCGCACTGAAAGCCGGGCAGAACCAGACAGTGAAGGAAGACATCGCCGCAGTAGTAGAGGCAGCCCGGGGCAAAACCGTCAAAGTAATAATTGAAACCTGTTATCTGACGGAGGAAGAAAAAAAGAACGCCTGCACAAGCGCCATGGAAGCAGGAGCTCATTTTGTAAAAACATCCACCGGATTCGGCAGCGGAGGGGCAACCCTAGAAGACATCAAACTCATGCGTGCAGTAGTAGGCGATAAACTGCAGGTAAAAGCCTCCGGGGGTATTCGAACTTTGGAGGATGCCAAAGCAATGATTGAAGCAGGGGCCGACAGGATTGGTGCAAGTGCCGGCATCGCAATTGTCGACGCTTTGGATTAAGTGTGTAAACAAAACGGAGATAAGAGGACAAGAAAGCAAATAAGCAAGCGGTCAATTGCGCACACGGGCTAACTATCAAGAAAGCAATCGGCCAATTGTCCACCCTGGAAGAGCACATGAAAAGTGCAGCTGGGAAATGCAGAGGAGAAACTTGTTTTATAGACAAGTAAGAGTTAATTTAAACAGCATAGACTGATGAGTGATGACAAAAAGGGGGAAGCAAAGATGCGAAAAACATTTATTTTAGGATTGTTTATCTTTCTTACAATAGGGATGGGGGTGTATGCCGGAGGGCAGCCTGAGGTACCGTCGATTCCCCCGGTCACTTCCGGTACGCAATATCTGTCACCAAATGGTGATGAAGTAAAAGACAAGGCTGCTATCGACTTTTCCGTGACGGTGTATGTAAAGAGTAAAGAAGGATATGTTCCTAAATATGGATTAGAAATAAAAGACACTCAGGGAAATATTCTCAAACAGGTAGTAGAACAGGAGGACAGGGATGTCGGCTGGCTGCGTTCACTCTTTATGGGGTACAAAAAATTCGAATTGGAACGCTCCATTACCTGGGATGGGAAGAACACCGACGGCGATGTAGTGGAGGACGGCTCTTATAGCCTCTCTTTATGGGTTGAAGGGCCGGACGGGAAGCGCCAGGAGCAGGGGCTTGATGATTTTGTGGTGGATACCACCCCTCCGAAGGCAGTGATAGTCGAACCGGACTCACTCATATTTTCACCGAACGGAGACGGGCGAAAGGATACCATCACTATATCCCACACCAAGGCCACCACGGAGGATGAGTGGGTTGGAGAGATCAAAAACTCGAAGGGAGGGGTTGTAAAAACCTCTACCTGGAAGAATGACACTCCCGGGGAAGTAGTATGGAATGGGACCGATGATTCAGGAAAAGCAGTTCCTGCGGGAGAGTTTTCGTATGAACTTTCTGCGGAAGACCGGGCCGGCAACAAGGCAGAGGATATTGTCCTTGAAGGAATAGAGCTTGATCGTACAGAAACTCCAATAGAGGTAGTAATTGATCCGGAGTATTTTTCTCCCAACGGCGACGGGAGGCAGGATGATTCGGTCGCATATTTGGACCAGGCTGTGCAGGAGGGGATGGTCGAGTGGTCCTGGACTGTGGTAAATGCCCGCGGCGAGAAAGTGAATACCGAACAAGGAAAAGGACAGGTTCCTTCTGAGATTCTTCTTGAGGGCCTGGATGATAAAGGCCGGCCCCTTCCTGAAGGAGTCTATCAGTTTTCTTATTCCGTCCAGTATCGCAATGGAAACCGGCCGTCGGTTTCGGAGAAATTTGAAATAGATGTAACCCCGCCAACTATTGATGTGATTGTGGATGCCCCGATATTCTCTCCCGATGGTGATGATCAAAGAGACGACACTTCTATTAAATTCAAATCTAATGAAATAGTTACATGGGAGGGAAGTATTGTCGATCTCGAGGGAAATGATGTTCTCGCTACCAGTTCAGAACGCACCACTTCTCTCATAGTCTGGGACGGTACCGATGAGTCCGACAAGATAGTCGATGACGGAGAGTATCTCCTGTTAGCGTCCTTTACCGACCGGGCGGGTAATACCACCGATATAGTTCCTAAAACGGTCAAGGTGGATACAGCTTCGGTTGAGGTAAAAATTGCCGCCGGTCTGAAGGGGTTCTCTCCAAATAACGACGGCAGAAATGATCAGCTGCCCCTCAGGATTGAGTCGAACCAATACTCCGACGTGCAGCGCTGGACTGTATCAATTACTGCGCAGGAGGATGAGGTGCGACGGGTATTCAGCGGAGAGGGTGAGCTGCCGAAGGAACTGAACTGGGAAGGGAACCTCGGCCAACAGGAAGACCTGGATACCCGTGCAGCCCCGGAGGGCAGGTATATCGCCGAAATTGATGTTGAATATAAGAAGGGAAAATCCGCCGAAGCCAGGACAGGTTCATTCATACTTGATGTAACGCCGCCGAGGGTAGGGGTAAAGGTAGCCCAGGACCCCTTTGCTCGGACAAACGGCAGCATCGAAGGGGATGTGTACATCACCGTGGATGTAGAGGAAGAGACTGAGGTGGCCGATTGGTCCATGGACATAGTGGATAAGAAGGGTGATGTGATTCGTACGTATACCGGCGACGGTGATCCGAGTGGTGATATTACCTGGAACGCGGGTTCTCCTGAGGATAAGGCGAAGCTGGACACGGAGATGTTTACCCTCAATCTGAAGGTCACCGATGAGAGCGGTAATGTTCGCGATTATACCCAGCAGGTTCCCTTGGATGTGTTTCTCGTAAAGCGGGAGGGTAAACTGTATATTGCGGTACCGAATATTATTTTTGGAGCGTATCAGCATACCCTCGATTCTCGGGGTCCGGAGATGGAAGAGCGGAATAGTAAGTCGATCGAGCGGGTACGGAGTATTTATCAGCGTTATCCCTCAAATGATCTCTTGTTAGAGGGACATGCCCTTAATATCTACCGCGGTCGTAATGCGGAAAAAGAGGCTGCTGAAGAGGAGATACTGGTGCCGTTGACACGCCGCAGGGCCAATACCGTAAAGGATGCCCTGGTTGAAAGAGGTATGGAAGCAGAAAAGATCGAAATTGAGTATTTCGGCGGACGCCTTCCGATAGTATCGGTGCATGATGAAGAGGTACGCTGGAAAAACCGCCGGGTAGAGTTTATTATGAAGAGGAACTCCCCCGAAAACTAACAAAATAAAGAAATTTGATTCTTTATAAAAGAATCAATAGTTTTTAATCGTATTCTAACAAAGCCCCTTTATTTTTTCAGGTAAAGGGGCTTTGTATGTTATCAAGCAGTGTGAATCACTTTGAACTCCATCTGAATCCCTCTGATTTTGGGGGTGACCCTCGGGATGATGAGTATGTCCGATTTGTTGAGATGCTCAACCACAACCGTATCCGCAGCTACTCCCAGCCGATTGTAGATCTGTACACAGGCAGTGTGTTCGGATATGAGCTGTTGGCCCGGGGGGTAGAGCCTTTCTTTTCCCCGGCGCAGCTTTTTGAAAAAGCCCGTCGGTGGGGTCTTGAATGGGAGGTTGAGTATGCCTGCCGCATAGCGGCGCTGAAACAGTTTGCCGCTTCGGCAGGGGATGTTCCCCGGGCCAATTTCTTTATCAATATCAGCCCAAATACTTTTTCAACTTCCGAGTTCCAATCGAGTTTTTCCATGGAGCGGCTCAAAGAGTACGGAATCAGCGGCGATCGCCTTGTTCTTGAAATTACCGAGACCGCCAGTGTGAAGGATTATGGCCATTTTGAAGAGACAATACGCAACTATGTTCAACAGGGTTTTCGGATAGCCCTGGATGATTTTGGTTCCGGTCATAGTGGTTTGATTACTTTGGCGGCCACTACTCCGCACATTTTGAAGGTGGATAAAGAGCTTGTCCGGGGAATACACCGCAGCAGTTATAAGCAGAACCTGGTGAAGTCTTTTTCTGATTTTGCGGAAACCGTTGGCAGTTTTATCCTTTTAGAGGGGATTGAAACAATCGATGAGCTGCGCACCGCCTACCGACTGGGGGCCCGCTACGCCCAGGGGTACTATCTTGGACATCCCGCCCCGCAGCCCCAGCCCCTTGTACCGGAGAGACAGGCGGTTCTCAATGAGCTGATGGGTGAATATATCCGCAAGAGCTATGCTGTTGATATTTCTATTTATAAAATGATCACCCGGCCTACCACCTTTGAACCAAAATCGGTAAACGGGGCACAGTTGGACGACTTTTTCAGGTCCCAGAACAGTATTAATCATGTGGTGATTGTAGATGAGCAGGATAAACCGAAGGGGCTGGTTACCAGGCAGAGCTTTTATTCCCATCTTTCCGGGCGTTTCGGATACGCGATTTTTCAGCGAAAAGAGGTGGATGCCCTGGCGAAGCAGGAGATGCTGCTGGTGAAGGAAGACACGGATATGCGCATCCTCGGAAAGCTGGCGATGGGCCGGAATGATAAGGAGATGTATGATCCGGTGGTAGTGGTGGACGACAATGGAGGACTTGTGGGTACTATTACCATGAAAAAGGTAATCTCCCGTGCCTTTGATACGGAAGTACAGTTTGCTACAAACGCGAATCCCCTTACCTCACTTCCGGGAAATGTAGTAATAAATGTGTGGCTGGAAGACCTGCTTCATCGTGAAGAGTACACCATCGCCTATATTGATCTGGACCGTTTTAAAGAATACAACGATTTTTACGGTTTCTCCTCCGGAGACGATATGATTAAGCTTACTGCGGAGGTCCTCTCCGAGGGAAGTAACTCTACCCAGATATCCTGTCGGCTGGGACATATCGGCGGCGACGACTTTGTACTGTTGGCCGAGGGGGAGTTGCCGGAGGTTTTTTTCACTGAGCTCTGCCGGCGCTTTGATGAGAAGAAGAAGGTTTTGTTTGATGTTGGAGATGTGCAACGGAACGGGTACTATTCCTGTAATCGAAGGGGGTCTCAGGAGTTTGTTCCCCTGGTTACCATGAGCGTGGCTGTGGTTTCCCATAAGAACTTCTCCCGTCCCCCCCATCCCGGCAAGCTGGGCCAGTGTGTCGCCCTGCTGAAGAGCAAAATCAAGGAGATCAACTACGCCGCTAAAATCAGCGGTCACCTCTTTGAACGTCGGGTTTATTCGGATGAATAGAACAAGCGCACCGGATCTTTTTTTACGTTGCAATGAGTAAAAAGGGCCCCTCCTATCAATGCGGTTAAGGGCGCTACAAAAACCAGGCCGAAGCTTCCCACTAGGGTATGAAGAATTTCCGCGGATACATAGGTGATGTTGAGTACATTTATAAGGGGAGTCCCCTGAGCTATAAAGACCATCAGCATCGCGGTAAATCCACCTGAATAGGCCAGTAGTAAGGTAGTTGTCATTGTTCCTACTACCGTCCTTCCCACGGTAAGACCGGAGAAGATCAATTTCCTGGTACTGATTTCCGGATGGTTCTGTGTTACTTCATGCATAGATGCTGAAATGTCCATGGCGATATCCATTACAGCCCCGCTGGAAGCTAAAAAAATGCCGGAGAGAAATATTTTCGATAAATCTAAATGGGGAAAGCCTGAATAAAGCAATGTTTCTGAAAAGGGTTTTACCGCACCATGAATATGGAAGAGGTGTCCGAAAATGATACTCAATACGCCGGTTACCAGTACGCCGCTTACCGCACCCAAAAAGGCAACCAGCCCCTTTTTAGATATTCCGCCGATCAGAAATACAATCATGGCGGTGAGCAGGGTCACCACGCCGATTGAAATCAGTATGGGATCGTAGCCTTTTAAAAATCCGGGGAGCAGCAGTTTCCAGATAGCGGCGGCGGTTATTATAAATGAGATAAAGGCTTTCAAGCCGGTCCATCCGGCATAGAGGAGCAAAAAGAAGAAAAACAACAAAAATAGAATCAGTTCTATATGTATTCGATAATGATCAATCACATTGGTCGCCACTATTTCTTCCAGATTATATGAGAGGTCTAAGGTCACGAGTGCCCTGTCACCCGGTGCAAACATCGTATCCAGTTCCATTGAGCCGACAAGCTCATTTACCCCTTTGGTCTCTCTTCCCTCAAAAGTCCCGTCGAGGATTCGCACGGTTACGATTTGTGTGCCGACCTTTACTATACCAAGCTGCGTAACCTCACTATTGTCGGTTGCTATAACTTCAGCGGGAACTCGTTCGGCCTTTTTATTTATCAGCTCTTCAAAGCCGGTGGGAAGCATAAGAAGAGCCGTCAACAGCACGAGGCTGAAACCAACAAAAAGTATTTCCCGACGGTTCCTCTGAAGGGATTCGGTAATGTAGTTTTGAATGGGTATCACCATTTTTCTCCTAATCTTCTTCTAAATGAAATCAGGCTGTCGGCGGTATCACCACCGACAGCCAAAGTTGGAAGGGAAAACTTTTTTATTTAACAGCTACTTTCTGATTTAAGCGCATTACCTGCATAATCTTTTTTGCAATGTCTGTGTTGTCATAATACCCATTGAAAATCTGATATCCCCTGCCCTGGGCAAAGGTCGGAACAGGCACTCCGGTATGTTTGTAGGAGGTCCAGCCGATACCTGCTTTCTGGTTGAGGATGTGGCTTAGGCTTACTGCAAGAGGATCGTATCCGCCGTAAAGCAAGTAGGTTTCCTCATTTGCCGATTTTTCTATTTTACCCCCCATGCTGCGGACAAAGGCACGTTTAATTTGGTTTACTTCGTAGTCGGTAAGAGCAAGCTGCAGAGTTTCTTCAGCTTTCGCGTTGCCGGCATTTGCTTTGGCTTCGAGGGCGGTACGCTCTTTGGCGCTTAGTTTTACAAGCCCGAAATGCTCTTCAACCACATCAAAAAGCTGATCTTCGCTTACCTTTTTGCCGCTGTCTCGGTACGTAGCCAAAAGTTCGTCGGCAAAGTAATCGGTAGCAGATTTTTTCTGTTTCCCAACGAGTTCGAAGGCAGTTTGATATTTGGTTCCAGCGAAACCGAGGGTCATTCCACCACATTCATGATCGCCAGTTACGACGATTAAAGTTTCTTCCGGGTGCCTTTTGTAGAACTCAAGTGCTTCACGTACAGAATCGTCAAAGGCGATAGTATCGTAGATGGCAGGAGCTGCATCGTTTGCGTGACAGGCCCAGTCTATTTTTCCACCTTCTACCATCATGAAGAATCCGTTTTCGTTATCAAGGAGCTCAATTGCTTTGGAGGTGTAATCTGCTAAAGAGATATCATCACCGGCACGATCAAGCTCATAGGGCAAAGAATCTCCGCCTTTCAGTACTGCGTTAGATGCCAGTACCTTACCTGAACCCGGCTGAAGGGCCATAAACTCATCACGGTCACGAACAACTTTGTAGCCTTTCTGAGCAGCAACATCATATGCATCCGCCTGGCCTTCTTCACGTCCTTTCTGTCGCATTCCACCGCCGCCGAAAAAATCGAAACCGCTGTTGGCAAGGTCAAGGTCGATCTGGTAGTACATGTTTCGGGAAGGCTGATGGGCGTAGAACGCTGCTGGTGTTGCATGATCGATAGAAACGCTGGAGATGATTCCCACTTTC
>CAZDFY010000092.1:0-3123 GCA_964504785.1 uncultured Sediminispirochaeta sp. | reverse complement strand
CCACTTTCTTGAACTACCTCTGCGTGGCCGCCGGCCCACACAAAGAGGGGACTTACGAGTAAAGCTAAGGCTGCACTCAAAATGATACGCTTGTGTAATTTCACCGTATTCTCCTTAGTAAAAATTTATCTTCAGTAAAGGACGCACAAGTTAAGGGGTAATGAGGAGTCCGTGTAAATATCATCAGAGTTGTATAAGTATTATGTAAAAATATTACTTATAGTGTAAGGAATTAGTGCCACCTACCGCGGGTTTTATAGAACACAATCGGTCATATCCAAAATCGGTCATATGTCCGAATTTTTCGACTAATTGCTGATTGTAAGTACTGTTATTCTTGACATGTGATACTACCTGGAGTAAGGTGACCTTACCCTCACATGTTGTAATCTGTTGTGAAATAAAAAAGGAACTGCGATGAGTGCACAACAAGACACGAAGCAAGTTATTTTAGAAACCAAAAGTATTGTAAAACAGTTTCCGCGGGTTCTGGCGAATAACGATATCAGCATTAAGCTTCATAAAGGTGAAATATTGTCTCTGTTGGGTGAAAACGGAGCGGGTAAATCAACCCTGATGAACGTGCTGTACGGTTTATACACCCAAACTTCGGGAAAAATACTCCTTAACGACCAAGAGGTTGAGTTCAACTCGCCGAAGGATGCGATAGATTTCGGCCTGGGGATGGTCCACCAGCACTTCATGCTCCTTGATCCTTTTACTGTCACTGAAAATATTATCCTGGGAGCTGAACCCGGCAAGTTCGGGACCATTGATTACAAGCAGGCCCGGGAAGAGGTGAAAGCGATTTCCGAGAAGCACGGGCTGAAAGTAGACCCCGATGCGACGGTGGAGTCGCTGTCGGTAGGTCTGCAACAGCGTGTTGAAATTTTGAAGGCACTGTACCGCAAGGCCAATATCCTCATCTTGGACGAACCCACCGCTGTGCTCACCCCGCAGGAGGTTGATGAGCTGTTTGAGGTTATCAAGGGGCTGCGCGATTCGGGAGTTTCGGTTATTATCATCACCCACAAATTGGAAGAGGTAATGGCGATATCCGACCGCGTGTATATTCTGCGGGGCGGAGAAGTTGTCGGTGAGCGAAAAACCTCCGAGACCAGTAAAACAGACCTTGCCAACCTGATGGTTGGGCGTGAGGTGGTCCTGACGGTTGAGAAGGAAGACAAAGAGGCGGGAGATCAGCCGGTGTTCAAGATTGAGGACCTGCGGGTGCTCAATCAGAAGAATTATCCGGCTATCGACGGTCTTTCTCTGGATATAAAGCCGGGGGAAATCGTGGGCATTGCCGGTGTTGATGGAAACGGTCAGTCCGAGCTGGCGGAAGCGCTGATCGGTTTGCTGCCGGTAGACAGTGGCAAGGTAATTCACCTCGGTGATGATATCACCGATTTGTCCACCAAGCATCGTATAAAGCGCAGTATCTCTTATGTTCCTTCAGATCGGCATCGGCACGGGCTCGTGCTTCCGATGACTATCGGAGAGAACATTATGATCGGCTATCATGACCGTACACCATATGTAAAAAGCGGTTTTCATCTGGATTATAAATATATCAATTCACATGCTGCAGAGCTGGTAGAGGCCTACGATATCCGAACCCCGGATGTGCAGAATCCTGCCGAAAAGCTCTCCGGAGGGAACCAGCAGAAAGTGATTTTGGCCCGTGAGTTCTCAAGGGATCCGACCTTTCTGTTGGTCTCACAACCCACTCGAGGCCTGGATGTCGGTGCTATTGAATATATACACAGACAGATTCTGGCGATGCGGGACCACAATGTAGCTATCCTGCTCATCTCTCTCGAGCTGGAAGAGATTTTTGCCCTTTCCGACCGCATCGAGGTTCTGTACGAAGGAAAAATTGTGAAAGAGTTTGACCCCAAGCAGACCGACCATAAAGAGGTTGGATACTACATGACAGGTGGAAAGGAGTAACCGTATATGGACAAAAAGATGCTGAAACCTGTCGTCTTTATTTTATCAATTCTATTGGCAGTTATCGGGACAACCCTTTATATGGGGACCTATTTTAGCGGGCTCCTGTTTATTTTGGCTGCAGTTGCGGTATTTCTGGTCTATAGATGGTTAGAATCGGGTAAAACTGCCCTCATCGATCTGCTGAAGGCGGGGGCTCGCACATTGATGGTTCCTTTCTTCGGTATCATTATTGCTATTGTGATCGGGGCCATCGTGATGCTGGCCAGTAATTATGACCCGATTGAATCGTACCGGGCCCTTTTCTACGGTGCCTTTGTGCGCAACTGGTATGTATCGGTCCTGAATGCGGCGCCCCTTATGTTCACCGGTTTGTCGGTTGCCCTGGCCTTTCATGCTGGGCTGTTCAACATCGGTGCTGAGGGGCAGTACTATATCGGGGCGATGGCAGCGACCTTTTTGGGGCTTAACATGAACCTTCCGCCGGTGTTGTCGCTGGTATTGATCTTCATTCTCTCCGGTATGCTGGCTTCGGCCTGGAATATCGTACCGGCGGTACTGAAGGTTCGCACTGGAGCGCACGAGGTTATCACTACCATGATGCTGGCCCATACGGCCCGGTATCTATCACCAATCTTCATACGAGCCCACGGCGGCGATCCCTCCACCAGTGATCACGCTTATGTAACCGATCAGCTGCCGGAGACAAACTGGCTGCCGCGGTTCAACTCATTTCTGCCTGATGCAAATTACCGCCTCCACGTCGGAATTTTGGTTGGTATCGTGATGGCTTTGTTGGTCTACTATCTGCTCTATCATACCCGTATCGGTTTTGAGATCCGTGCGGTCGGTGAAAACAAAGATGCCGCCCGGGCACAGGGCATTTCAGTAGGCAAGGCAATTATGATGGCCCTGCTGTTTGCCGGTTTTCTGGCCGGGTTGGCCGGTGTGAACCAAGTGGTCGGACTCGACCACAAGCTGTACGAGAACCTCAGTGCAGGGTACGGGTGGAACGGTATATCGGTTGCCCTTTTAGCCGGAAGCCATCCGATCGGGGTGATATTCACGGCGCTCTTATGGGGTGCCCTGGATGCGGGCGGCCAGTATATGGCCCGGGTGACCGATACCTCGAACTCGATTGTAGAAATCATCAAAGGTATTATCCTGTTC
>CAZDFY010000091.1:3341-12647 GCA_964504785.1 uncultured Sediminispirochaeta sp. | reverse complement strand
GTATCCACAATATTATTCCAATTCTGTTTCTTATCTACGAACTGGTGTTTATGCGCCGCTCCCCGGAGCTGGCGGTGTTCCGGGCTATCTCTGCCCTGACGGCGCTGATAGTTGTGCAGAACCTGGTTGCGGCCTTTAAGGCCGGACGCTCGCCCCTGGAGGGGCTGAAGCACAGCGGAGTGCTGCTGTGGCGCTCCCTGGTGGCTGGAGGAAAAAACATGATGGGAATCGGGGTGGCCGTGGCTGCCGCCGGCATTATTGTAGGAGTGGTCACCCTGGGCCTTGGCGGCATTATTACCGAGGTGATAGAGGTGATTTCAGGGGGGAATTTTATCTTGATTCTGATTATCACCGCTATCGCCTGCCTGCTGCTGGGGATGGGTTTGCCCACCACCGCAAACTACATTGTAATGGCCAGTCTGACGGCCCCGGTTATTGTAACCCTGGGCGCCCGCTCCGGGGTGGTGTTCCCCCTTATCGCCGCCCACCTGTTTGTGTTTTTCTTTGGGATTCTGGCCGACGATACGCCGCCGGTGGGGCTGGCGGCCTTTGCCGCCTCGGCAATCGCCAAGTCGAATCCTATCCGCACGGGGGTTCAGGGCTTTACCTACGATATCCGCACGGCCCTGCTGCCCTTTATGTTTATTTTCAATACCGACCTGCTGCTGGTGAATATTACCACCGGGTGGAAGATTGGCTGGATTTTCTTTACCACCCTGGTGGCGATGTTCAGCTTTGCCGCCCTGACCCAGAACTACTTTGTCACTAAGAACCGCTGGTACGAGGGGGCGCTGCTGCTGCTGACCACCTTTATTCTGCTGCGGCCCTACTACACCACCAATCTCCTCGGTATCGCCGAAAGTTACCGCTATGTAGTGTCCATCGTGGCTCTGATAGTCTACGGCCTTGTGTTTCTGCTGCAGCGTAGGCGGGCCGGAGGACAGGTCGGGAGCAACGCCGCGCCGGCTTAAATTGTGGCTTGAGCAGCAGCCGTCCCGTGCCGGCGTATGCAGCGGCTTGCCCTCCCTGTCTCATTGTACTAACGTAAACATATGTACAATCCCTTAGCTTAATTTTACGTAGAAATTTTTCCTGTAAGTGAATCACAGATTCATTTCGTTGTGTGCGGTAGCCCCGCTGTGGGGATACCGGGGATACCGCACATCTCACACATGCCCCCCGCATCTTTCCTGAAGGACTTGAGAAAAACTTGCTTCACAGTCTTATTAATCCTATAATTTGGTAATTACTGCTGTAATATATATACCTTCCTAGAAAACAGGAGCGTCATGCGGAAAAAAATTCTTCTGGTAGAAGACGAGGCCCTCATTGCCTTGAACGAGGCGAAAACCCTCGAAAAATACGGCTATGAGGTTATTACCGCCTATAGCGGAAAAAAGGCTATCGAAGCGGCAGTCTCAGACCACGATATTTCTCTCATTCTCATGGATATCGACCTGGGGAAGGGGATGGACGGAACAGAGGCTGCCGAACAGATTCTAAACAAGAGGGATATTCCGGTGGTCTTTTTGTCCTCCCATACCGAGCCGGAGGTCGTTGAAAAAACCGAGAAAATTAGCTCCTACGGCTATGTGGTAAAAAACTCCGGGGCAACTGTGCTTAATGCCTCGATTAAAATGGCGTTCAAACTTTATGAGGCCTATCGCAGTTACAATAAAAGAAATCAGGAGCTCTATGCACTTGCAGAAGAGCTGGAGGAATATAACGAAGAACTTACATCTACAGAAGATGAGCTTCGGAAGAGAGAAGCCTCCCTGGCCGAAAGCGATAACCGTTTCAGATCGGTGCTTCAGCTTGTGCCGGATATGATATCGATCCATGATCCTGATATGAATATCCTCTACAGTAATTGGCGAAGTTTTGCCGAAGTTCCGGAGAGCAAGCGCCGGATACATACCAAATGCTATAAAACTTATCGTGATCTGGATGAAATATGCCCTGACTGTCTGGCGAAAACTGTTCTTAAGACCGGCCGGCCTTTGATGAGAGAAGCAGAACTCCCCGAGGGCATGTGGGTAGATATCCGCGCTATTCCTGTAGTAGATGAAAACAACAATGTGACCATGTTTGTAGAATGGGTGCGTGACATTACGGAACAAAAAACCACCCAGAAAAGTCTACAACATAGTGAAGAAGAGCATCGCCAACTTTATGAGACCATGTCCACCGGAGTTGTGTACCAAGCATCCGACGGTACCATTATTTCTGCAAACCCGGCGGCGGAGAAAATTCTTGGTTTGACTGTTGACCAATTGAACGGGAAATCATCCACTGACCCGCGCTGGAAAATGCTTGACGAGCAGGGCGAAGAGGTGCACGGTTCCAAACACCCTGCAATGCAAGCGCTCCAGACGGGAAAAACGGTGGGTCCGGTAGACAGGGCTGTATTTATACCGGAAAAAAATGAATATATCTGGCTTTCAATTACAGCTATACCGCTTTATCATCCGGATGAAGAAAAACCCTACCAGGTCTATGCTACCTTTGATGATATTACCCAGCGAAAACAGGTCGAAGAGAGTCTAAAAGAAAAAAATAATCTCTTAGAGAGAATCTTCGATAACAACATCGATCTTATCGCCCTCACCGATCTTGAGGGTACTTATAAGGTAGCAGGTAAGGCCCATGAAATTCTGGGGTATGACATTGAGTACCTAATCGGTAAAAACGTTATGGATTTTCTCCATCCGGAGGATATCTCATTTGTAAAAAAGGAATTTGCCGAATTTTTACAATCAGAAGAAACGCGCAAGGTTGAATACAGATATAAACGAATTGACGGGGAATACCTCTGGTTTGAAACTACAGGGACACTACTAAATAATAGATACAACATCCCTGAACAAATTTTATTCACCACCCGAGACATCACCGAACGCAAGTACGCGGAGGACCGGCTGAGAGAAAGCGAAGCGACCGTCAGAAAAAAACTTGGGGCAATTCTTGAACCCGAAGGGGATATTGAAGCTCTGAATCTTGCCGATATCATCGATTGCGAAGGATTACAAAAAATGATGGAGGATTTTTACAGCTTCTCGAACATCGGCGGAGCTATACTTGACACTTCCGGAAAGGTACTGGTCGGTGTCGCTTGGCAGGATATATGCAAAAAGTTCCACCGGGCCCATCCAGAAACTGCAAAAAACTGCATAGAGAGCGATCTCGCCCTCTCAAGTGGTGTACCGGCGGGGTCGTTTAAAGCCTACCATTGCAAGAACAATATGTGGGACATAGCCACCCCCATCGAGGTGAACGGAAAGCATCTGGGTAATATTTATATTGGACAGTTTTTTTACGAGGATGAGACTATCGACTACGAGCTGTTTAGAAGACAGGCCCGTCGGTATGGATTTGATGAGACGGAGTACCTCGAAGCCCTCGATCGCGTTCCGCGCTTTAGCCGGAAAACGGTCAATTCGGCGATTGCCTTTTACGCAAAGCTTGCCGATATGATTTCATCCCTTAGTTACAGCAAAATAAAGCTTTCCCGCGATATTGCCAAGCGCACCCGGGCAGAAAAAGAAATAAATCGGCAGCTTTCGGAAAAAGAAATCCTTCTTAGGGAAGTCCACCACCGCATAAAAAACAATATTTCCCAAATTGAAGGCCTGCTGTCTATGCAGGCAAGCTCTACCGATAATGCTTTTGCTAAATCTGCATTGCAGGACGCTATCTCCCGGGTTGATAGCATTCGCATGCTTTACGAAAAGCTGCTTATCGGCAAAGAGTATCGGGAAGTTTCCATAAAAACCTACAGCGAGAGTCTGATAGATTCACTTGTTGCGGTGTTTCCTGAAAGTCAAAATATACACATCGAAAAGAAAATTGTCGATTGTACTCTCAGTTCGAAAATTGCGATCCCCCTCGGCATCATTTTAAATGAGCTTTTAACAAACATTTTCAAGTATGCCTTCAAAGAGAAGAATAAAGGTCGTATTGTAATCGAAATCGAGAAGACTGGAAATCTGGTAAGCCTCACCATTCGAGACAACGGCATGGGTATAGAAGAAAGAAATGATAAAAATAAATCGCCGGGTTTTGGACTTACTCTAGTAAAGATGCTCGCTGAACAACTTGAAGGAACCTTTTCTATCGAAAAAGAGAACGGGACAAAGAGTGAGTTGAAATTCGAACTAGAATGAAGGGACAAGCCGGTGGACACCGGCGGCGCTTGCACACAAAGGGGCGGTGGCTATCCACATTAATAGTGTGGCTATGCATCCATAAACCCCACATGCCGATAATAAAACAGGGTATCCAGCACTCCCCGGTTGTGCAGGGGATTCCCGGGAAAATAGAACAGGTGCGAGTTACAGCTGCAGTCGCTGCAGCCGAAGCCCTTCACCTGGGAATCGGCGTTTTTAGAAATATCCCCGGCAAGTGTGCATTCCAGATCTTCGGCGGTCCGAATCGGAAAGGCCTTTACCGATGAACTCTGCTGAAGCAGGTAATCGATGTGCCAGTGCATTTTTTTTCTCTTACGCAAGTGCCGGGCAATTCGCTGCTGCAGGTTGGTTTTTGCGCTGCCGGCATACACATACCAGCCCGGCTGCAGGACGGGCCGGCCGATGCGCTGTACTGGTAGGGTAAAGGGGGCATCCAGCCGAATAAGCAGCAGGTATACCCCGCTGTTTTCCCGGGCCCGCAGCGCCGGGGTGGCAGTATCGATGGGAACATTGGGGTTGACTACCTGCACATACCCCTGCCGGTCAGTACGAACCGAAACGGCACGTACCGGCATTACACTGTTCGCCCGATGCAGGGCCTGACAAAACAGGGGGTCGGTATGGGGGTTGGGCATGAAGCGCTGGGTATCTTCATGGGAGAGAATAAACAGCACCTCCGCCGCGTGGCCCCGAGATACCAGTCCGCTAAGCTCCTCCACATGACGGCTGCCCCGGGCGGTGGCGGTATCGGGAAACATGGCCACCCCGTACTCGGAAAGACTGCAGGATTTTACCTCCACCAGCAGGTCCTGCCGGTCCCTGATGAGAAAGTCAAACCGTGAATTGCCCACCTTCCACTCGGGAACAATCTCTCCCGCCGGGTGCAGCTGCGGAAGCACCAGCGAAGAGGCGATGTCGTTCGCCTTGGCCGAATACAGAAATAGTACCTTTCCCTTATACTCAACGGCAACAACGGTACAATCGGTGCTCCTATCCGGATTCGCATGCCCTTCGATGAGCAGGGGCTGTCCGGGCAGCAGAAACTCGATCAGCTTCCCCGGATTCGGACAATGGGCCCGCCGTCGCACCCCGTTTTTATCCTCCACTATCATTACAAAGCGGTTCGGCCGGCTGATCAGCCGGGCCTGCTCGGGCCGAGTAAATATCTGCAGGCGGCCGTGTACTTGGTTGCCGCTGTCGGCGACGTGGGGTTCATTCACAGCACTCATCCTACGTAAAAATTTAACATTTATAAAGCCTTTGTTAATCAACCCTAGGGCCCTAGGGCCCACACAAATATCGACCCAGCATCCTCTGCAGCTCCGCCAGAAGCCGCTCCGACTCCACCGAAGAACCGAAGATTTTTATGGAGTGTATCACTTCCTCCGCCGAGCGGTGCACAATGTACGCCGCGGCCTCTGGATCGTCTACGCTCAGGGCGGGCCCCAATTGCTCGATCAGTTGCCGGATAGCGCCGATCGTTTTCGTCTCCTCTGCGCTGATCAGCCGGTCAACCTCCGGGTCGCTGTAGCGCATGCCGGTTATTTCCCGGTGCAGCTGCGGCGAGATGTCGTGGGCGTCATAGAGCTGCCGGAGAAGAGTGCCGAGAAACTCACGGGGCTCTTCAACGGCACTGTGGTCAAGATTCCCCGGAAAGGCGGTCTGCTGTATCTGCTGGTAATAATACTGAATTACCTCTAAGAACAGAGTTTTCTTGTTTTTGTAATACGCATAGAAACTACCCACCCCAATCCCCGCCCTGGCGGCAATCTTCTTGGTAGTAGTATGATGATACCCCTGCTCGGCAAACAGCTCGAGGGCCGCCTGGAACAGCTGCTGTTTGGTGGCAATGCTGCGGTCCTGCTTCGGGATACGGGGCTTTTTCTGCACACAAGGCTCCTTTTCTCGGTGAGCTGCCAATGATAAGCGATACTTCCAGCAACTGCACAGACAGAACAACAGAGTAGCAGAAAAATCTAAAAATGTGAACTTTTATTCGTATTAACTCTTGATAAATGTGAACAATAGTTCATATTATAGAGCCATGGAGGTTTCAATGGATTTAATGATCACATATGGGTTGAGAGTCGCTCCGGGAATTGCGGCACTGATTCTGTTGCTCGCTGCACTCCCGCGCCGGGCTACCGGGCTCCGCATTACCGTCTTCATTGCCCTGTTTATTGTAATCCGTGATACAATGACACCCCTCGGCTTGTGGAGTTTCGGTACGGAAGGCTTTTTCTGGATTCGCTTTATCGATTCATGGGTCTTACTGCTGATGATTGCCGCCGGCAGCGGCGCGGCGGCGGGAGCTATGCTGCTGGCTGAACCCCAGTGGAGAGCACGGATCGAGTGGATTCGCAGACCGCCTGTCCACACGGGCCCGCAGGTGCGGACGAAGCAGCCGCAGATTCCAACATACTGCCACTCTACTTGGAGCCTGACCGCCGCCAATGCCGCCGGAATGGCCGCCGGCCTGATAGGCGCCGTACTTACCGCCGCCCCCCTTCTGTTGGTGTATACCGGTACACCACTAGCTCTGCGGGGCGGAGGTGTAGCACCTGTGCTTCTGCCGGCAATTGCCGCCGTAGCTTTGCTAGGAAATTTTTACGAAGAACTGCTCTTCAGGGGCTTTCTTCAGGATTATCTACAGACCGATCTCGGCTTGCCCCGGTTGCGGGCCGCCCTGCTGTCGGGTATAGCCTTCGCCGCCGGCCATGCCTTTCTGGCCGTGACCGTTACATCAGCCGGCGCCCCGCTGCTGCTGTTTACCCTATACGAAGGAGTAATTGCCGGTCTGATTTGCATGCGCTGGGGGCTTCTGCCGGCGGTGCTTTCCCACGGCGGGGCAATCTTTCTGCTGTCAGGAGGTATACTATGAAAATAATAAAACTGAGTATGACCCGGCTGTATCTTTTGCAGGGCGAAGGCGGAATCTATACCTTGATCGATACCGGCTATAAAAATGAGTACAAAAGATTTCGCCGGGAACTTGATCGAAATGGGTTGCAGATTGAGCAGATAAAATATTTGTTTCTGACCCACCATCATGACGACCATGCCGGCTTTGCTGCCCGCTTGTTAGACGAAAACCCGGCGGTCATCATAATCACCCGGGCGGAGGCTGAACCGCTGCTGGCAGCCGGACACAACAACACCTCCACCGGCGGAACTCTGCTGAACCGCCGTATCAGGGCCCTTTATCACCTAAAACGCCGTATGAGCCCGAAGTGGGACTTGAGCTTTCCTCCGCTTACCCTGCGGCCGCAGGACATTCGGCTGAGTAAAGAGCGCAGCGACCTGAGTGAGCTGCTCGGGTTTCAGGCAGAAGCGGTGTATACGCCGGGGCACACCTCCGACAGCCAGTCCCTGCTGCTGCCGGAGGGCACTCTGTTCTGCGGAGATATGGCAGCCCGCTTTCTCAACTTTGCCGGCGCACAATACTGTACCCTGTTCAACGAAGACATAGAGCAAGTCTACCGCTCATGGCGGAGTGTACTGAAGCTTGGTGTTCGTAGAATCTACCCGGCCCACGGCCGCACTTTTTCCACCCGCCGTCTTGAGCAGCACATGCAGGCCCACAGCCCGGCGTCCGTCGTACCGCACCAATTCTAGTTTTGGAGGTTCTAGAACTTCCAAAATTAGAGGTACAGGTCATACGGTCATACCGTTCCCGGCTTGCGCCCAGTAGCCGGCACTGGTATGATAAAGATATGGCAAACTATGATCGAATTATCCGAGAATGTTTTTGGGACAGTAACATAGCTAAAGAAGAACTACAAAAAATACTTGCTGGAGATGATCTGCGTAAGAAAAAGCAGCTCTTCGAGAAAATCCTTCTGAATAGTTCCCATTATCTGCTCGATTTGCAGCTGTTCAGCCATAAAGATCTGCGCTTATTGATAGAAGAGTATCGTCCTCCCAGCTTTAATTACGACCATGCCTTTCGGCGAAAAAATATTTCCGAGGTATTCTTTCTAGACAAGGAATTAAAAATAGGTGAACTCAAGTGGACCGCATAAAGGATATGTACGCCCTGCAGGACCAAGTGCTGGATGCAGTTTTTGCCGTCGAAGCAGAGTTCTATTTAACCGGAGGCACTTGTCTTAACCGATTCTACCAAGCTAAACGATATTCCGATGACTTGGACTTTTTTGCTAATGATTCTCCTCGATTTGCCTTTGCCCTTCGCAATATTCGAGCAGCTCTCAAGAACACGCATATAATCTCTATTGAAGTAGAAACAAAGAACTTCTTGAGACTTATTGTCAATAAAAAACTTCAAATCGATTTTGTAAATGACGGCCCTTTCCGCTATAAGGATCCGGTTTTAACTGAGAAAAACTACCTCATTGACAATATTGAAAATATATTGGCGAACAAACTCACCGCAGTAATCGGTAGAGACAATCCAAAAGATATCTTTGACATTGTACTGATTTATACCTACTACAATTTCTCATGGCCCGAAATCCTGAATGCAGCTCATCAAAAAGCGGGTTTTACAAACGAGGATCTGGCAGTTAGACTGAAAAGTTTTCCAAAAAGTATGCTCGAACAGATTAATTGTATCGACTGCAGCTTTTTGGAAAACTTCGACACCGCTGTCTCAGATATTATTGAAGCAGTCTTGGCGGAATAAGAAAAAACACACTTGCACTAATTACCTGAATAGCCTCAGCTTATAATCGTCATAACTGTCCTGAGAAGAAAAATGCTTAAGAACAATCGAAACACTCGCATTTTTCACCTCCTTGCATTCGCATGCAGTCAAAAAATATTGACAGCCCTATCATCCAGAAATACCATATATACATGAAAAAGATATGGCTCAGCTGTGCCCGGGAACCGGACATAATCCCACTTGCTGCACACTCCTCACCATAAAAAGAGAAAAACCAATGCAGCCTGAAAACCTGAAAACAGCAATTCAACTGCGCCACGCACTCCACCGGCACCCGGAACTCTCAATGCAGGAGGAATGGACCCGGGCCCACCTGCAGCGGTTTCTTGAAACCCATACCCGACTGGAGATAGTCGACCAGGGCCGCTGGTTCTATGCCCGTTACCGCTCGCCCGCCTCGATCCTTGGCCCGGATCAAACCCCGGATCAAACCCC
>CAZDFY010000091.1:0-3241 GCA_964504785.1 uncultured Sediminispirochaeta sp. | reverse complement strand
GTTACCGCTCGCCCGCCTCGATCCTTGGCCCGGATCAAACCCCGGATCAAACCCCACCAATAGCCTTCCGGGCCGATTTCGACGCCCTGCCCGTAGAGGACAACATCGATGCCGCCTACCGCTCCGAAACCCCGGGGGTCGGCCACAAATGCGGCCACGACGGGCATGCCGCCACCCTGGCCGCGCTGGCGCTGGAAATCGACCACAGCGGCGCCGAACGGGACGTATACTTTATCTTTCAGCACGCCGAAGAGATCGGCGTCGGCGCCAGGGAGTGCGCAGACACACTAAAAGCACATGCACATTCCCATAAGATTGAAGAGATTTACGCCTTTCATGTCTTCCCCGGCCTGCCGACAGGCTCGGTTGGGCTCAAAACGGGGCTCGTTCATTTCGCTTCGAAAGGTCTGAGCATGTATTTCGAGGGAAAGCAGTCACATGCCAGTATGCCGGAGGAAGGCATAAATCCCGCCTTTGCGATCGCCCGCCTCATCGAACAACTCGAGAACATCAGGGATATCGCCGCCCGACTAAACCTCCAGGGCACCGTCCTCTGCACCATCGTGCAGGTAGTCCTCGGCGAGAAGGCCTTCGGCACCTCCGCCGGTTCGGGGCTGCTGCGCCTGACCCTGCGGGCCCAGTACGAAGCAGAACTCGAGCGCCTTCAACAGGACATCGAGGGGCACGCCCGGCAGGAGGCCGCACGCTACGGCCTGCACTACCGCAGCGAGGAGAGCGACGTATTCCCGGAAACCGTGAATCCCAACAAAAGCATCCAGAAAGTGGCCGCCGCCTGCGGGCAGATCGGCATCCCGGTCCGCCATCTGCCGGAAGCCTTCCGCGGTAGTGAAGATTTCGGATACTACCTCAAGTACCACAAGGGCTGTATCTTTTTCATCGGGAGTGGTGAAGAGAGCCCCGGCCTCCACACCACCGGCTTCGACTTTCCCGACACACTCATCGAACCTGCCGTAGAGATCTTCAAAGCATTGATTTGATCTGCCGCCACAGCCCGTACAAAAGTTGCTCATCCCCCCCCACGCGAAAATTTTCAAAAAAAAACAAAAACCCTTTGACAAAAATGGTGTATCTATGTATAGTAACAATCGATGAGCAAGAGAGTATTTCTAAAAAACATTACAACCATGTACTCCTGGTGGTGGCGGAATTGCGGAGAGGCACCGCGTTCCGGACCCCGCTAGAAAAAGCGTATTCCGGTAAGGCCGCGGAGGGTCCTCTCAATTAGAGGTAACCGCCCGCGGTTTTTTTATGGCAAGTAAGAGCCCGGGCCTTTATAGGTGCCGGGCTTTTTTTGTATCCGGCCGGCCCCAAAAAACCAGGCCGGCGGTCACATAAACCGTCCGGTAAAAACCGGCCAACCAGCGGTAGAAATGGCCCCGACGGTCACATAAACCGTCCGGCCGCCGGCCGCGGAGCCCGCACAGAGCGCCTCCGGGCCGAACAACACAAAAGGAGCAGCATCATGAAATCAGACGGACGAATCTTTCAACTCGCAACCGAGGACATTCCCAAAAAGTGGACCAACATCATCCCCAACCTGCCCGAACCCTTGGCGCCGATGCTCAACCCCGCCGACGGCACCCCAGTGCCCTTAGAGGCGATGCAGTCCATCTTCCCCGACTCCCTCCTCGAGCAGGAGGTCAGCCAAAAACCGGAAATCGACATCCCCGAAGATATCCTCGAGGCCTACTCGCTGTATCGGCCCACCCCCCTCATCCGGGCCAAGTTCCTCGAGCGGGCCCTCGGCACCCCCGCTAAAATCTTTTTTAAGCACGAAGGGGTCAGCCCCACCGGCAGCCACAAACCCAACACCGCCATCCCCCAGGCCTATTACAACAAGCAGGCCGGCATCACCCGCCTGACCACCGAAACCGGCGCCGGCCAGTGGGGCAGCGCCCTCTCCTTCGCCGGCGGGCGCTTCGGCATGGACATCCGCGTCTTTATGGTCCGGGCCAGCTACGATCAAAAACCCGCCCGCCGCATCATGATGCAGACCTACGGCGGCGATGTACAGCCCAGCCCCTCCAAAAACACCGAAGTCGGCCGCCGCCTCCTGGAGGACCCGGACAACTACCCAGGCTCCCTCGGCATGGCCATCAGCGAGGCCGTCGAATTGGCCGCCGCCGAAGAGGGCACCAACTACGCCCTCGGCTCGGTCCTCAACCACGTGCTGATGCACCAAACAGTCATCGGCAACGAAACCAAACAGGTCCTCGACAGCCTCGGCCTGCAGCCCGACGTCATCATCGGCTGCCACGGCGGGGGCAGCAACTTCGGCGGCATCGCCATCCCCTACATCCTCGACAAAATGAACGGCCGCGACATCGACATCATCGCCTCCGAACCCCTGGCCTGCCCCACCCTCAGCAAGGGCCTCTACGCCTTCGACTACGGCGACGCCGGCAAATACATCCCCCTCACCCGCATGTACACCCTGGGCCACGACTTTGTACCCCCCACCGTCCACGCCGGCGGCCTCCGCTACCACGGCGCCGCACCCATCGTCTCCATCCTCACACACGCCGGGGTCGTCCGCTCGGAAGCCCTCAAGCAAATCGAAACCTTCGAAGCGGCCATGCTCTTCGCCAAAACCGAAGGCATCATCCCTGCCCCCGAATCGGCCCACGCCATCGCCTCGACCATCCGCGCCGCCAAGGCCTGCACCGAAACCGGACAGGAAAAAGTCATCCTCTTCAACCTCTCCGGCCACGGACACTTCGACATGTCCAGCTACCAGGCCTATCTCTCCGGCGAGCTCGAAGACTACGAATATCCCGAAGCAGCCGTTAAAAAAGCTGAAGCTGCCCTCCCTCAAGTAAACATCGAGGCAGGCATAAAATAATAGGAGATTTATTATGGAAAAAAATAGCGTAAGAACACCTAAAAACGCCATGAGCCTTCCGGTCAAGGGTAAGCATAGCCCCCGGGAAGTTGCATATGCAATGACACCGCAGTTCCCCGGCATCATGGGAACCTCCCGGCCCGCGAGGCCAAACTCAGCGGGGCATACACTCCGCGGCTACTATACCGGCAGCCTCTGTTAAAACCCTCACGGTTCAGCGCGGTCCGGAGGGAAAGCTTCCTCCTGTACGTACCTTCGGGCCGCGCTTTTCTTCACAAAGCTTCAACAAAACAGGTATTCTCGTATTCTCCTGAAACTACCTGCCAACAGAAAATTGTTTTTTCACCAACAGCTGTTATAGTGTATAGTAGTGCAGGA
>CAZDFY010000090.1:10894-13117 GCA_964504785.1 uncultured Sediminispirochaeta sp. | reverse complement strand
CTCAACGACTGGATGAACAACAAGCTGGCCAGGGCAACCCTGGTGTCTGCCGATCAGGAGCCGATTCTCTATGAAGCTGGGAGTGCAATCGAAGCGAAAAAGAAGCTCTGCCCGTGGATTGCCGATCGAATTTTTCCCTTTACCGGCGGTGCCATGCGAGGTTCTTTTCCGAGACCTGTGGTGTATGCCCATGCGAAAAATTTCGCCAAAGAGCTCAAGCGTATACTCACCGAGTGGGGCGTAGAGAAAGAGCCCCTTGGTATTGATATCACCGAAATCCCGTTTATCCTTGCCCTGCAGGAAGAGGGCTTAAAGGTCGTCGACGGGCAGCAGACAATTCTGGAAGCCCAGAAAATCAAGACGAAAGAGGAAGTCGACTTAATTGAGATGTCAATTGCCATTGATGAAGCGGCTTTCTGGGAAGTAATAACGCACGCAAAACCGGGAGTCACGGAGAACGAGCTCAATGGACTGATGCGCAAGAGGATCTATGAGCTCGGCGGCGAAGAGATCCAGAATATCAATGTGATTACCGGTAACCGCTCATATCCTCATCCCCATGATGCCTCCGACCGGATGCTTCGCATGGGAGATATGATATTTATCGATATCGTGAGTGTATTCAACGGGTACCATACCTGTTATTACCAGTCCTTTGTAGTTGGACCTCCCTCCAAAAAGCAACTGGAGATTTATAAAACCACCTACGACTGGCTGTTCAGCGCAGCGGATATGCTCAAACCTGGGGTGAGCACCGCCGATATCGCCCGACAATGGCCCGAAGCCCACACCCTCGGACTTGAGAGTGAGGCGGCGGCTTTTGCCCTGGAACTCGGTCATGGAATCGGCATCACCCACTGGGCGAAGCCGGTCATAAGCCGATGGTTCAGTATAGACCACCCGGAAACCCTTGAAGAGGGGATGGTATTTGCGCTGGAGACCTACAACGGTTCCGGTAATGATGCCGCCCGTATTGAAGAGATGTTCGTTATCGAGAAGGACGGAGCAAGACAGCTGAGTAAGTTCCCCTCGAAAGATCTCATCTCTGTTCCCACTGCCGGCAACATCCTCCCGAGAGGCTAGTCATTTGAGCACCCCGACGGGCACCCCGAACCTCCGGCCACCACCCGCGGAGGACGGGGTTGCTCGTCTCTTCTATAATAATAACGATTTCTATGTGAAATTTATTGACGTAAGGGTGAGGGTATAATAGTATAATGGTATGACCATTAAAAAGGACAGCCAAAAGGAGTGTAGTATGAATGATATGGAGTATATTAAGGACTTAGTTCAGAAATCCCGACAAGCCTTGAAAGAAATCGAGTCGTTTGATCAGATCCAAGTCGACCGGATTGTCAGGGAGATTGCCAAATACGTGTTTGATAATGCTGAAGAGCTGGCGGAAATGTCGGTGAAGGAAACCGGCATGGGCGGGCTCGAGTACAAGACAAAAAAGAACCTCGGGAAAGCTCGTATTATGTGGCACAGTCTCAAAGATAAAAAGTCTATCGGAATTATCAGTGAAAATGAGGAGACCGGCATTATTGAAATTGCCAAGCCGGTAGGCGTGGTCGGTGCCATACAGCCAACTACAAATCCGCAAGTCACTCCTATGGCAAATGCCATGGCTGCAATCAAGGGCAGGAACTCCATTATTGTTGCACCGCATCCGAGAGCTGAAAAGACAACAAAATATCTTGTCGATAAGTGGAATGAACGCATTGCGAAGCTTGGTGCTCCCAAGAACCTCATCCAGTACGTAGACGGGGCGAGTGTTGAGAGAACAAAGCTGCTGATGCAAAATGTCGATGTCATTGTGGCAACCGGGGGGCCGGGCATGGTGAAAGCCGCCTATTCCAGCGGGAAACCCTCCTATGGTGTCGGTCAGGGAAACGTGCAGACCATCATCGACGCCGACGTGGATATGAAAGCAGCCGTAAAGATGATCATCGACGGGAGAGTGTTTGACCAGGGGATTATCTGCTCCGGCGAGCAGACCATCATCACGCCTGTAGACCGGTATGAAGAAATGCGGAAAGAGGTAGAGGCCTACGGCGGCTATTGGATAGAGAAGGAAGCCGACCGGGAAAAGCTGCTCAATACGCTGTTTCCGGAAGGCAAAACCAACAAAGAAATGGTCGGCCAGACTGTTCAGCATATCGCCAAGGCCTCGGGAGTTGAAATTCCCGAAGGAACCAAGGTGATAGTTATTCCGGAAGAGTC
>CAZDFY010000090.1:0-10794 GCA_964504785.1 uncultured Sediminispirochaeta sp. | reverse complement strand
CCTCGGGAGTTGAAATTCCCGAAGGAACCAAGGTGATAGTTATTCCGGAAGAGTCCTGGAAGAAAGACAGCCTGCTGCGGAAAGAGAAAATGTTTCCCGTTATTACCCCCTTTAAGTATGAAAAGTTCTCGGAGGCGATCGATATTGCCATCGAAAACCTGGAGCTGGAAGGAAAGGGCCACTCGGTATCCATCCATTCGCACAATGATGATCATATCAGGGAAATGGGTCTGCGGGTGCCGGTGAGCCGGGTTATCGTGAACCAGCCCTGTGCAACCCATAACGGCGGCAATTTTGTGAACGGCTTGAATGCCACCAGTACCCTCGGGTGCGGGTCTTGGGGAAACAACAGTATTTCTGAAAACTTCTACTACAAGCACCTGCTGAACATTACCCGGGTTGCAAAGGTGATGAAAAACCCGGTTGTCCCGACTGATGAAGAGTTGTGGGAAGAGGTATAAGGAGTAAGTCGAATGAAACTATTGGAGTACAAAGCGCATGAAGTGTTTCATGAGTTCGAAGTTCCCTCGATCAACGGCTTTACTGTCTCCTCTGTGGAGGAACTCGAAAGTGATACCCGCGAGATCGAGTATCCTGTAGTTATAAAAGCGCAGGTACAGACGGGAAACCGAGGAAAGGCCGGGGGTATTCAATTTGCACAGAACAAAGCCGAACTCATCCAGAAGGGCGGAGAAATTCTCTCGATGACCATTAAGGGGCTCGAGGTAAACCGGATATTCATAACCGAGAAGGTGGACATTTCCAAAGAGATGTATCTCAGCTTTACGATGGACCGCAAAACCAAGTTGGGGGTAATGATTTTCAGCCCCGAAGGCGGAGTCGATATTAATGAAATCGCTGAAAAGAATCCCGACAAGGTTGCCAAGGTAATTCTACCGCCGGGAGACGAGATAGAGGATTTTATCCTGCAGTACGTCATTGACAGAACCGGTTTGGATCCGCAGTACGCAGAGGAGTTCAAGAGCATCTGCAGGCATCTGTACCGGATGTATGTGCAGTATGATTGTCTGCTGGCAGAGATCAATCCCCTGGTGGTGACCAAAGCGGGACATCTGAAGGCCCTCGACGGAAAAGTGGACATTGATGACAACTCGCTGTATCGCCACTCGTCGATAGAAGCCTTTCGGGATGAGATTACGGAAAACCAGCTGGTACTGGCAGCCCGGAAATTCGATTTTCTCTATATACCCATCAAAGATACGGGAAATATCGGAGTTATCAGCAACGGTTCGGGAATGATTATGTCCTCCATCGACCTCATCTCAAAAAGAGGGATGGAAGTGACCTGTGCCCTGGACCTCGGCGGCGGTGCGACTGCCGACCGGATCAAGGAGGCCCTCAAGATAGTTGCTTCGAACCCATTGGTCGACACGATTTTTATCAACATCTTCGGGGGGATCACCCGATGCGATGAGATTGCCAACGGAGTTGCACAAAGTATTGAACACATCGATGCCAACCGACTCGTAATCCGGCTGGAGGGAACCAATAAAGAGCAGGGGCTTCAGATTATACGCGATATCGGCGGAAATATTGAGCTGGTGGATGGACTATATGCAGGCGTTGATGCGCTGGCGGAGGGTATGAAGGTATGAGTTTTTTCGTTGACGAGAACACACGTTTAATAGTGCAGGGGATTACCGGCCGTGAGGGAACTTTTCATACGCAACAGATGCAGGAATACGGAACCCAGGTGGTTGCCGGTGTAACCCCCGGCAAGGGCGGCACTGAGGTGCTGGGGGTGCCGGTCTACAACACGGTGCGTGAGGCGATGGAGCGGCACCAGGCTAATGCTTCTGTACTGTTTGTGCCCCCAAAGTTTCTCTACGGTGCGGCGTATGAGGCTATTGTTTCCGGCGTTCCCCTGGTGATGACCATCGCCGAAGGAACCCCCGTACACGATATGCTCAAGCTGCACCACCTGGCCAAAGAGAAAGGCGTCCGGCTGATCGGTCCCAACTCCTTCGGGGTGATTTCACCGGGTAAGGCCAAGGCCGGCTTCATGGCCCACCGGATTTTCTCTGAAGGT
Source organism: uncultured Sediminispirochaeta sp. (assembly GCA_964504785.1). GTDB lineage: Bacteria > Spirochaetota > Spirochaetia > DSM-16054 > Sediminispirochaetaceae > DSBN01. The sequence goes on along the minus strand of CAZDFY010000090.1, from coordinate 8,744 downwards.
CGGGTAGGGGTAATGAGCCGCAGCGCCACCAACTGCTATGAAACGGTGTTTCTTCTGAAGAATGCCGGCATCGGACAGTCGACGGTAGTCGGAGTCGGTGGAGACATGATTCCCGGTTCAACCTTTGTCGACATCCTGCCTTTCTATGAAGAGGACCCGGATACCGATGTAGTGATAATGATTGGAGAGATAGGCGGAAGTGAAGAGGAGCTGGCCGCCGAGTACATCAAAGCCAATGTGAGCAAACCGGTTATTGCCCTTATCGCAGGAAAAAATGCTCCCAAAGATACCAGCATGGGACATGCCGGGGCGATTGTTTCTCCGGATGGGGAGGGGTCTGCCGAAAGCAAGGAAGAGAAGCTTCGAGCTGCCGGCGTTCACATCGCCGAAAGCACCGAAGATATACTGCGAATAGTAAAAACCCTAGTGTAGAGGAAGAGTAGTAATGGACAAACAGATGATTTTGCAGGTGTACGACACGATGCTGACGATTCGAAAGTTCGAAGAGAAGGCACTGCACCTATTTGAAGAAAACAAGCTCAGGGGATCGGTCCACCTCAGTATCGGCCAGGAAGCCGTTGCGGCAACAGTGGGCGCTTATCTGAGAAAGGACGATTATATCACCAGCACCCACCGCGGACACGGCCATGCGATCGCCAAGGGCGCCCGGCCGGACAAGGCCATGGCCGAGTTGATGGGTAAAGAGACCGGTTACTGCGGCGGCCGGGGCGGGTCGATGCACATCGCCGATGTGGAAAGCGGAAACCTGGGCGCGAATGCAATTGTCGGCGGCGGTATTCCCCATGCAAACGGGGCTGCATTGAGCGCCCAGCTGCGGGGAACCGATCAGGTGGCCGTAAGCTTTTTCGGTGACGGGGCGGCCAATGAGGGCATCTTTCATGAAGTGCTGAATATTGCCTCGATCTGGAACCTGCCGGCCATCTTTATCTGTGAGAACAACCAGTATGGAATGACTACGGCCGTTGATTCGGTTACCTCGGTGAAGGATATTGCCGTGCGGGCGGCAGCTTACGACATGCCCGGCGAGGTAGTGGACGGCAACGATGTATTCGCAGTGGAAAAAGCGATTAAGAAGGCGATCAAGCGTGCCAGGGCCGGTGAGGGCCCGACCCTTATCGAAGCCAAAACCTATCGCTGGAAGGGCCACTGGACCGGCGACCCCGAAGTCTATCGTACCCGGGAAGAAGTAGAAGAGTGGAAACAAAAATGCCCCATCAAGCGGCTTGAAGAGCATATGCAGGAAAAGAAAATCCTCTCTGAGAAGCAGATTACGGAAAAGCACCAGGAAATCGACACTTTGATTGATGAGGCCGAAGAGTTTGCACTGAAGAGTCCGGAGCCCGATCCCGCAACAGTACTCGACAATGTGTATGACGAGGGGGAAAACTAAATGAGCAAAAAGAAGTATTCAGCAGCTATAAAAGATGTCATTGCAGAAGAGATGCGGGCGGATTCATCTGTTTTTGTAATGGGTGAAGACATCGGAGCCCTCGGGGGAGTGTTCGGCTGTACCCGCGGGCTGCAGCAGGAGTTTGGCAAAGAGCGTGTCCGTGACACCCCCATTGCTGAAGCCGGCTATGTGGGTACCGGAATCGGAGCAGCCCTCACCGGTATGCGGCCGATCCTCGATTTTATGTATCTTGATTTTGTGTATGTAGCCATGGATCAGCTGCTGAACCAGGCGGCAAAACTGCGCTATATGTACGGCGGACGCGCCTCGCTTCCGCTGGTAATACGAGGCCAGCAGGGAATCGGCCGCGGCAACGCCGGTACCCACTCGCAGAGTGTCGAGGCCTTCTTTACCCATATTCCCGGCTTCAAAGTTGCCATGCCATCGACGGCCTCGGATGCCGCCGGATTGCTGCGGACCGCCATTCGCGACAACAATCCGGTTATGTTCATTGAGCACAAGGCGTTGTATGCCACCAGCGAAGAGGTCCCCGATGATCCGGAGTTCGCCATACCCTTCGGCCAGGCGGCGGTACGCAGGCAGGGCAAGGATGTGACGATCATTGCCACCTCCCTGATGGTCGGACGGGCCTTAGAGGCGGCTGAAAAACTGGCGGCGGAAGGCATTGAAGCCGAAGTAATCGATCCGCGCACTCTGCTGCCGCTGGACCTTGATACCCTTCTACACTCTATAGAAAAGACCGGCCGGGCGGTGGTGGTGCACGAAGCCCACAAGAACAACGGTGTCGGCGCGGAAATTGCATCGCAGATCATGGAGTCGGGATTCAAATATCTCGATGCTCCGGTGGTGAGGCTGGGGGCGAAACCGTGCACACTGCCCTTCAGTCTGGTACTGGAAAATGCGGTGGTCCCGGGAGTTGAAGATATCCACACGGCGGCGAAGCAGGTCTGCTACAAGTAGAGGAGAAGTGTTATGGCTACAAAGGTAATTATGCCCAAACAGGGCCTTCAGATGACCGAGGGTACCATCATCTCCTGGCTGGCAGCGGAAGGGGATACAGTAAAAGAGGGCGACCCGATCTTTGAGATGGAAACAGACAAGCTTACCATTGAAATTGGCGCCCCCGCCGCCGGTACTCTGCTGAAGATTGTCCGCGGTGAAGGCGATGTGGTCCCGATCACCGAAACAATCGCATTCATCGGTGAAGCAGGAGAGGATATCACGGACCTTCTGGCCGAGCTGGAGAGTTCGAGTGAATCAGATGAAACCGGGGAAACTGAACCAGCAGAGGCGATAGCAGAGAGTGGAGCGGGCGGCCCCTCTGGCCCCGTCGCAGAATCGTCTGCGCCAGCAGCGACTACGGAACAGGCTGCCGGCGGCAGTCGGGCAACAAGTGATGGGCCGTTCTACTCGAGCCCACGGGCGCGCTGGAAAGCTGAAGAGCGCGGTCTTGATGTGCAGGCTCTGGCCGGCAGTGGACCCGAGGGAATGGTCATAGAGCGGGACGTGCTGGCAGCGGCTGAAAACCGTCCCAAGGCCACCCCCTTGGCACGGATTCATGCTGCTGAAAGCGGTACCGATCTCAGCAGTGTTGAAGGCACCGGACCGCGCGGCAAAATATACCGAAGGGATGTCGATGCCGCCGCAGCCGGCACCGCGGCCGCAGGCGGGGCCGAGGGCGGCCGCATGTTTGCAGCAATACCCCGTGAAGACCGCAGCATTCCGCTGACCGGCATGCGCCGGACTATCTCCGCCCGTATGCGGGAGAGTCTGGATACAGCGGCGCAGGCGGTGCACAGAATTGAAGTGGATATGTCCGAGACCGTTCGGATGCGCGAACGGCTCAAAGCGGCGGAAGTGAAGGTTTCCTATAACGACATCATCCTCAAGGCCGTTGCCGAGTCATTGCGGACGCACCCGCGGATGAACAGTGTGCTGACTGAAGATGCGATTATCGAGCACGGCCGGATCAACATCGGAGTAGCGGTGGCCCTCGATGAAGGGCTGATCGTACCGGTGCTGCGGGATGCGGACCTGCTGACACTTCAGGGCATTCATAGTGAAACCAGGCGGCTGGCGGAACTGGCCCGGACCGGCGGACTCTCTCAAGAAGATTATCAGGGCGGCACTTTTAGTGTGTCTAACCTGGGAATGTACGATCTGGACAGCTTTACGGCAATAATCAACCGGCCGGAAAGCGGAATTCTGGCAGTCGGTGCAATCAAGGAAAAACCGGCGGCGGTAGATGGCGAACTCGTCATCCGGCCGCTCTGCGGTCTTTCTCTGACCTATGATCATCGAATAATCGACGGGGCTCCGGCAGCGGACTTCCTGCGGAGTATCAAAACACTCCTGGAGAACCCCTATCTACTGCTATAAGCGAGTAAGTGATGTCAACAGAATATGATGTAGTGGTCATCGGGGGCGGCCCCGGCGGCTACGTGGCGGCAATCCGGGCGGGACAGTACGGATTAAAAACCGCTCTGATAGAGAAGGATGCCTTAGGAGGTACCTGCCTCAACCGCGGCTGCATACCCACAAAAGCGATGCTCCATACCGGCGAGGTGTTGCATGAAATCCGGCGGGCCGACCGTCTGGGAATCGAAGTCGGCGAGCCGGCGGTGAATCTTGAAAAACTGTACAGCTTCAAAGACAAAACGGTCAAAAAGCTGGTCGGCGGAGTGAAGAGCCTGCTCAAGGGCAGCAATGTCGAAGTGTTCAAGGGAACCGGCGTATTTTTGGATCAAAGTACGCTGGAGGTTCTGGATGCGGACGGAAAATCGACTCAGAGGCTCAAGGCAAAGCACATACTCATTGCCACCGGCTCCAGGCCGGCGGTTCCACCGATTCCCGGACTGGATGGGGTCGACTACTGGACCAGTACGACCCTGCTCGAAGAGAACCGAAGCCTCCCTGACAGTATGATCATTATCGGCGGAGGAGTAATCGGAACGGAATGTGCGACAATTCTCAATGATTTGGGTGTGAAGGTTACCATTCTCGAAATGATGGACCAGCTGCTGCCGCAGATGGACCGCGAGGCGGCCGAACTCCTGCGGAAATCATTGAAGAAGGACGGGGTGGAGATACTCACTGGGGTGAAGGTTACTTCCGTCTTAGCTGATGGTGGAGTCACACAGTGCCGCATCGAGACTGAGGGCGGCAGCAGTACAGTAGAGGCGGCTGAACTCATGCTGGCGGTCGGCCGCGGCCCGGTTACCGAAATTCCCGGGATTGAGAATCTCCCCATCAAAACCGGCCGAAAAGGAATCGAGGTAAACCGCAACCTTCAAACCGCTGCGCCCACTATCTACGCAATCGGCGATGTGAACGGGAACTGGCAGCTGGCCCATGCCGCCTCGGCCGAAGGTTTAGCGGCGGTGGATCACATTACCGGAAAGCGTAACCACACTAATTTGAATATCGTGCCCTCCTGTATTTATACCCGACCGGAGATCGCTTCGGTTGGAATGACGGCAGTACAAGCGAGGGAGAGCGGCTATCCAGTTGCCGAAGGGTATTTCCCCATAGCTTCGAACAGTAAATCGATGATCATGGGGGAAACATCCGGATTCGTAAAAATAGTCTCTGATGAGGAGACCGGAGAGTTGTTGGGGGCCCAGATTGTCGCTCCGCGGGCGACGGATATGATCGGAGAGATGACAGTGGCCCTGAGCGCCGAAGTTACAGTAGAAGAAATCGGCGCCGCTATTCATCCTCATCCCACCGTTTCTGAAGCACTGATGGAGGCGCTGCATGATATTGAAGGTCTGGCAATCCACAAAGCATCCAAACAGGGTGCCAAAAAGAGCGTGAAAAAATGAAGGTCGAACTGAATTACGGACAGGGACAGGTTTCAGTTGAGATACCGGAGAAAAACCTCGGGGCAGTCATGCATCCGGCAACAGTGGAGTCTGAATCGAGTGAGCAGGAAATAATCCGCCAATCGATACGCCGGCCGATCGGAACTCCTCAGCTTTCACAGATCGTGAGCGGCGGAGAATCTATTGTCATTGTAACCAGTGATATTACCCGGCCGATGCCGAGTTACAAAGTGCTGCCTGAGCTGCTGGCGGAGCTCACCGAAATCGGCGTGGCGGATGAAGATATTACCATTGTGTTCGGCCTCGGCAATCACCGGAAGCAGACGGCGGAGGAAATGCGCAAGCTGGTGGGCGATGAGATTTACGACCGAATACGCTGTGTTGACAGCGATCAGCAAGATATCGTGAATCTCGGTACTACCAGCCGCGGGACTCCCGTGGACATTCACAGGCCGGTTGCCGAAGCCGACCGGCTTATTTGTCTGGGCAATATCGACTACCACTATTTTGCCGGTTACAGCGGGGGATACAAGGCCATAATGCCCGGCGTATCCACCGAGTCGGCCATACAGATGAACCATCGGCACATGGTACAGGAACTGGCCTCCACCGGCAATATTGAATCGAATCCGGTGAGAGAGGACATGGAAGAGGTTGCTTCCCTCATCACCGTCGATTTTATTGTGAACGTGGTACTGGATGAGTACAAACATGTGGTCGGCTCGTTTGCCGGGGACCCGATAGATGCCCACCGGGAAGGCTGCAAGCTCCTGGACTCGTTTTACAAATATAAACTCCCCCGCCAGGGTGATGTAGTCATTGTATCGGCCGGGGGGTTCCCGAAAGACATCAATTTGTATCAGGCGCAGAAAGCCCTGGACAATGCCAAGTATGCCGTGAGGGATGGCGGGGACATAATCCTAGTGGCGGCTTGCGGCGAGGGCTTGGGAGAGAGCACCTTCGAACGCTGGATGCTGGATTCTTCCTCGCCGGATGAAATGATCTCTGAAATACAGCGGAAATTTGTGTTGGGCGGCCATAAAGCAGCGGCCATCGGGCTGGTGATGAAGCGGGCCACTGTAAACCTGGTATCCGAAATGGAACCGGATTTTGTAGAACGCTTGTTCATGAAGCCGCACCCGACACTTCAGGCGGCGCTTGACAGTGCACTGAAGAAGCACGGGACGGATGCAGTAGTACATGTGATGCCTGTCGGCGGTTCTACGCTGCCGACATTTGAGTAAGAAAGAAGGAGAATGCGATGATCAATCAACAACTGTCGAATGTGAACGACGAATTGAAGGACAAGGGGCTCGATGAGGGTAAAATTGCCCAGGCGAAAACCCTGTTCCTCAAAAAACTATCTGAAGATACCCATAGATTTTACGGCGGTAAGATGCAAACCATACCGAAGGCGGGTGTCTTCGGGTTCAACTGGTTCAATGTGTGGTATACCCCTGGAGTTTCTAAAATTTCCACCGCAATACGTGATGATAACGACCAGTCCTATGAGCTTTCCAACCGCGGAAACTATGTTGCGGTAGTCAGTGATTCTACCCGGGTACTGGGAGATGGAAACTGTACTCCCCCGGGCGGCTTGGGGGTAATGGAAGGGAAAGCCTTTCTGATGAAGTATCTGGGCGGAATCGATGCCACGGCTCTGACTATCGACAGCCGCAATGAAAAGGGTGAGCATGATCCCGACAAGATCATCGATTTCGTAAAAATGGCGCAGCCCTCCTTCGGGGCCGTGAACCTGGAGGATATATCACAGCCGAACTGTTACAAGGTGCTGGATACGTTGCGGGAGGAGACCGAGATACCCGTGTGGCATGATGATGCTCAGGGCACCGCATGTGTGACTCTAGCAGGTCTTATCAACGCAGTGAAACTTGCGGATAAGAAAATGGATGATGTGAAGCTCGTATTCCTTGGCGCAGGTGCATCCAATGCTACCATTGCCCGAATTGTGATAACCGCCGGGGCAAAACCCGAGAATGTGATAGTTTTTGATTCAAAAGGCGCTCTGCACAGCGGCCGGAAGGATGTGCAGCAGGACCCGCGCTTTTACCGTAAATGGGAGCTGTGTCAGACTACGAATCTGAAAAAGATAGATTCGTTTAACGAGGCCATGAAAGGTGCGGATGCGCTGATTGCCCTGTCAAAGCCGGGCCCGGATGTGGTGCATCCCGATTCGATCAAGCTGATGGGCAACAAGCCGATCGTCTTTGCCTGCGCCAACCCGGTGCCGGAAATATATCCGTATGCCGCTAAAGCGGCGGGTGCCTTCATCGTAGCTACCGGACGTGGAGATTTCCCCAACCAGGTAAACAACTCAGTCGGATTTCCCGGTATATTAAAGGGAGCTCTGCTTACCCGCTCAAAGAAGATATCCGATGAAATGGCGATTGAAGCGGCTACTTCGCTGGCACGTTTTGCCGAGAAACGGGGAATAACTCCTGATAATATCATCGCCACCATGGAAGAAACCGAGGTGTTTCCCCATGAAGCTGCAGACGTAGCCGTTCAGTCGGTTAAGGAGGGCTTGGCACGAGTGGAAATGAGCTGGGATGAGGTGTATAAGCGGACCAAGGAGGATATTCAATACTCCCGCGGACTGGTTGCCCAGATGATGGAGGAGGGATATATCAAGACTCCCGACCAGAAGATGATAAACGCTGCTTTTGACTGGGCCTTGAAAGAAGTAGAGGATAAATAACTCGTGAGTACCGGTAAGATGAAGCCTATTAAACGAAGCAGACTCTCGGAGCAGGTTTTAGACCGCATTAAAACTGCAATCAAGAACGGAACCTATAAGCCGGGTGACCAGCTGCCGAATGAGCGGGATCTTGCCGAACAGCTCCAGGTGAGCAGGGCCTCTGTACGGGAGGCTCTGCGAACTCTGGGAAATATGGGCTTTATTGAGTCACATGTCGGGGTGAACGGGGGCACCTATGTGAAGGAAATCACCATTGACGGGATTATCGATCCGGTTTCCGACATGCTGGGTTCGGAACACCAGGTTATTTTGGAGATGCTGGATTTCCGCCTGGTTATCGAGACGGAGTATGCCCGCATTGCCGCTGAACAGAGGCGGACTGAGGATTTGGAGAAAATCCGTGCAAGCCTGGAGCAAATGGAACAGGAACTTGACAGTGGTGAGATCGGCTTAGGCGGAGATAATGCGTTTCATGAGGCCATTGCCCTGGCAACACATAACTCAGTATTTTTGAAGATGCTGCTGGTCTCTAAAGGTCTGCTCAGCCGAACCCGGGAGACAACCCTCAGTATTACTGGCCAGCCGAAGATGAGTCTGGAAGACCACTGGAAGATCTACCGGGCCATAGAGGCCGGAAACCTCGACGAAGCAGCCACTCAGATGCGGACCCACTTAGTAAAGGCCCAGAAAAATGCTGAGGACCAGGGAGTGTTTAAGAACGATTCGGCTTAAACACAGTGCTTTCGTGTGAGCACTCCTTGGTGAAGTT
>CAZDFY010000089.1:0-13468 GCA_964504785.1 uncultured Sediminispirochaeta sp. | reverse complement strand
TGGTATGGGCGCGGATGGTGGGGACCCTCGACAAGAATGACGGGGTCTTTTGGCCGAAATATGTGTGGATGTGAGGAGAGGCAAATTCTCGCTGTAGGCGAGTCAATTTTCTTGCCCACAGGGTTTGGACCAGTAGATAAAAAATAGTGAGTAAAACTGAAAAATAGTGTAAAGTGGTGGCATTATGAAACAACTCACCACGCGTAAAAAAATCGGCTACGGCATTGGGGACCTCGGCGGAAACCTCTTTTTCACAATAATGGGGTTTTATCTCTTGTTCTATTTCACCGACATAGCGGGAATCACGGCGGGACTTGCCGGCACGGCCATAATGATCGGTAAAATATGGGATGCGGTTACCGACCCTACCGTAGGGTATATCTCGGACCGCAGCAGGAGCCGCTGGGGGCGTCGCAGGCCCTTTATTGCGGTGGGGGCGGTAATCCTTTTCTTCGGAATGGGAATCCTATTCATACCCTTTGGAGTCACCAGCCAGATCGCCCTCTTTATTCTGGCTACCCTGACCTACTGTCTGGTAAACACCGCCTACACCCTCGTCAACATACCCTACGGAGCGCTCACCCCGGAGCTTACCGATGACTATTACGAGCGGACCGTACTCAACGGCTTCCGAATGAGCTTTGCAGTGGTGGGGACCTTTGTAGGAGTCTCAGTCGTGCTGCCCCTGGTCAATCTCTTCGGGTCAACGCGCCTCGCCTGGACCGGCATGGGCTTTGTAACCGGGGGGATCATGGCGGCGACCATGCTCACCGTTGTCTTTTCGGTCCGGGAAAAACCGAAACCTCGGCTCCACGCGCAGGAGAATATCTTCAAATCGTATCTGCAAGTCCTTACCATGAAAACCTTTCTCACCGCCCTTATCCCCTGGACCCTCCACATGACCGGGGTAAATGTACTACAGACCTCGCTGCTATATTACTTTCGCTACATCTACGGAAACGAAGCCGCCTTTCAAATCGCCCTTCCCATACTCCTCGGTGCGGCGGTCCTGGCCATCCCCGTATGGGTACGCATCTCCAAACACATCGGCAAAAAACTCAGCTACAACATCGGCATGCTCATATTCGCCGCCGGAGTACTACTGTTTTTCTTTATCGGCCATCGTACGGGAATACAAGTCAGTTATATCATAATGTTCTTCGGAGGACTCGGCTTCGCGACGCACTACGTGATGCCCTGGGCAATCGTGCCGGACGTAGTCGAATACGACTATTCAGAACAAGGCGTGCGCCGGGAGGGGGTCTTCTATGGAATGTGGACCTTCTCAAGCAAAATCGGTCAAGCCGTAGGAATCGGACTCAGCGGCTGGATGCTCAGCGCCTTCGGATACCAGGAAAGCATCGGAGGCGTCCAGGCAGCCACACAATCCGCATCGGCAATGTTCGGCATACGTCTACTCACCGGCCCCGTACCCGCCCTCTTTTTTATCGGCGGCATAATAGTCCTGAGCTTCTTTCCCATCACCACAAAAAAGTATCAGGAAATTATGAAAAAGGTAGAAAAAATGGAACAAAAAGCGGAGGCCCATGAATAAACATATCACTCTCTCGATCGTCATACCCACCTACCGCAGCGACACGCAAATTCCGCAGCTCCTGGAACGGCTCCTTCCGGTTTTATTGGAAATCCAGGAAGCCTCAGAGGTGATCTTTGTTGATGACGGCTCGGAGCAGGAAACCACTACCCGGCTGCGTCAAAGCATCAGCGCTGCCTCAGGGGCGGATGCTCTCTTTTCAGAAGCGGAGGCAGATTCGAAGGCGGAGATAGGGCCTCCCCAACCCCCGGCGCTTCGGGCGGTGCTGCTGCAGCGTAACGCCGGGCAGCAGCAGGCCACCCTCTGCGGCATTTGCCACGCCCAAGGGCCGAGGGTGGTGACCATGGACGACGACCTGCAGCACCGCCCCGAAGACATCCCCCGTCTGCTTAAAGCCCTGCCCCCCGGTGTCGGACTCGTGTACGGGGTGCCGGTTGGCAGCAGTGTGCGTCCCCTGCGCCGGGCCGGCTCGAGGGCCCGGGACCTGATCTTCCGGCTGGCCTTCGGCGGGCGGGCTGCGGGGGTTCGGCCCACCAGCTTCCGGGCCTTTCACCGAGAGCTCATCGAGGGGGTGTGCCGCGACCCGCGGGGCTTTCTGTACCTCTCGGCGGAGTTTTTCCGGGCCGGTGCCCGTCCCGTCGAGCTGCCGGTACACTACGCCCCCGCTCCGGCCTATAGCGCCCAGCATCCGGCCCGTTATCCTCTGCCGAAACTGTTGCGGGTATTTGCCGGGTTGGCCCTGTATATCCCCGTATTCCCCCGCTTCCTGCGCCTCCTCTTCGGCGGGGCCAAGTGGAAGGTTGCCGAGCTGGTGAATTTCTCTGAAGGGGCCTGCCAATGAAACTGCTGATTGTAGGCGGCGGTCAGGGACAACTGCAGGCCATTCGCCGGGCCCGGCGGGCGGGCATCCGGACGGTTGTCTCTGACATGGACCCCGCCGCCCCCGGCGCTGCCGTTGCCGATGCCTTTGTACAGGCGGACACCTTCGACTCCGAGGCCACCGCCGCCGCCGCCCGTCGCCACGGGGTAGACGGCATTGCCACCCTGGGCACCGACCAGCCGGTGCTGACGGTTACGCGAGCTGCAGAACAGCTGGGCCTGCCCCGCAGCCTGAGGGTCGAGCAGGCCCTGGCCCTTACCAACAAACGCTACATGAAGCGCTGGTTCGATGAATGTGGAATACCTCACAGCCCCTATCGTATAGTGGGCCCCGGTGTTCAGCTGGAAGAGCTGGAGGGACTGCGGCCGCCGCTGGTACTCAAGCCGGTGGACAGCCAGGGCCAGCGCGGGGTGGTTCGGCTGGAGTCCGCCGCTCAGGTTGTCGAGTACCTGCCGGAGAGCCTCAGCTACTCCCGGGAGGGCTATGCGGTGGTGGAGGAGTTCTATCCCGGCCGGGAGATCACCTTCAGCGGCTGGGTACGGGAGGGGCGGATGTACCCCCTGACCATCACCGACCGGATTACCAAGCCCTTTTATCCGCACATAGGCGTCTGCATTGCCCACACCTATCCCAGCCGCTGCTTTGCCGAGCACGGCGGGGAGATTGTGGAAATAAGCCGCAGGATCGTGGAGGGCTTCGGCATTCGGCAGGGGCCGCTCTATTTTCAGATGCTGATCGGCCCCGAAGGGGTGAGGGTAAACGAGGTTGCCGCCCGTATCGGCGGGGCCTACGAGGATGAGTTTATTCCGGCCCTCACCGGGGTGGATATCGATATGCTGAACTTTGGCGAGGCCCTGGGCAGCCCGGGTCGGCCCGGCGGTATCGACGCCGAAGCGACCGCCGCGCTGCAGGCCTTTCGCTACCCCGCCTCTGGGGCACTGTCGGTGCTGCTGTTTTTTACCGGGCCCATGGAGGTGGCCGCCGTCGGCTCCGAGGCGGCTCTGCAGAAGCTCCCGGGGGTGCTTTCCGCCCGCTACCTCCTGCCGCCGGGCCGCAGGGTGGGGCCAATGCATAACTCCACGGGCCGGGCGGGTTACGTGATTATCCAGGGAAGCGGCCCGGCACAGGTCAATCGCCGCATCGAGGCGGTGTACCGAAGCTTGGTGCTCCGGGACCCCGCCGGGGAGAACCGGGTGCTGAACTTTGCCCGGCAGAGCTGGGTCGAGTAAGGCCCATGTGCCCCTAGGCAGCGTGCCTATGTGTAGTCTCTATGTGCGGCCCCTGGGGGCCTGCCTAATAACTCCTGCCGATCATAAAGCCCGCTCTAAACCATGAAGGAGCCCACCGGTCTTCTTCCTCCATTCGAAGGGCAGCCTTGCTGCCGAATTTAAAGGACATATAGGGATGAAAACTGAAGGAGCCTAGGACCCCCCTGTACCCCGCCGAGAGAAGCCCGTAGGAAAAGGTTTCCGAGTCTGTGTTCGTTTCGATTTCGTCGTGGTCTTCATAGAGCGGGTCCCATGAGTAGTGGGTCTCTTCGATACCGATTATGCCCATTCCCATACCTCCGCCGGCCCATAAGCCCTGGTTTGCCCTTCCCAGAATCGTGTAGCGGGCCTCCAGTTCTCCGTTGAAGCGCAGCACAGTGGTATCCACCGCGTCGGTAGTACCTACCCCGGTGTAGTCCCCGTGGAGTCCAAAGTGGTAGCGGAAGCCAAGCCCGAAGTTTCCCGCCAGGTTTTCCTGGAGGTCACCGGTAAATATGGTGGTGTCCACCGACTTGTCCTTATCGGCATCGTCTATATGCATCGGAAAGGAGGCGGCCTTCACCGCAAAATCAATAAAAGATGCTATATCAACCTCGACTGAACGGGTGGCGTAGGTAGTTTTTGTCCCAGCCGAAGCCTCCCGGCTACCCGCTGCCCCCGACGTATCACCCATGTCCTCAGAAAATTGACTTGCCTCCGGGCCTGCCTCTCCGTCAGCCTCTCCACCGACCAGCCGGTATCGCCGGCTATCCGGGCTCATGGTCTGGAAGGAGATAAAGCGGAAGTCTTCCTCCCCCAGGACTAACTTTTTTTCGTTCCAGGTGGAGTGGGCATCCCCTGGGGTAAGGACATCCAGGGAGTATTCGCCGGGTTCTACAAAAATCCGCATAAGCTGATAGTTGTCCGGCAAAAGGCGCCAGCAGCGGAGGTCCGGGGCGATGCTTTGGTAGATCTGACTTGCCGCTATAGCAACCCCCGCCTGGCGGGTATCATCCACATCAACTTGATCACTTGAGCCCTTGGCTGCCGCTACAGTGTTGAGCAGGTTTGCCGCCACCGCCGCTGTCTCTCCCACGGCTAGGGCTCCGGCTATTTTCGCCGAGAGGGAGTCTATGTTTTTATCGATCATATCGGAGTAGTGGTCGTTGAAATTCTGCATTACCGTTTCCGAATAACTGAAAAAGGGCTGGGTGCGACCGACGGGCTTCCCCTGGAGGGCGACCTCCACCCGGCGACTGCCGGTTGGGTCGCGGCGGACATATTCGGGGATCGGGTTTTCCGCATCCATAAGAATATTCATCAGGTTGTTCATGGAATCCTTCAGTTCGGGACGGGCGGACAGGGAGGTATGAAAGGCCTCCATCAGGCGGGGCTCTTCCTTGATGCGCCCCCGGGAGTTTTTTACAGCAGCCTGGCCGGCATAGTTGAGCAACACAATTTCGGCCATCCCCTTCCGGTAGGGTACCCGAGCTCCCGCCGAATTGAAGGCATACACGCTGTCGGCCCACTGTTGAAATCTTTCCTGGTCCTCCCGGCGGCCCTCTTCCACCGCCAGCACGTACTGTGCGGCCCCTATTTCTGCTTCCCGCTCGGGAAACATGGTGCGCAGGTTTTTAAGCTGTACCCGGCTGTCGTTGTATTCCCCCAAATTCTCCGAGACTAGTGCGTCTAAAAAGCGGGCGGCCCCGTTCTGCTTGTAGAGCTCGTCGAAAAACTTCATCTCCCGCAGTTCATAGTCTATTTGCCGAAACAGGACCTTGGCGTTCTCCAGATCACCGGCGGCAAGTGTATTCAGCACCATGTAATATTTGATAAGGACTCGTTCAAAGTTCTGTCCAATAAACTTCTTGCTGTTGTCGTTCAGCCAGAACGCTGCAATTTCTTCCATCCTATCCCGTGAGATGCTTTGTGAAATTTCATCGGCCTGTTGAAAGGCCCTGTTGCTGCTTTCAAGGTCGCCCATAGTATGGAAGATCACCCCCGCTTCCATTGAGTAGAGCAGAAGTTCCTTCTTGCCGGCGGTATCTGCCAAGGCTCTGACCGCCTGCACCGCCTGTTCGTACTCTCCGTCATAGTAGCGGTCTTCCACATTGATAAACTCCCGGTCATACACGGTGGTGGCGCAGCTGCTCAAAAAGAAAAGTGCGGTAAGAAGTACCGGTAAAAGGCTTGAGTAAAGGCTTCGTTGTCCCATTATTCCTCCTCCCCTTGCTGTGTTGAGATAAAACCCGCGGATTTCCAGCTTTCCACATCCACTAGGACCTCTTCCCTTTCCAGGCTTTCATTGTAGGCCTCTACCGATTCCCTCCGCAGGGCGGCATCGTGATAGATGTAAAAGGGAATCGGGATAAGGGTGATACTTGCAACCTGCAGAAGTACTCTGTTTTCCCATTTGTTTACGGCTACCTGCATGCTGCGGGATCGGTGGTTTCGCAGTAATTCAAGCTGTACCGAATCGTATTCCAGTTTTTTATCGTCTTGAAAATAGGCTTTTCCCATTTTTCCGTATTCCAAAGGTTCCTCTCTGTCCATTGGATATCGGGTGCTTTGGCATGCGCTTACCGCCATGGTGAAAATGATGACGCCACTAAGTAAAACGGCGGTTCTTCTAATTGATTTTTTCATGGATGTACTCCCCTTCTTTTTACCAGGCAACATCATTGTCCCTTTTTGCCAGTTTTTTTGTATAGGTCTTAGCATCCGACCATACAACAAGTTGTGTCTCTACCGAGCGCAACTCTACACGAATCGTGTGTTCCATTATCCGATGGGAATCACGGCGATAGAAACTCTCTGAAATAACAGTCTTGATAAAATAATTCGGGCTTTTCATCTCTCCTAAAGAGAGACTCTCCTCGGCCAGACCGGAGATATTAAACTTCATCTCCTCAAGTGCCGTGTCCCTGTCCTCGGGACGTACGGTAAAAATCCCCTCAGAACGCATTTCATCCACCAGGGCATAGTCGAAGATTTCGGTATCTATCATTTCGCTGGTGTCGTTTTTAGTGGGAAGCAGGGCTACAAACACATTCTCTATAGTGCCCTTTCCCCGGTCCCGGAAGGCGCTGCCGATTTTGACCGATATCTCCGCAGCCGCGGATTCCATCTCGCTTCGGGTAAGAACTCCGGTATCCGCTGCGCTTCCGGACCTCCCTGCATTGGTACTAACACATCCGGAGAGAGTCACCAGAATTAATAGGATTGGTATGTGAATTTTCATAGAGTCCTCCACCTACAGGATAAGGCTATCCGATAAAGGGACAAGGAACGGAAGCATTACAAAAACATTACAACTTCATTACGAACTTTCCTTGCAGAGGGGGGAAGGCTTTTGTATACTTTGAGAACGTTATCTTTACTAAAGCTGGATTGAGAGTACCACAATTGAAGAAGGTCTGCCCCGTCACCGGGCTTCCCATAAGGGAGCCTGTAGAATGGCGATACACCACCAAAGATAATCACTACAGGGGACAACTCTATATGGTCGGCGAGAAAATTGTGGTATGGAAGCCCTCCGGTTGTCCCCGTACTGAAGATGCAGAGGCGATTACCAAGCTCATTTATTCCGTTATTGATACCCTGTTTACTGGGAACGACCGCTTTTACGCCCTGTTTGATTATTCGGAGCTTGAGAACCCCCCTATACAGAACCGGCTGAGGGTCTTGAAAAATCTCAGAGAAACTGCACAACGGATACACCGGGTGTTCTTTTTTGGAATGAATCGAACTGTCCGTACGATTGTCCGGCTCTCGGTGCAGCTGTCGGGGCTTGCCGAGAAAATTCATGTATGCCGGGATTATACGGACGCCCTTTCCAGGGTGCATGCGCAGATCTCGGGCAGCGGTGAAGTACCGGACTTTAACGTGTACCAGCCCCGGGATATCCGCCGTTTGCTGGAAATAATCGGCACTATTGTCTGGGACCGGGATTATTCGGTGGAGGTCCCGGAGCTTACTCACGACCATCCTTTGTCCGAGCTCTACAATGCGGTTGATGTAATGCGCCACGATCTTCGCATGCTGGATGCTGAAAATCGTGAAAAACAGGAACAGTTGGAAGAAGCAAACCGGGTAAAGGACAACTTTATAGCGAATATCTCCCACGAAATGAAAACACCCCTGGGGGGAATACTCGGCAGCATTGAGCTGCTCCACAAAACGGGACCCACAGAGCTTCAGCAGAAGTACTTACGCATCATGGGGCACTCCAGCTCTGTGCTTATGGACCGTGTAAATGATGTGCTCGATTTTTCGCGTATGGAACACAAGCGTATGGGCCTCGACCGACAGGTCTGCAGTATTCGGAAGATATGCACGGATGTGGCGGAGATGAGTATTCCCCAAAGTGCAGAAAAGGGAATTGAACTCTTCTATTCAATTGGCGAGGACATTCCCGCTTATACCCTAAGCGACCCTATACGATTGCAGCAAATTTTGATCAACCTGCTGAACAACGCTGTGAAGTTTACCGACAGCGGAGCGGTGCGTCTGGAGTGCAGCCTTGTGTCGAAGGGCGCGGAGTCATTCTCGTGTCTGTTTCAGGTGGAGGACAGTGGTATTGGGATATCGCCGCAGCAGCAGGAGAAAATCTTCGGTAAATTTGTGCAGGTTGATACCTCACAGATGAAAAAAGAGAGGGGGAGCGGCCTCGGCCTGGCTATCGCCCGGGAACTTGTGCATCTGTTCGGGGGAGAGATAGAGCTTGTAAGCAGTCCCGACAGGGGAAGTGTGTTCTCTTTTACCCTCTCCTTTCCCCTTGTATCCGGGGTGAATCCCCCTCAGAACCCGGATTCCAGGGAAAGAGAGTATATGGGTACCGTACTGGTAGTGGATGACGATGAGATAAACAGAATTGTAATCGGCGATTTAGTGAAGAGCCGCGGTGCCGCTCCGGTACTGGTGGGCTCAGGGGCGGAAGCACTGAAAAAGCTCTCGGAACAACGGATAGACCTGATATTGCTTGATTGCAGCATGCCCTATATGGAGGGACCGGAAGTAGCAGAGCGCATACGCTCGCGAAATGATGCAGTGGGGGATGTTCCGGTGGTCGCGGTAACGGCGTATACCTCCAAAGAAAACAAACAGACGGGGATGGAAACGGTGTTCGACGGCTACCTCAGCAAACCGGTGCAGGGGGATGCTATTCAACGTGTGTTCGAAGCTTTTCTGCCTTATACGGAAATGCAGTCTACGGAAATACAGAATTCAGAAAAGAAACTTCCTCAAGTGGCCGGGTCTGTGACAGAGAAGATAATGCCGCTTCTACATAAGCAGATCGCCGATCTTCCCTCCCAACTGGACTACCTAAGGGAGTGTGTGGAGGGGGGCAATTTTGCTGAAGCCGGCCGGGTGAGCCACCGACTGAAAAGCTTTAGCAGTACCCTTGTCGAACTTCCCTCCGGGGAGAATTGTTTTAGAATCGCCGCCCTTCTTGACTACCATGTGCGGAATGGTTCAGTCCCCCAAAGTCTTCGTGCTATCAGAACTTTTCATGAGGTTTCAGCGTGTGTAGAGGAACAATCCCGGAGGTGCGTATGACCTACAGTGTGCTGATAGTCGAGGATGATCTTAGCACCCGGTTGAAGATGGAAGAAGTGTTGACCCGGCATTTTGGTGACAAAATTCATATTGACTCGGCGGAGAGCGGAGAGAGCGCCCTCGAGTATGTAAAGAGCGGGACCAAGAGCGGTATCTACGATATCGTGCTGCTGGATATTGTGCTGCCGGATATAGACGGGTATCAAATTGCCGAAGAGTTTCGCCGTCGTGATCAGGCCTTTATTATGATCTCCTCTCGGGACCTCCCCTCGGACGTAATTAAGGGCTTTGAAGTGGGGGCGGAGGAGTATCTGCGCAAACCGGTTGATCCGCGGGAACTTGCGGTACGGGTAGAACATGTGCTGAAACGTGTAAAACCCGGCAAAAGAGGTGCACTCGGCACGTATCAATGCGGCGATCTATTGCTGGATTTTGAAGGGCGGAGGGTGAGCCGGGCGGGCCGGCCTGTTGAACTAACCCCGATTGAACTGAATATTCTGCTGCTGCTGGCTGAAAACGGGGGGCGCTATGTGCACACTGATACAATCATTGAGCATATATGGCAGGATGACCCGCCCTCGGACGGGCCGAAAACAGTCCGGGTCCATATAAGAAGACTACGGGCGAAAATAGAGCCTGACCCCTCTACTCCCCGGTACCTGTTGAACCGGTGGGGAGCGGGGTATATGCTGGAATCTTCTCTACCCTTTTGAACACAAGATTGCTATACTGTGTACATTATCACGAACCTTTTGGAGCACTGTTCCATGCGATTAATTCAGATAACAACTTTACTACTTGTTCTGCTGTCGGCGGTAAACTGCGGCGGCCCCGAATCCTCTTCCGAGTCCGACCACCGCTCATCAGAAGAGCATCTGCAAAAAAAGAGTAAAAAAACACTGCTCCTCGCCGAGCAATACGGTTTAGCCTATGCCCCCCTGCAGGTGATGCGGGCAAAGGGGTTTCTGGAGTCGGAGCTGCCGGAATATGAGGTGAAATGGAGCCGGTTGGGAAATACCGCTGCGATACGGGAGGCGATGCTGGCCGGACGGCTGGATGCCGGGTTTATGGGGATTCCCCCTTTTCTGATCGGCTATGACCGGGGGATGGAGTGGCGTATTTTTACGGGGCTGTCGGAGGCGCCCCTGGGGCTGGTGAGCTGGAGGGAGGATGTGCGGAGTCTGGAAGATTTCGGGCCTGAAGATCGGATCGCCCTTCCCCAGCCGGGGAGTATTCAGCATATTCTGCTGTCCATGGCCTGTGAGCGGCAGCTGGGAGATGCCCAGGGGCTGGATGAAAATCTGGTCACCATGAACCACCCCGACGGGATGAGCGCCCTCTTCGGACGCGGGGATATCAGCGCCCATTTTACCAGCCCCCCCTATCTGATGGAGGAGCTGGCGGCGGAGGGGATGCATATGGTTGTATCGGGCCGTGAGGCGATGGGCGGAGATTTTACCTTCATTGTCGGTGTGGTAAGGGATTCTCTTTCCGAGGGTGCCCCGGAGGCGGTTTCGGCCCTGCGGCGTTCGCTGGCACGGTCTATTGAGTATATGCAGAGCCACCGGGCTGAAGTAGCGGAGCTGCTGAGTGAAGAATACGGCCTCGGCGAGGATACACTGGCGGGGTATCTTGACTGGGAGGGCCTGGTCTACTCCCAGCGGGTGCTGGGTCTTGAAGGATTCATTGGGTTTATGTCGGACCAGGGGTATCTGGAGAGTTCCTTTACCGCCGGGGATGTGCTGAGTGAGTGCCTTGCCGGAGCGGCGGGGACCGCAGGTTCCAATGGAAAATGAAGGAAGGGGGCGACGCCGGCATGGAGAGAATAACGGGCGGCGCCGGTGGCTGGGTCACCTCCTCTTTATGCTGGGGGTGCTGGCGGTCTGGGAGCTGACCGCGCGGCTAAGCGGTGTCTCGCCCCTCCTGCTGCCGCCGGTGAGCGAAGTGGTAGGATCTCTCTGGAGCGACCTGGGCAGCGGAGTCCTGTCGCGGAGGATCGGATTTTCGCTTTTGATAATCTTTGAGGGGCTTGCTCTGGGCATATTCGGGGCCCTGCTGCTAAGTGCTGTGGTATGGACCAGCGGCGGGAGGGGGGCACGAATAGTCGATTCGGCGGTGGCCTTTTTGCATCCCCTGCCGGGAATCGCCCTGCTGCCCCTGGTAATTATCTGGGCCGGTACCGGCCGGACGGCGGTACTGCTCATTATCGTGCACTCGGTCATCTGGCCCCTGACCACCAATCTTACCGGAGGAATCCGAGCGGTGCCGGAGCATCTGTACGATGTAAGCCGAAATTACCGGCTGGGCCCTCTGCAGACAATGGCCCATTTGATTTTGCCATCGACCTTGCCCTATCTTATTGCAGGGCTGCGAATCGGCTGGGCCAGGGCCTGGCGGGCGTTAATTGCCGCGGAAATGGTGTTCGGCGCCGCCGGAGGCGGCGGCGGGCTGGGGTGGTACCTCTTCCAGCAGCGGGTATTTATGGATACCAGCGGCCTATTTGCGGGAATACTGCTTATAATGGTAATTGGTGTGTTGTGTGAGGAGCTGCTGTTTGAATCTCTCGAGCGGGCTACCGTCAGAAAATGGGGGATGAGCCGATGAGGGAAGCAAAAAAAAAGCCGGCGATCGCAGCGGTAGAGCTGGAGAGCAAAGCAGGGCAGTCTATAAGCGGGCCTCCGCTGCTGCAGGCCGAGCAGGTTTCATTTGGTTACCAGCATAGGCCCCGGAGGTCAAAGGCGGCCCTTGGTACAGAAGGTATGGAGGACGTTGAGGGCCAAGGAGTCGAGGGCCAGGCAGAAGTAGGGCGGGTGATTCTCAATTTCACCCTTTCCGCAGCCGGCGGCGATTTTATAGCTGTTGTCGGTCCTTCGGGGTGCGGCAAAACCACCCTCCTCAAGCTTTTAGGCGGCTTCCTGCATCCCGATGAAGGGAGGGTCGTGTGGCGGGGCCGGTCCATTGACAACCCCGACCCCAGCCGGGTGATGGTGTTTCAGGAGTTTGACCAGCTGTTTCCGTGGAAGAGGGTATGGGCGAATGTGGAGTTTTCCCTTCAGCACGGTATCAATGCCGGCCAGAAGCAGGTCAGGATGGAGAGGGTAGAGGATATGCTGCAGCAGGTGGGGTTGTACGAGGCCCGGAAGCGGTTTCCCTTTCAGCTCTCCGGGGGAATGAAGCAGCGTACCGCCCTGGCGCGGGCCCTGGTGTGCCGGCCGGATATGCTGCTGATGGACGAACCCTTCGGCAGTCTGGATGCCCAGAAGAGGGAGGAGCTGCAGGAGCTGTTGCTGCGGATGTGGCGGCAGCATCGCTTTGCCGCTCTCTTCGTCACCCATGACATCAGCGAGGCGCTGTTCCTGGCCGACCGCATTGTGGTGTTGCCCGGCCCGGGCAGTGCCGAGCACATCGAAATCCAGGTAAATCTTCCCCGCCCCCGAGACCGCAGCGCCCCAGAGTTTCGCACATATTACCGCCGGATCTACGGGTTGTTATAGATGATACCCCTGTAAACAGTGTGCTACAATTATCTTTGCCTTAGAACAAGTTTTTCTATTTTCTGGAGGTGCCCATGAATTTTCCGTGGAAGCTGTTGGTTGACCTTGGAATAATCTCCGCCGCCCTGCTGTTGGCGACCTATCTGCGGGTGAAAATCCGCTTCTTCCAGAAGTACTTGATCCCCAATGCCCTTACCGCAGGATTTCTTCTTCTGCCGTTTTATAATTTTGTAGCGCCCCACTTTAATCTCACGACTGCCGGACTGGGGGCTATGGTCTACCACCTGCTCAGTATCTCCTTTATTGCTATGACTCTGCGCAGAAACCCGGATAAAAAGGCCCCGGACAAGGACGAGCCGGTACCCCGGGGAGGGGATCGACACGGTCTCTTTGGCACCGTAACCGTGGTGGTCTTCCAATATGGTATGCAGGCCAGTGTCGGTCTGCTGCTCACCTTTTTCTTTATCAGCACCTTCATGCCGGATTTGTTTCCCGCCATGGGCTTTTTTATTCCCCTGGGTTTTGCCCTTGGGCCGGGGCAGGCGTTTGCCATCGGCGAGGGCTGGGGTGCTTTTGGCCTGGTAGACGGAGGAAGCGTGGGCCTTACCTTCGCGGCTATCGGCTTTCTGTGTGCATGCTTCGGCGGTGTGTGGCTTATAAACTACGGAATTCGTAAGGACTGGATTTCCGCCGAGAAAAAGCAGATTATCCAGAACCAGGGGGTCCGCACCGG
>CAZDFY010000088.1:5364-13498 GCA_964504785.1 uncultured Sediminispirochaeta sp. | reverse complement strand
GGAGCTCGCGGCAGACAGCGAAGTAGAATATGCAGAGCCTGTTTATCGGCGTTTTCCGGTGTGGTAGCGTAACACTAACGCCCTGATAGCCAGCGCACCTACCAGCACCCCTGCCAGCAGCACAAACCAGTTGCCCCAGCGCAGATACAGAGTCGGAGGCCGGTCGTACAACTCCACCTCCGACACCAGTACCCCCTCTTCGTAGTAGGGCAGCTCCTCGCGGATACGACCCTCCGGGGAGACATAGGCGGTCATCCCGCTGGCCGTCGAGCGAAGCAGGGGCCGCCCGTTTTCCACCGCCCGGAACAGGGAGTTGGCAAAGTGCTGCTGCCCCTCTACCTCGGTCAGGGACCAATAATCATTGGAAATATTGAGAATCACATCAGCCCCGCGGCGCACAAAGGCGCGTATTTCTCCGGGGAAACTGTCCTCAAAACAGATCGGCGTAAAAAAAGTAAACTCCGGGTGCTCAAAAATCACCCGCTCAGTGCCTTTTTCCCATAGGTCGGCATCAAAATCCTTTAAAATAGTAAACACCCAGGGGTACTCTTCCTCGTAGGGAAAATACTCGGAAAATGGAACAAGGTGCAGCTTGCGGTAGGTGTCCATCCGCTCGCCCTCATCCGAAAAAAGCACCGAGGCATTGTAATGCTCCTGCACAATCCTCCCCTCGGCATCCCTAAACTCCTCATAATCGTCGTTTCCGGTAAGCAGCCACACCCCCAACTCGCGCTGATACCCGCGAAAATCGTGTACCAGCGCCGCCAGCGGATGCTCCTCCCGCTCCATCGCCCCCCACTTGCGTATATTCGGCACAAAGGCCGTCTCCGACCACGCCACCAGGTCAGGCTCCTGCAGCATTGCTCGGTCGGTAAGGCGCTTCAGAATATCGAAGGTGTAGCGGTAATCGTGTTTGCGGGGGTCGGTATTCTGTTGAATTAATGCAACCTTTACCTTTTTTTCTGGGGCGGCTTTTTCTAAGGACTCGATGTGCATTATTCCGAAGATAAGGGTGGCTGCCCATAGAAGTCCAAGCCCCGCCGCGGCCGGCCCCCGCCGCCCGGCCGGCCGGCGCCACAGCTCAAAAAGAAGGCCGTTGGTCAGGACCACCACAAAGGTCACCCCCCACACGCCGGCCAGGGCGGCGACCTGTATAAAGGGGGCAAACTGGTACTGGCTGGTGCCGAGCATGCCCCAGGGATACCCCAAAAAGCCCTGTGCCCGGAGGTAGTCAAACACTACCCAGGCCGCCGGATACAGTAAAATGTGGGGCCTGGGGACCCTGTAGCGGATCAGCAGCAGCACTGCAAAAAATAGGGCGTACTCAAAGGTCAAAAATACGCTTACCAGCTGCAATGTGATCAGGCTGAAGGTACCCAGCCAGTAGTTTGTCAGCAGGATTTGTATTACCCCAAAGGATACCCCGTAAAACAGGGCCCAACGGTAGGAGTGGGACTGCAGCACCGCAAAGAGCGGAAGAAGTGCAACAAAGGCCAGGGGGGCCCAGCCTTCAACGCTGAGGTATGAGGGCAGCGAGAGGGTGTACAGGAGGGCCGCAATAAAACTGAGGGGCAGGGCCCATGTGCCTGCAAAGCTTGAAATACCGGTGTATCTGCAAAAGGCGCGGTGTTTTTTCAGCCGGAAGAAAAGCAGCATCCCCCCGTCGTAGAGGAGAAAGGGGGCGTAGCGAATCAGAGTGTTGAGGCGCTGGAGGGTCGAATTGGGGGCCAGATTGAGGTTCCCGCTGGTTTGGGCAAACATCTGGGCGTAGGTGAGGTTTGCATTTGAGGCGAAGATAAAGCTAAAAAGAAACAGCGCCGAGCCTATCGTCAGCAGTACTTCCGGCAGCCGGAAGAGGTCGAAGTAGAGCTCCCTGGCCGGCCTCACCGCCAGCACGTAGGCCCACATCCCGTGGCCGATAATAAGGGCCAGAAACAGGTAGTCCCCCGTCCCGCGGGAGTCCGTCGCCCATAAAGGGCCGGCGTAGTAGAGCAGCAGTTCCACCGCCGTTATTACCAGCAGCGGCAGGGTCGAGGGCAGGCGCCGGCGCAGTGTATGCATCCCGTCTTTTGCTATAAGCTTCATATCAAGATAGTATAGGAATTTATCCGAATGTGCCAAGGGCGGCGGTCCTTGAAGGGCTGGGGCTTCGGTAAAAATTGCATGAGAAAGAAACTTTACAGGGCCCCTGGAGGACTTCCAAAATCTTGCCGACTTCGGTACAGTACCAGGTATGTCGAAGCAAACCGAACGATCAATTTTCAGAAACCTCTCACCCCTGGACCATCGCTACTACCTTTCCAACACAGAGCTGTTTGAAAAACTGGAACACTACATTAGCGAAGACGGTGCGGTGAAGTATGCCCTCAAGGTAGAAGGGGCGCTGCTCAGTGCCCATCTTAATCGACTGGGACTGGCCTCGGAGAAAAACCTGAAGGCGGTTGAAACCGCGGTGCAGCAGGTGGAGCCGGAGGCGGTCTATCAGGAAGAAGAGACGACCCGCCACAATGTGCGGGCCCTGGTGAACGTAATGAAGAAGGAGCTTCCCGAAGAGCTTAGTCCTTACGTGCACCTGGGCGCTACCAGTGTGGATGTGCTGGATACTGCGGCGGCCCTGCGGTACCGGGATGTGACCCGGGATGTGCTGGTCCCCCTGCTTATGCAGCTGGAGCGCACCCTGATAGAGCTGGCCGAGAAGGAGGCCGAAACCCCCCAGGTAGGCCGGACCCACGGACAGCACGCGGTGCCGGTGACCGTCGGGTTTGCCCTTGCCGAGTATGTAGCCCGGCTGGGAAAGGCGATTCCGAAGATTTTGGATTCGGCGGACCAGCTGTCGGGAAAACTCTCGGGGGCCGTAGGGGGCTACAATGCGATGGGCCTCATTGTAGAGGATCCGATAGCCTTTGAGCGGGAGGTGCTTGAGAGTTTAGACCTTCCGGTCAGCGAGTACTCCAATCAGATAGTGGAGCCGGAGTATCTTCTGCATCTGCTCCTTGAGCTCAACATCGCTTTTGGAGTTGTGGCCAACCTGGCGGATGACCTCCGCCACCTTCAGCGTACGGAAATAGGGGAGCTGCGTGAGTTTTTCAGCTCCTCCCAGGTGGGCTCTTCAACCATGCCCCACAAGCGCAACCCCTGGAACAGTGAACACGTAAAAAGCCTGTGGAAGGCCTTTTCTCCCCGGGTGATGAGCTTTTTTCTCGACCAAATTTCCGAACACCAGCGTGATTTGACGAATTCCGCCAGCGGACGTTTTGTCTCGGATTACATGGGCGGTTTTGTGGCCGCCGTAAACCGAATGCTGAGGGTAGCCGGCACACTGCATATTGAACGGGAGAACCTCGATCACAACCTCAAGGGAAACGGCGATTTTATACTCTCCGAGGCGGCGTATATCCTGCTCTCCCAGGCCGGTGACCCGGATGCCCACGAGGGGGTACGCAAAATTACCCTTGAATGTGAAAAGAGCGGTGCAAGCCTCCTGGAGAAACTCCAGGAAAACCCTGAAACGTGGAAAAAGATCGACGAGCAGCTGCAGCGGGTGATGGGAATCGGTGCAGCCGATTTCTTCAGCAATCCCGCCCGCTATCGGGGGGCAACGGCCGAAAAGACACGGGCGATTACGGGCCGCTATCAAAGAGTCCTTGCGGAGCTTGAAGCCCGGCTGGCGGTGGAGTAAGCATATGGACACACTACTGATATTGGATTTTGGCGGACAGACCACACAGTTGATCGGGCGACGCATACGTGATTTAGGGGTATATACCGAGATTTACCCGGCGGATACCGAGCTTACCCCGGAAATTTTACGGGAGACCCGCGGTTTGATACTCTCCGGTTCTCCTTACTCTGTAAACGACGAGGCTCCTCCCTGGCCCCATCCCTCGGTTTTTGAGTGCGGATTGCCGGTCCTGGGCATCTGCTTTGGTACCCAAATTTTGATGAAGCATTTCGGCGGAGATATTACCTCCCTGCCCACCCGGGAGTACGGCAGGGCGAAAATTCACCTTCGCGAGGCCTCAGCACCAATCTTCGAACAAGTCTCCGACGGGTTCAGCTCCTGGATGAGTCATGGCGACAGTATTTCCAAGCTTGGAGAGGGCTTTCAGGTAATCGGTGAGTCTGAAAACGGTATTCCGGCGGTGGTGTATCACAAGGAGCTCAATTTTTACGGGCTGCAGTTTCATCCTGAGGTCAGTCACTGCGATTTTGGAAACCGCTTGCTGGAAAACTTCGCAGTAAATATTTGCGGGGCCGCCAAGTCCTGGAATATGGACCGCTACATAGAAGATACCCTTTCTGCCCTTCGAGAACGGGTAGGGAGCAGAAAGGTTCTCCTGCTCATCTCCGGCGGCGTGGATTCTACCGTTGTTGCGGGGCTGCTGTTAAAGGCGCTGCCCCCTGAGCAGATTCATCTCCTGCATATCGACACAGGACTGATGCGTAAAAACGAATCGGAAGAGGTAATCCGCGATTTGGAGCAGTTAGGGGCAACCCACATCCACTTTGTAGATGCCTCTGAAGAGTTTTTGGGGCAGTTAAAAGGCGTGGATGACCCGGAGAAGAAGCGTGAGATCATCGGCGATTTGTTCATCACCATCCAGGAGCGGGAAGTTGCCCGGCTGGATGTGAAAGACGCCTTTCTTGCCCAGGGTACCCTCTACACCGATTTGATAGAATCGGGAAAGGGCGTGGGAAAAAACGCCCAGGTGATCAAGTCGCACCACAACGTGCGCTCCCCCCTGGTGGAGGAGAAGCGCAATCGGGGCCTCATAGTAGAACCCCTCGAGCGGGTGTACAAAGACGAAGTCCGCCGCATCGGGCGGCGCATCGGCATTTCCGAAGATGTAGTCCGCCGCCATCCATTCCCGGGGCCGGGGCTGGCCGTGAGGATCCTTGGTGAAGTGACCCCGGAGAAATGCGAAGTCCTCCGTGAGGCCGATGCAATTTATGTGGAAGAGCTGAAAAAACGGGGCCTGTACGATGATATCTGGCAAGCCTTTTGCGTCCTCCTGCCGATCCGCTCAGTCGGAGTAACCGGTGACGCCCGCCACTACGGCTACGTGTTGGCCCTGCGGGGGGTAAACTCTTCCGACGGAATGACCGCCGATGTATATCCCTTTCCCTTTGAGCACCTGCAGGCAATATCTTCACGAATCACAAACAACATTAAAGACATCGGCCGGGTGGTCTACGATTGTTCATCCAAGCCCCCTTCAACTATTGAGTGGGAATAACCGCCTGCCCTGGGGCAGCTCACTGTGACTGTCCCCATCGGCCGGCCTCTGAGGCCGGCGGCAAGGGCTGCCTACTTTTAGAAAAAATAGGTATTGACCAATAATGCATAAATATAATACTATCACCTCAAATAAAGCATAAATATGCAAAAAGAGGGGATATGCATACACAAGTCTATCTGGTGTTGGAAGACGGCACCACCTTCAGGGGAACATCCTTCGGGGCAGCGGCACCTGATGTGGATGAAATTGCAGACTACAGCCTGCAGGAAATTCAAACCGCCCGGGGAATGGGAGAGGTGGTATTCAACACCGGAATGACCGGGTACCATGAAATCCTCACCGACCCCTCCTATACAGGGCAGTTGGTTATCATGACCTATCCTCATATCGGAAACTACGGTGATGATCCCCAGTGGTCGGAATCCGAGAGCCCCGGTGTAGGTGCAGCCGGATTTATTGTTCGAAGCGTATATCGCGGCAGCGTCCCCAAGGGCCGTCAATCCCTGCACTCTTTTATGGAAGAAAAGGGTATACCCGGGATATCGGACATAGACACCCGCGCCCTCACCCTGAAAATCAGGTCCGGTGGAAATCCGAAGGGGCTTATCGTCAGACCATCCTCCGGCCCGGTGGACGTAGAAAAATGCATATCAATATTGTCCTCCTATCCCGATATGGAGGGGAGGGACATTGTCTCTCAGGTGCAGGCCCTTCGGCAGGGCCGGCCGGCTCCCCAAACGGTCCTGCCGGCAAGCGAACAGGCCCCCCGGCAGGCGGCCCAACAAGTGCCCCAGCAAGCCCCGCAAAACGAATACAAAAGCCTCCAAAAATACCCCCAAAACAGCACTGAAAGCCCTCAAGGCGGGGCCCTGCATATGTCTCTGCAGGTGTCTCTGCATGTGGCCCTCATCGATTTCGGCTATAAGGCAAATATTGTGGGGGAGCTGGAAAAGCGGGGATGCCGGGTGAGTATTTTTCCGGCGGATACCGACAAAAAGGCGATAGATGCCGCCGGGGTGGGGGCGGTGCTGCTGTCCAACGGGCCCGGCGACCCGGCGGTACTCTCTGGAGCCATTCAACTGGCGCGCCGACTTTCTGAGGAGTATCCTCTGTTTGGAATATGTTTGGGGCACCAGATTATCGGCCTGGCATGGGGCGCAAAAACCTTCAAAATGAAGTTCGGCCACCACGGCCTAAACCATCCGGTGCGGGAGGAGAAAAGTGGGAGGGTCTATATTACCTCACAGAACCACGGCTTCTCCGTAAAGGATGAAAACCTGCCGCAAGAGCTTGAGGTGTGGATGAAAAACGCCAACGACCACACAATAGAAGCCTTTCGTCACCGGTCAAGGCCGATCGCCTCGGTGCAGTTTCATCCGGAGGCAGCCCCCGGGCCCTACGACACACTGTGGGTTTTTGACGAATTTCTATCTATCGCGAAGGGAAGGAGCTGAATATGCCGGCCAGAGAAGATATAAAGAGCATCCTCATCCTAGGCTCAGGGCCGATTGTCATAGGCCAGGCCTGTGAGTTTGATTATTCAGGTACCCAGGCGGTAACTGCACTGAAGGAAGAGGGCTACAGAATAGTGCTGGTAAACCCGAATCCAGCCACCGTTATGACGACCCCCGGGATAGCCGATGCCATTTATGCAGAACCCCTCTCGGCGGATTATGTGGGCCCCATCATTGAAAAAGAGCGGCCCGATGCGGTGCTGCCGACTATGGGCGGACAGACGGCCCTCAACTTAGCAATTGAGCTATATAAATTGGGGGTCTTTGAGGAGTACGGTGTTGAGATGATCGGCGCCACCATCGATTCAATACAGCTTGCCGAAGACCGGGGACGCTTCAAGCAAGTAGCCTTCGAGCTTGGAATTGACGTGCCGAACTCGGCACTCATCGAAAACCTCGAATCAGCCCGGGAATTTAAGCAGCAGATCGGTCTGCCGATTATTATTCGGCCCAGCTATACCCTGGGGGGGCAGGGCGGCAGTATCGCCGAAACCGAGGAGGAGTTCGACGACCTAATCCGCAACGCCCTGGCGGTAAGCCCTGTGCATCAGGCGCTGGTCGAGGAATCGCTGATCGGATGGAAGGAATACGAGCTTGAGCTGGTACGGGACAAGTCGGATAATACCGCAGTAATCTGTTCTATAGAAAATATCGACCCCATGGGGGTGCATACCGGCGACAGCATTACCGTTGCCCCGGCACAGACCCTCAGCGACAGGGAGTACCAGATGATGCGATCGGCAGCTATGGACATTATGAGAAAGGTCGGGGTCGACTGCGGAGGCTCAAATGTGCAGTTTGCCGTTGATCCTGAAACGGGGCGGATGATTGTCATCGAGATGAACCCCCGGGTTTCCCGGTCCTCCGCCCTGGCCAGTAAAGCGACGGGCTTTCCCATTGCCCGCTGCTCGGCAAAACTCGCCGTCGGGTATACCCTGGATGAAATTGTAAATGAGATAACCGGAAAAACAGTATCGAGCTTTGAACCGGCCCTTGACTACTGTGCGGTGAAAGTACCCCGGTTTGAGTTGAAGAAGTTTCCCCACGGCCACACCCAGCTGGGGACCCAGATGAAATCGGTGGGAGAGGCCCTGGCCATCGGCAGGACCTTTCCCGAGGCCCTCAATAAAGCGATTTGTGCGGCGGAAATCGGCTATGAGGGGCTGGAAGAGCTGGATATCGGCTATGACGGGCTGGATAAAATGCTGGAGACCGCCGATCCCCTGCGTCTGTGGGCCGCCTATACGGTGATTCGGCGGGAGGGGGCCCGATCTATCGAAGCACTCTCCAAGAAAACAGGATTTTCCCCGTGGGTCCTCCACAACCTGCTTGAAATATCCCGGGGAGAGGACGAAGTTGCCGCCGCCCCCGCCGCCGCCG
>CAZDFY010000088.1:0-5264 GCA_964504785.1 uncultured Sediminispirochaeta sp. | reverse complement strand
CGGCTTCTCCTCCCCAGCTGCCGCCGCCGGCGCACAGCTGAGGGGTGAGCAGCTGCTGAAGGCCAAACGCCTCGGGCTGACCGACAGGCGGATTGCAAAGCTCAATAAAGGCTGGCCTCTTGAAAAAATTGCTGGAAAACTGCGGCCGGCCTACCATTTAGTGGATACCTGCGCCGGTGAGTTTAGCGCTGAAACCCCCTATTTCTATTCGACCTACGGTGAGGTTGATGAGGGAGAGGCCCTGGGCAGCGGGGCTGTCCTCATAATAGGCAGCGGGCCCAACAGGATCGGCCAGGGGGTTGAGTTCGACACCGGCTGTACCCTTGCATCCCTGGCCTATCGGAAAAGGGGCATCAAAGCGGTGATGATAAACTCCAACCCGGAGACAGTATCCACCGACTTCAACATCTCCGACCGGCTGTACATAGAACCGGTCCATCCCGAGTATGTCCGGGGAGTGCTGGAGAAAGAGGGGATCCGGAGGGTGGTTGTTCAGCTCGGCGGCCAGACCCCGCTGAACATAGCCGAAGAGTTGGCCGGGTCCGGTATTGAAGTGGTGGGCACCTCCGTAGAGAGCATTCAGCAGACGGAAGACCGTAGGCAATTCAGCGATCTTATGACCTCTTTAGAGGTCCGTCAGCCCCGAAACCTCACCGCCCTCTCCCCCCGGGAGGTGCGGGAACATGCGGCGGAAATCGGGTATCCGGTGCTCCTGCGCCCCTCCTTTGTGCTGGGGGGGCAAAGCATGAATGTGGCCTTTACCGAAAAAGAGCTGGACTTGCTGCTCCACACCCAGCTGGAGGTTGATGAGGCTCATCCCGTGCTGGTGGACCAGTTTCTTGAAGATGCCTTTGAGTACGACCTGGACCTGTTATGCGACGGGGAAAACGTCTACATCGCCGGGCTTATGCAGCATATTGAATCGGCGGGGGTACATTCGGGGGACAGTGCCTGCGTGTTTCCCGCGTATAAGACTTCGGAGGAGAAGAATAGGGAAATGCACGAGGTGGCGGCGAAAATCGCCCGGGCGCTGAGGGTAAAGGGATTTCTCAATATTCAATTCGCCGTAAAAGATGATGAGTTGTATGTTATAGAGGTGAATCCCCGGGCATCCCGTACTATTCCCTTTCTTGCCAAAGCCTCCGGGGTGAACCTTGTGGATGCGGCGGTGCACGTGTGGTGCGGCGGCAGCCTTGAGGAGCTTGGCCTGTGTACCGGGGGCTTTGGAGTAGGCCGGCCCCTTGAAAAATGGGCGGTCAAAGAGGCGGTCTTCTCCTTTGAGCGCTTTGAAAGGGTAGATCCCCTGCTTTCTCCGGAAATGAAGTCCACCGGCGAAGTAATGGGCAGCGGCGATACCCTTGGAGAAGCCTTTTTGAAGGCCCAGGCGGCGGCGGGGAGTACCTTGCCGATGGAGGGGAATATTTTTGTTTCGGTCCATGATAAAGATAAGGCTACCCTCCTTCCCCTCGTGAAGGACCTTGCCGAAATGGGGTTTCATATTTTGGCTACCCGCGGTACGGCGGCGTATCTGTTTCAGCATGGAATTTTTCCGGAGGTAGTGCTGAAGGTGCATGAGGGGCGTCCCCATCTGGTAGATTACCTGAGGAGCGGGAAGGTCCAGGGGATCATCAACACTCCGATGGGGCAATTCTCACAGCATGATGATGAGCAGGTGAGGATCGAGGCGGTTAAGCTGCGGATCCCCTATACCACCACTACCACTGCAGCCTGGGCGACGGTGGAGGGAATTAAATATGCCCGGACGAAGCGGCGGATTGTCCGCCCCCTTTCAGTTCCTCTCCTCTGAGGGGCCCGTGAGAAGTGTGAGCGCCTCTTCTACCATCTCCTTGGTGACGGGTTTGGTGAGATAATGGTCAAAGAGGGCTATCTCTTCGCGGTGGGTTTCTTCGCGCAGGGGGTAGGCCGAAAGGGCGCTGATCGGAGTTTTGCGGCCCGGCGGCCCGGCGGGAAGCACGCCGGCTCGCCCTTCGCTGGGCTTATCATCGCCGCTATCACACTCATCGCCGGGCCCCCCGCCGGACAGCCCCTCACCGGGCGGCGTGTCACTCGTTGGCCCCCCGCCTGCCTCAATTTCCCGTATTCTGCTGACCGCTTCAAAGCCGTCGGTACCGGGCATCTGAAGGTCCATAAATATCAGGTCGAAGGCCCCCTCCTGATAGGTGCGAACAGCCTCAGCGCCGTCGGAGGCCAGTTGGACCTGGTGACCCTTCCGGGAGAGGAGGGCTTTCAGGTAGAGCTGATTTACCGGATTATCTTCAACTATCAGGATCGAAAGTTTTTTCTCAGCCCTAGGCACAGTGCACCTTCCTACTACTGCAGAACTTGCGGCCCAGTTTCTTATTCAAGGGGGCCTCGGTAGGGCTGTGCGCCGAGGCGCTCCAGCCGTTCGATATGGGTTTTCAGGGATGCGGAAAAGCGGCGCCACTTTTTATGGTTTGACGGGAGCCACAGGTTTTCCGCCAGCGCCGAGAGGCGGGGAAAGGCCATATACTCCACCTGACGTCCGTATTTTAGCTCTTCGGTCCACAGGTTTGCCTGGCCCCCCAGAATAGAGGAGCGCTCTTCCACGGTCAAATCGTGAAAAATATCGAGGGAATAGACATCCTTCACACTGGAGACCCCAAGGCGCCCCGGTTCGTCGGGATCGTCCCTGTGTTTATGGTCCAGGTAGGTTCCGTGGTGCTGGGGACAGAGAATCACCGGGGTTCCCGCGGCAATTGCATCTTTCACGTAGCAGGCATCCCTCCACACCGCGGTAATCGGGGTGAAGTCGGGCCGCACCGATAAGACCTCATCCCAGGCGATGACCCTTTTGTCGTACTCTTCAGCTATCCTTGCCGCATGGTTCATCAAGTACCCCTGGAGCTCCGAGGTCTGCTCAAAACCCTGCTGCTGCTTCACCGCCCGGCACGAAGGGCACTCATCCCAGCGGGCGGTGGGGCACTCATCCCCTCCGAGGTGGATGTAATCTGAAGGAAAGAGGCGGCACACCTGACGGACCACGGCCTCTATAAAGGGGAAGACCTCCGGTGTACCGGCGCACAGCACATCCTCGAATATTCCGTGACGCACCGGCACATCGGTGTGCTCTTTTCGGCACGAAAGGTGCGGATATGCAGCAAGGGCTGAGGCGACGTGTCCTGGTAGGTCGATTTCCGGAACAATGGTAACCCCCCGCCGGTACGCGTGTTCCACCACTCGCCCTATTTCTTTTTCAGAGTAATATCCCCCGTAGCTGCCTTGATCGGTGGTCATATCGTCGCGCCATGCGCTTATCTCAAGGAGCTTTGGATAGCCGGGAATTCCGATCCGCCAGCCCTGATCATCGGTGAGGTGCCAGTGGAAGATGTTGAGGTGGTGAAGGGCAAGAAGGTCGATAAAGTGGAGGATAAACTCAACGGGAAAGATGTGGCGTGAGACATCGAGCATCGCCCCGCGCCACCGGACGGCGGGGCTGTCGGAGATTTCGACGCACTTGAGAGGAAAAACCCCCTCGATGATGGTGGTGGGGGGAAGGGAGAGGAGGTACTGTTTGATGGTATGGTAGGCGTGTAAAAAGCCTGCGCGGCCTCCCGCCTGTATTTTCAGGGTCCAGGGGCTGATGTCCAGGGAGTACTCTTCGGCCTCCATGCCTTTGTGTACCTGCAGCACAATGAGGGGGTGGGCTTCCGGCTGGGCTTCCGGGCCGGTGCGGGTTTTAAGGGTAAGGTTAAAGTCGGCGGCACACAGGAGGGCAAAGTTTTCGGCTATATAATCTTGTTCGCACAAGATAATGGTGTGAGAGGAGAGGGGGAAGGTACCCTCCCGCGCCTTGATGCGGAGGGGGAGAGGGATGAGTGAGTTCCAGTTCATAAGTTCTCCCTTTATAAGTTCTATCGAAAAAAGCTGCCGATAGTGTCGGCTAGTATACTCCGAATAGCGTAACTTGACAATTAAGGATACGATCGCTACAGTTAATTTCATTTTAGGACTATCTTCCTACACGCAGGAGGGACAGGTTGTGAGTGAAGTGCGGATCTTAGAGAGTGCGGAAGAGGTGGAGCGTTACCGGGAGCTTATTCGCTACTGTTTCAGTGATGAGTTCAGCAGGACGGCGCCGATTTTCAGTTTTATGTCCGAGGCGGATAAATTCTACGGGCTGTATGAGAAGGAGACCCTGGAGTCGGGGGTGATAAGCCGCCATTTTAATGCCTCCCTGTGGGGCCGCAGCATAAAGCTGAACGGGATCACCTATGTTGCCTCCTCTCCTGAGGTGAGAAACAAGGGGCATATTCGCACGCTTATGACTCAAATCCTCCGGGACGCCTACCAGTCGGGGTACACTGCCTCGGCGCTGTACCCCTTTTCTTTTCAGTTTTACGGCAAGTTTGGCTACGGGAGCGCGGGCCCGGTGTACAAGTATCAGTTTGCCCCCGAGGATGTCAATAAGGATTTGATGTCCCAGGCAGGGGGCAGTTTCGAACCCCTCAATAGCGGTCGTGAGAGCTTGGAGAAGGCGGAGAAGATTGAACTCTTCTCCCAGCGCTTTGTCGAGGCTGAGGAGATCACGAACAGATGGGCGGAGAAGTACAGCTTTGGGATCGAACTGCCCTTTTCGGCGGAACAACTGCGCCGGTATTTGGGCACCCAAAATGAATACGCCTACATTTATCGCTCTCTTAAAGGCGAGGCAACAGCCTTTATTCAGTACAGTATGAAGCCGGTTGGAGAGGATAGTTTTAATATAGAGGTGCAGCGCTTTTCCTACCTAAACGGCGAGGGGCTGCGGGCCCTTATGGGCTTTCTCGCCCGGCATCGAGGTCAATGCCCCCAGGTGGTACTCTATGGCCCCTCGGACCTGCCCATTTCTCTGATGATGAAAGAGCCGCGGACCAAAACAACCCAGCTGTCGGAATGGATGGTCCGGCCCCTCGACCTCCTGGAGCTGCTGAAGATGAAGGTGGGGCAGTCCGGCTTTAAAGGCACAATCCGGTTTTCTTTGCAGGACCCAGTGATAGAAGAAAACACCGCCACCTATACTATCAACAGCGGCGATGTTTCGGTGGCGGCCTTCAGCGGCGAGAACGAACTGCCCTTCGAGAGTTTTTCCTCCCTTTTATCCGGGGCCTACAGTTGGTCCCAGATGGCGGCGGTTGGAAAGGTGCCCAGTGCCGATGAGGGCCTGCTGGACCCCAAGGCGGAGGAGGAGTTTTCCCGGCTCTTTGCAGGAGGCCCCCCGGTAATGATAAGTGAGCCCTTCTGAG
>CAZDFY010000087.1:0-14074 GCA_964504785.1 uncultured Sediminispirochaeta sp. | reverse complement strand
TAATCTTTATCAGTTTACTTCAGTAAGGTCAGGAGGGTATAAGACGCAAAAACTCATCAGCTACAATATGTGCTCCGGTAGAATTGAAATGAACGCCATCCATGGTAAAGTGGAGTCCCCGTTTCTCTGCCCTTCGGTCCGCCTTACCAGCAGTACGATAAAATAGAAAATCCACAGCTGTTGAAAAGAATTTGACCGGTAGATATGGAGAAATAGGCATAGATGCCTGTTCTAGTGAAGTGAGCCGTTCAACAAAGGGCTGTCTAATATCGAAGAAATCGGTATGAGTAAAAGTGTAGGCCAATTCATCAATTACTTGCCCTTGCCTGCTAAGATGCCCGTTCCATCTGTTTTTCAGGTCCTCACCTATAAAAAGGGGGGCTATAACCCACAACTGCCGGCAGCGGGGATGCAAGATTTCTACCACACGCCGATAATATGATGCAAACTCAATGTCATTACGAGTCCAGGGTTGGCGTACCGCCATTTTTATCGGTGCATAAAAGCCGGATAACTTTGGAAGGATGTCATTCACACCGATCCAGATAAATATAATATCAGCTTCTAACTGTTCCGGTCGGGAGCGGTGAAGTTTTTCAACCCGCTTGTACAAACTCAGTATTGTATCGCCGCCTTTTCCGTAATTCTCAATTGTGTGATTCTGTTGTACAGCCTGTAAGATCTCTAAAAAAGCTGCGCCGGGTTTACCCTCGGTAAGGCTGTCACCCCAAAATGCTATTTTCGACACTACATATGCTCCTCGTTATCTACCGGTTGAGCTCACTTGTGCAGATCTTTCACGCTCTTTTGTGTTAATAATCAACATTTGAAGACGGTTTTCCACATTTGCAAAACTGGTATCCGGATCATAGTCAAGTGCAAGAATTTGAATATGGGGCTTCTCTTTTTTTATTTTTTTCACCAATCCTCGCCCGGTTACATGGTTCGGCAGACAACCAAAGGGCTGGAGTATCAAAAAAGAATTGACCCCGTGGTCCGCATGATGAAGTATTTCCCCGGCGATCATCCACCCTTCGCCGGAGGTGAAGGTTTTATCAATTATATGGTGTGAACGTTGTGCAATTTTCTCAAGGGGTGTTTTTTCTTCCCATAAAGGATGCCGGGCCCCTATTTTTTCAAGTTTTCCCAGCACATGATGAATATAGCGGTTCGTCATCTTCGTGAGAAATATTTGGACCGCAGGATGCGAGACGTGGTACTCTTCCTTTTGATCTATCTCTAGTAGATACTCACGGTGCATATTGTAAAACAGGTTCGGCATCATTACTTCCAGACCGTTCTGCTCCAGATATTCTTCAATCCGATTATTAGAGGTCGGGTGAAAATTCAACAAGAACTCCCCAATCATAAACACCCGGGGCTTTCTCACTGAACGGTCGTACTCTATCCGGCGAAAATCATCTATTGCTTTTTCAAAGGCATCCTGGGCCCCCTTTAATCCTGACTCAAAACCACGACAAATAGAGTGTATTGATTCTTCGAACACTCGATCTGTTTCACCCTTATTGCTTTCATAGGGTCGAATTTTGCGGCGCAGGTCCTCGAGGATATCGTTCATGATCAGTCCCCAAAGCATACGAAGTTCGAATAACGCCCCTAACTTAAAACCCGGGTGCATATTTTTACTGTCTTCGTCGGTAGTAATAATTGGTATTTGAGAGTAACCGGCGTCATCGAGGGCCTGTCGGGCCATCATCGCATAGTGAGCAAGACGGCAGTCGCACTGGGCTTTGGCAAGTCCCAATACCACATCATCGGGATTATATTTTCCCTGATCGAGTACCGAGAGAAACTCACCGATGTTTATTTGCGCGGGGAAACACATATCATTATGCACATATTTTTTTCCAAGCTTTATGGCCCTTTCATTGGCCATCGGCATGGGTTCAACACGAAAGCCCTGTTTCTTAATGGCCGCTGTTGCCATCTGCGCAAAAGCCCATGTGACATTTGGAATGAGAATCACCTTCTCCCGGGCCTCTTTGTTATATACCACGTCATACGCTTTTATATCCTCATTGTAAAACTGAAGCCCCCTTTGGCGCTGTGACTTCACCGTTTCAATAAAAGATTTTACTCTAATATTGAGGGGACCGGATACATCGCTTTCATCCATCTTTAAGATTAATGGGCTCTTGCCTGCCCCTTTATTCAACAGGCGAGTGATTTCGTCCGAAATTACCGCATCATGGCCGCACCCGAAACTCACAATTTGAACATATTCAAGTTTCGGATGCTGTGCAGTTAAAAGGGCCCCGGCAAACATGCGCACGTGAAAATTGATAGTCAACTCCGCCCGTACCGGACCTAGATCAACTTTATTCAGCCCGGGCAGTGCATCCAGAGGGAGGGAGGGAATATTAGCTCTGGTAAAATAGTCCGACAAATTATGGTTGATTAATTCGTCAGAATGGTAAGGCCTTCCGGCTATAACCACCGCAAACTCATCATCTTCAAGGGAATCCAAAAGTTCTTGACCGGCCTGGGTAAGCTCTTCGGAAAATTCGCCCATTGCTCTGTCACCCTCGGTAATAGCCTCAATAATTATATCCTCGGGTAATCCGAAGGTTTTTCCCATATATTCTATAATTGAGTTACGCCGTGCTTTTTTATCGGTCCAATGAAAGTTAGGGGTGTCCATAGGAATACCGTATTTTTCCCACGGCTCATCACTTGATCGCAGTACCATCGGGTAGCCCTTCAGTACCGCACAGGCATGCTCACTGTAAATCGTCTTATTTTCAGTAATCATTCTGTTCATGATGGGCATAAATATCCGGTCGACCCCCTTATTCACTAAATCCTGTATGTGGCCGTGGGCCAATTTTGCGGGGAAGCAAATTGTGTCGGAAGGAATAAGAGAAAGACCATTCTCAAAGAGCTTTACAGAACTCCGTGCAGAAAGCTTTATCTGAAAACCCAGGGACCGAAAAAAAGTACTCCAGAAGGGGTAGGAATGCCAAAACTCAAGGACCCGGGGAATTCCTATTGTCACATCCTTTGGCGGAGAGAGTTGCTTCGGATTATAATCTTTAAATATCAGCTTTTGACGATACCGAAAAAGGTCCCTGGAATTGTCCCTTCGCGAGCTAAGCTGCTGAAGCTTTTTCTTTACAGTGGGGTCACTCGCTTCACCGAGTATTTCTCCCCTTTCACAACGGTTACCGGTAATAATACTTGTTCCGCTGGAAAAGCTTATGCGAGTACGGTTACAGTTGTTCGAGCAATAAGGACAAATAAGGCCGGTTTCCTGGCTATAAGAAAAATCACTTATTTCCTGCCAGCTAATCAAACCTGTTTCCCGGCGACCACGCTCCTGTTGATGCTTTTTTGTAAGCAGAGCGATACCTATAGCCCCCATCTCTCCCGGATACGGAGCACGTACTACCCTGCGATTCGTGTAGAGCTCCAGTGCCCTTAGCACAGCATCATTTCTGAAGGTCCCACCCTGCACTACAATATTATCGCCAAGCATTTTCAAGTTAGAAAGGCGAATTACCTTGGTGAATACATTCTCAATAACCGAATTGCATAAACCCGCCATAATATCTTCCGGTAGTTTACCGTTCTTCTGTTCAGTAATAACCGAGGAGTTCATAAAAACCGTACAGCGCGAACCAAGAGTCGAAGGGGCCTTAGATAAAAAAGCCTTCTCAGCTATTTGATCGACCGGAATTTTCAAGGAACCGGCAAAGTTCTCAAGAAACGAGCCACAACCGGCACTGCAGGCCTCATTAAGAGTAATTCCGGTCACAATTCCGCGGTTGAGAAATATAGCTTTCATGTCCTGCCCGCCGACATCAAGAATAAACGAGGCCTCCGGTGCATATTTCAAGGCCGCCTCAGCATGGGCAACTGTCTCAACTGTATGATAATCAACACGGAAAGCTTCATAGAAGAGGCGCTCACCGTAACCGGTAGTTCCTGAACCCAGTATGTTCAGTGTTATGTTCAGATCATCACACTTCTGCTTGAACTCTAAAAGCGCCTTCTGAATTACTTTAAGCGGCTCCCCATGATTTTTTCCATAAAAGGAATACACAAGGTTCTCCTGCTCATCGATAAGTACAAACTTTGAAGTAGTAGAACCGGCATCGATGCCGAGATACAAATTCAGCTCCAGGCCGGCATAATCCTCAATATGTGGAAAATCCGGAAGCACATGCCCTTCCCTAAACTCCCTTTTTTCTTCTTCGCTGGAGAAAAAAGGACGGGTAAGTTCACCGGTTTCAGGCTTTTCACGATGTGTAAATGCACTGTGTCGGCAAAAATCCTGCAGATCAACAGGCTCTGTATCGGAAAACATTACAGGGACCGACAATGCCGCTCCATACGCAATCATTACTTCCGGATTTTCGGGTATAATAACCTCTTCCTTACTGAGGTTGAGTCTCTCGGCATACACATCAACTAGGGATGGATTAAAATGCAGCGGCCCTCCTTCAAAGATTACGGGCGGATGAATTTCTAAGCCCTGGGCAAGCCCTCCGATAGTCTGCTTGGCAACTGCATGAAAACAGGATAATGCTAAGTCCTGCTTATTCACCCCCTGATTCAAAAGTGGTTGTATGTCGGTCTTTGCAAAAACCCCGCAGCGCCCCGAAACATCATACACTGTAGTTCCCTGGGAGGCGGCGGAATCTAATTTTTCTACAGGAGTTTTTAGTAAAGTTGCAACTTCATCGAGGAAAGCGCCGGTCCCTCCCGCACAGCTTCCGTTCATTCGCATATCGGAGGCAACCAGTGTACCGCTCTGCTCGTCCTTGTGAAAAAAGGTTATTTTCGCATCCTGCCCGCCAAGCTCTATGGCTACTCTGGACTCGGGATAAAAATCTCTTACCGCCAGGGAATTTGCCACAACCTCCTGACAGTACGATGCCTGCAGTTCAAGGGCGAGGTTCCTCGAACCGCTGCCGCAAAAGACCGGTACTACCTGAATATGAGGATATTCTTTGGCAATCTCCTTCAACAATTCCTGGGTACACCCCCGCTGACGGGCGCCATGACGAGTATACGATCTAAAAAGTATTTCTTTGTTTTCAGGATCAACTAAGACAGTTTTAACTGTAGTTGAGCCTACGTCTATTCCAAGCCAATATGTATAATCCACTTCTCATATATAACACTCACCCGCCTTTTAGTCCAGGTGAGTACAGCAATTCGCAATGTGAAAAATTTTGGAAATTTTTCACATTGCGAATGCTCACATTTTGTTTAAGATAAGTAACTTATCTTAAAGATGTTGTGGGTATAAATAATGAGATACACTATATGCATATTAATGCAGCACTATTGTAGAAACATCGAGTGTTTTCCTATAAAATCGAAACTTGATAATTACATCATTGGAGCTTCTTATGGAAAAGTTTATTGCCGTTACCCTTACAATTCTTGTTCCACTACTTGTAGGGTCAGGTATACACTTTGCAACCGGTTTTCTAAAGAAAAAGCCTAACAGAAAGGATTCATAATGGATTGGCAGGAATTATGGCAACTCCTCACACCGTCGGTAGGAGCTACAGTAACCGGCTTTCCCTACTATATCAGTCTATTGGCTATCGGCCTGGGGATAGGCATTCTTACCGGTTTTTTTGGTGTTGGGGGCGGGTTTTTAGTCGTGCCCATTCTCAATGTAGCCTTAGGTATTAACTACGAACTGGCGGTTGGAAGCAGCCTCAGCTTTATAATCGGCACCAGTTTTGCCGGTTTGCTTAAACAGAACAAAGTGGGAAATGTGCACTTTCGGGTTGCAGGGTACATAGTTGCCGGAAGCGTAATGGGAGCGGTTCTCGGGGATTCTCTACAGATGTTTCTTTTATATGGAGTGGCCGGCGGGAATGAAGCTCTATTTACCGTCTTTATGCACTCAATTTTTATTGTAGTTTTGATTGCTACTATCTTTTCTATGAAAAAACCAGATAGCTCCGGTGTAAAAA
Source organism: uncultured Sediminispirochaeta sp. (assembly GCA_964504785.1). Taxonomy (GTDB): domain Bacteria; phylum Spirochaetota; class Spirochaetia; order DSM-16054; family Sediminispirochaetaceae; genus DSBN01. The sequence goes on along the minus strand of CAZDFY010000087.1, from coordinate 8,117 downwards.
AGAAGCCCTTGCTTGCCGAAATCGGACCTCCACCTAAGTTCCATATTGCTGAATGGGGGCCCCTCGGCTTTAGTGTACCAGGGGCATTTTTAGTAGGTATTTTGATCGGAATATTCACCGGCCTTCTTGGTATAGGAGGAGGAGTGTTATTGGTCCCCGTTTTGTTGGGACTCTTCGGCTTGTCCCACCCGAAGGCAGCAGGTACCAGCCTTGCAATTGTCTTTGCAACCTCGATAGTCGCTGTTATTAAAAAAGGTTTCGGCGACATACCAAAGATCAGCCTTCCCCTTACCCTTGTGCTTCTTGTGGCAAGTGTACTAGGCGTACAACTTGGTGTGTATCTTGTGGGCAAAAGTTCCGGGGCCGGTTTCCGTCGATATTTTATCTATGTACTGAGTGCCGCCATCGCAATGATAGCTTTTGACTTAATAAATACAATTAAAGAATTTTGATAAAACTCTTTCGAAACCCCTTTCTCTTCACTATACTTAGAAATAGTATAGTATTTTTACTCAGCAGGGACCTATATGCATATCAAAACTTCAAATCAGGAAAAACTCAATTTAGGCGTTGGCGGTTATCAGTGTAACTGGGGTATACATATCGCCGGGCTTTATGAAACAGAGGAGGAGCGAGATGAAATTGTGTGTGGTTTCCTCCATGAAGGTGATAAGGCCGGAGATTTGCAGTACTATGCTCCGGCGGAGCGCAGTGTAGAAAATTTTAAGCATACCTATTCGACTGCTTTTCCCGACTGCAGCAACCATTTGGAAAATGACCAGCAATTTCAGATCAGCTCACCAAAAGAGCTGTATTATCCCGAAGGAACCTTCTCTCCATGGACTATGGATGAAAACTTACACGCCTTTTACCGTGAAAGTCAGCGCGGCGGACATAGAAACGTCCGTGCCACCGCCGAAATGGTGTGGGCCCTTGAGGCTATTCCGGGGACTGAACACCTTATGGCCTATGAGTCCCGTCTTAACTATTTTATTCCCGGAAAACCCTGGATTAGCATCTGTCTCTATAATATTACTAAATTCGACGGAGCGACCATCATGAATGTGCTCCGCACCCATCCTTATACATTAAACGGCGGAGTTATTACAGAAAACCCCTATTATCAGGACCCCGATATATGGCTCTACAAAAACGCCCCTCAATTTTTAAACCGATGATAGTTAAGGTATGAATGAATAAAAGGCTGGGCTCAATTTACATGGGCCCGGCCGTCTACTTTCATGTTCTGTGCCTTTTGGTGCAGCAGGCTAATGGCCTGATACCACATATATGCGGACACACGAATGTTAAGAAAATCTAGTCGATAAAGAGAATTCTGGTGATAAAACTCAAGCTTTTCTTTATCCTGCACATTCTCACCGTAAATTTCATCAATCGAAAAGAACTTAGTTTTTCCAACTGTAGTACGAAACTCGATACCCGAGGGGTAAAAAAACGCCCGTCCCGTATTAAGGCGCTTAAGGGGCTCTGCGCGATACCCCCTCCATAAAATGGCCGGACCCTCTTCAAACAGCGCTTCCTTCGCGTTCATGTCCTTACTTAAGTAGTCAATGAAATACTCAATTTGCCAGTCGTTCCACTCCGATATGGATGAAAATACTAAGGGGCTATTGACCGGCTGCAAAAATCCGTAGTTGTCATACCGAAAACTGTATCCGCATTGACGGCATTCAGCGGTATCCCCCTGGGAATAAAAAGAGGCAATACTTTTGCATTTTGGACACACAAAAAGGGCCCTTTCAATATACTCTGCGGGATGCTTTCCGACAAAACTGATTTGCTGCTTCTTGTTCCATTCTTCCTCATCGTGCTCTATACGCTCTTCCATAAGACCTCTGCAGGTTGCGGCATCGATTTTCTTCAGTTCCTCCGGAGTAAAGACCATCTTATATTCCATAGTCACTTTACCGCGGCGAAGCCCCCGGCCCCAACGGGGTTTAGACAAATACCCGCCCTTTATTACTACCCCCACAACAGGAAGTTTCAGTTTATGAATAAGTCTTGAAACAGTATGTACATGCCGTAAGGAACGGCCGTCCCAGGTGCGCCGGCCCTCTGGGAATACACCAATAACACCGCCGCGCTTAATGATGCGGATTATCTGGGCGACAGTTTTTGTATCGGTCATAAACTTGCTTGTGGGAATAGAACCGAAAAGCTTCATGAGAATATAGAAGATTTTAGTGCGAAATACACTGTCCGAGGCGATAAACTGAACATCCTGGGGAAGGAAAAGTCCAACAAAAAAGGGGTCCCAAAAATTCACATGGTTCCCTACTACAATATAGGGAGGGCTTAGATTCTTAGTACCGACGGTATCTTCAATTTCCAAGGTATATCGGCGCTTTAAAATTGCATGAATTATCGGCCGAATAAATTTTACAAAGATTGGATTGGGATTAATCGTTTTATGTTTTTGTCCCTTCATTAGCTTACCTTTGCATCACCCTCATTGCTCGCATTTTTATGATGCGGATACCATATATGCGACGCTTTATGGACCGCCCGGCGTTTCGATATAATTAAAAAGGAAATAACAACAAACAACAAATAACCCGCGCTCACCGCAACGGCAAGCCAAAATAACTGAGGATTATCCTTACTTACACTGTACGCAGGAAGGTTGATACTCAAAATAAAGGGGATAGCAAGTACAAAGGTGATTCCGGTAGAAAACATATAATCAGAGGCCGCGGGAGTTTCAAAATTCGGATCAATTACCCGCAGCAGGGCCAAACCAGTCGGCATGGTGCCGGTAGAGACGCCGTACACTAAGAGCATGCGGTGAAACTGATGATCCGTATATATTCTTGAACAGAACCACGGCACCAGAATAAGGGCAATGGACCCGGCAATAATACTGAGTACAAGAATCTGTATAATATATTGCCCCACTATCACCAGTGAAATCGCGCCGACGGCAGCAGTCACCATCACATCAACAGAGAGGCCTGACAAGCGGCTCAAGGTATGATTATCAAAGGTATAATCGACATCAAGTTTCTGGGCAACAAACCGTACCAGCATAGCAACCACAGCGGAAAACACAAAATTGATTCCCCACAAGTTTACTGCCAGCTCATACCCGAGGGGCCCTATTAACGAAAGCAGGGCGGTAAGCCCCCTCAAGAGTAAATAGCTAAGAAGATAGGTAAAAAATACGAGTCCTAAATGAAAGGTCATGGAATCTATTGCTTCGGTTTCGGTGGAGAGTCGGCTTCCGATCGGCTTTTTTTCGTGTTTTTGAAATAAGCCGGTACGCACATCCTTGCTGCGGAGGATCTCGATCTGCTCTCTATTTACCCATCCACGGCGTATACCATAGTTTATGAGAAACACACCACCGAAACACGCCCAAAGAAACCCGACCGCGGCAAAGGTGAGGCCTACCGTTCCTGCCCCGGCAAAGCCCATCGGCTCCCAGCCGTTACCAATTGCAAAGGCCTGCCCCGGCCCCAACACAAAACCGAGGGGAAGTAAAAAGCCGAACGCCGGAAAAAGGTTTGGAAATATCGTGGACATGAAGAGGAATGTTACCAACAAACCGAGAAGCGCCTGCAGGGCGTACTGAGAAAGCACCGAAATTGAGGTAGCAAATATAGCCGAGTCTCCCTGCTTCTCCTTTTCTGGAATTCTGCGCAGGGTCATTGCAATAAAAGAGATATTTAGCAAATGATACACCATTTCACCAAAGCGGTCCGAACTTAGATCAAGAATTGGAAACACAAAATTATACAACAATAAAAGAATAAAACCGGCGGTAAGTGCATTTGGAATTAAATACTTTTGGAAAAAGAATACCCTGGACCGAATGAAGGTCGATAGTAACAATGCCATGGAGATAATGCCTAAATCAAGAATCAAACCCCAAGAAAAATTCATAAGAACCTCCAAACCAGTCCAATGTAATACATCTTCAATTATAATGCAATATTACTAAAAACTATCAAAATCATCTTCTCCTGAAGTTATCGGTTGTATTCCGGTTTCATTGCCGTTTGAAGATTGAGGGTCATCCCATCCGGTTTGCTGATCACCGTTTGAAGAGTCGCTGGTGTTTTGATAGCTGCTGTCAAGCTTGAATTGACTTACCATACTTCGCAGCTGCTGGGCCTGACCGGCCAGCTCTTCAGATGCCGATGCACTTTCTTCGGCGCTGGCGGTACTTGCCTGGGTAGCTTGATCTATCTGATCCAGACCTTCCGTTATCTGTTCGATTGCCTGGGCCTGTTCCCGGCTCGCCTGGGCAATTTCTTCAAGAAAATCCGCCACCTTTGTAGACCCTTCTACGATTGAACCAAGCTGGGCGGCGGTTGCATCGGCGGCCTCCGTGCCTGCTTTGATATTGTTGACGGTCTCCTGTACCATGTCGGTGGTCTCCCGAACGGAATCCGCACTTTTTACAGCAAGGTTCCTGACCTCATCGGCGACTACCGCAAAGCCTTTTCCGTATTTACCCGCCCGGGCCGCTTCTACGTTGGCATTGAGAGCCAGCAGATTAATCTGAAAGGCAATGTCGTCTATCACTTTTACGACTTTGTTGATTTCATCTGAAGAGGCGTTAATTTTTTCCATAATACCGGTAAGTTGGGTCATTTGTTTGTTTCCGCTTTCTGCATCCTGGGTAGCCTGCTTCGCAATAGAGTGAGCTTCAGTTGCATTTTCGGCGTTCTGTTTGGACTGACTGTTGATTTCATTAGTGGAACTGGTAATTTCTTCCAGACTGCTTGCTTGTTCTGTTGCCCCCTGGCTGAGGTTCTGACTTGCCTGCGACACCTGATCGGCACCGCTGGTTACCTGATCAACCGCATTATTGACCTGCCCAAGGAGCTCGTTCAGGGCGGCTTTCATCGTAAGCAGCGACTGTCCAAGTTCATCCTTTCCACTTGTTTTCTGTATGTCGACTGAGAAATCGCCGTTTGCGAATTTATGAATAACACCGGCCTTATATTGCAGGGACGACTGCATACCCCGCATTGCGTCGGCGAGCTGACCAATCTCGTCTTTCTGATTTACATCGAGATCCGCTTCAAGATCGCCAAGGGAGATTTCCTGGGAAAAGGAGACCCCCTTGAGAAGCGGCTTTACAATCCCCCTGGCTATGATGAATGCCAGTACTATACCTATAAGTACAGAAAGAATTCCTGTGATAAGTACAACTTGCCTCGTGTTTTCCGCCGCAGCAAGCATTGCATCGTCGGTCATAATATTCTCGGCAGTAGTCATCACAATTTGCCCTAACAGGTCCTGAACTTCATTTAATGCGCCTACTGTCTGGGTCGAATAGACCTCATCCGCCTTATCAAGGCTTGCCATCTTCTCATCATGCCAGCTGATGAGCGAATCAATCTCACCAATTGTTTCATAGGTGATTAGTTTGGTGTTTTCCATATAATAGGAGCGCATTGCATCTTTTCTGCCCGCCTCAAGGTTTTCAGCAATAACCACTGCCGATTGATGCAGTCGTTTATGGGGATCGTAAATCCCGGAAATTGCCTGATCAAAGGCGGGATCATTTTCCCTCTTTTGGGCAACTTCATCAGAATAAAGATACTGACCTAGATTGCACTGAGTATGGTCCAGCTCAACATCGGTAAACTGGTTCATATTCGGATCTACAAACACATCCTTTACACGATGAGCCCAGGCAAGATGATCGACCTTCATTTCCCGCAAAAATGAACCTAACTCCTGATCTACTTGTTCATAGTTTTCATCCACCGCTATTGCCGATTCATGTAAGCGTGAATGGGGCTCCTCTATAGCCGCCAGCAGAGGTTTTAGCTGAGGCAGCATTTGTTCCGCTTCAAGTCGTTCTTCACTGTAATACCATTGACCGAAGGCGCATTTCTTGGGATCCGTTTCTACAGTAAGTTCATGGACAGTGTCATTATTGAGCAAGTCGTTAAGTTCAACAGTCCAGTTCAAATGATCTACTTCACGCTGTACAATATTTCCACGAAGCTCATTACCGTTTATTACCTCCTCCGCATTGGAAACAATTTCATTTATTCCAAAAATTGCCCATCCACCTACCGCAATCAGCAAGACTATTACAATCCCAAATCCAACTGTAAACTTTGCCCCCAATTTCATATCTTTCCAGGCCATGAAACTGTACCTCCCTTCACTAATACCCTGCTTTGAATAATAGTAGTTTCCTGTAAGAAGTCAAACTCGAATTACGCATGCATCAATTGCACCTCCATAAATCTCAAGTGAATCTCAAGCAATAAGTAAGTTTTGACTGTACCGACGTTTCATTGTATGTTGGAGGGAGGGGGATTGTATGACAGGCCATGAAATAGAGTTCTACTCCTTTGGAAAAATCATAGTCGACGGAACCACGTACACCAACGACCTGATTTTGTATCCTGAGGCGATTCAAGACTCATGGCGCCGAAGGGAAGGTCATTCCCTTACTGTCGAGGACATACCGGATGTAGTGAAAGAAAAACCCGATGTACTGGTGGTTGGAACAGGGGCATCGGAGATGATGCACATATCGGAGGATACAACACAAAAATTGCTTGAAATGGGCGTTGAAATAGTCGCTGCTCCCACGGACCGGGCGATTAAATACTATAATAAGTTAAAATCGAAGAAACACACAATCGGGGCCTTCCACCTTACCTGCTGAGCTTACTAGTGCCCTCACGTTGGGTGCCTGAGGCCATCTCCTTAAATTGAATTGCCACCGTATCAACTAACATTGACCGTATATCTCTTGCTGAACACTCTGGATTTCTAGTGTGAAGCTCTGTAAGTGAGATAGGGGCCCCTGCTTGCACCTCTACCCGACAGGGACGAGGGTTTTTCCGCTGTCCTATTGTTCCGCCTTTAAGCCGGTTTACCGCATCCAGCAGATTGAGAAGAAACTCAACATGCCGGTTTTCATCATCGCTGTGCAAAGAGTATTCCGGGTGCATATAAGCCAATACATCGACTACTTCCAAATGAAGGGAGAACAACTCCGCTTCTCGGGCGATAAAATTGTGTAAAGAATCGTCGAGGGGCGGCTCTTTTGGCAAGATCTTAGGGTCTGCTTCCCTATCATGTACAAAGATCCTGTTCCAGCCGGTAAGCCTAACAATGTAGATTCTCGGGGTAAAGCCGCGGGGAGGATGGACAATACCCAGTCGCCCTTCCTGCATCTTAAGGATTTGGTCGACCAACCCCTCTACCCTTCGTCTGCTGCATTCCCCTTCCTTGGAAGAAAACTTCAGACCGTAATAATGCCGATAAAAGTACTCAATTTTAGAAAAAAGGGCTGCCCCAAGTGTAGATAGGAGCGGCTGAATACGCTCTGGTAAGGAACGAGAAGTCACTATCTTAATCCCCGTTTCTTCTTGAATTTCATAAATGAGCTTCAGAAGAGTTTCGTTCTTTTTGTTATTGTGTACATAGTTGTAATACTGGGAGATCGGGAGGATACGTACATCCTTGTCCTGCTTTGCCCACAGGGCAAGCTGTGCGAATCCAGGCTCTAATTCATATACTATTTCGTTATGGTAGGTAACTTGCCCCTCCGGTGCCAAAGCAATCGGGTACTCACCCTGCAGCATGTACCGCCGAACTACATCCAGCCCCTGACGATCAAGCTTACGATGGTGGACCGGAATACCGCCGAGCCGTGAAAACAAGTACTCCAGACCTTTCCCACCCCACACCGGCACTCCTCGGCCATATAAAAAATGGGCGTGGGGATGCTTTTTAAGCGTAATACCGTGGCTGCGAGCATTTTTACGGACAAGATTGTGAAGCACATAAAAGAGAACTTGCGCGTCGTTGACATGCACATGTCTAAATACAATGATAAGCCTGTTTTCGCCGTTAAAAAACCTCCGGTACTCCTCGGCTATTCTTTCTTCATGCAGCGGGGGACCAATCTGCAGTCCCAGCACTTTCTTTACGTACAGTGGTGCAATGGTCCCGACCAGGCGGAGGACGAATGGATTTAAGCGGGGCGGTACAAACCTTAGTATATCTTTGACCCCTACTTCTTTTCGCTTTCGAGGGAGTTTTTTCATAGAGAGCTTTCTCCTTCCTGCGGTGAATCCACACTATACACGAAAAACGGAAAGGTGTGAAATTAA
>CAZDFY010000086.1:0-14463 GCA_964504785.1 uncultured Sediminispirochaeta sp. | reverse complement strand
AGTATCGAATACCACGATGCTGGTTTGATGGTGGAAAGCTCCCCGGGCAAAGGCAGCGTAATAACAATCCATATCAGTAAGGATGAGGTCGAATGAACAAAGTTGTAATAGCCGATGATGAAGAACTGGCCCGCTATACACTTCGGTCAATTGTAGAAGAGATCCCTAATTTACCCATAAAAATAGTCGGTGAAGCAGCAGACGGAAATGAGCTGGCGGAGTTAATAAAACAAAAGCAGCCTGAAATTATATTTGTTGATATACGAATGCCGATTATGACAGGTCTGGAAGCGATCGAAGAAGCACAAACAACGGTTGACACTATCTACTGGATAGTTGTTTCAGGCTATTCGGAATTTAATTATGCACAACGTGCCTTGCGACTCAATGTAAGCGACTACCTTCTTAAACCGGTTGATCCTGAAGAAGTAGAGAAAGCTCTTTGGAAAGTAAATAGCGATTATAAAAATGCGCTTCGGCAAGAAAGCATTGAGTTTTCTTACAGAATGAACTCATTGATAAACGGGATTACAGCTTACGAACAGGAATCTGAGTATCTTGACGGATGGGAGTTCAACTGCGCGGAGGTGATGTTCGATACCCCTTTTTCAATAAAAAAAGAACCCTATAAACACGAACAAAATTGGGACAATATGCTTAAACAAAAGCTATCCGGATATATGGAACCAAGAAGAAAGCTTGGTGTTATTTATTCACCTTATGGAAATTTAATCATTGTAGAAGCAAGAGAAAAAAAGAGCGCTTCCGTTCTTCCGACTATAGCTGATGAGTTCGTGACCCAGGTAAATGGAGACCATAGACATAACACTACCATCACTATTTTCCTAAGTGGCGATTTCCGTAATTTCCCCGCATTTCTTCAGCGCATTCAGGTCATAGACAACGCACAGCTATTACGTCTATTTTTTGGGTTCGGCAAGTCACAGGTTTTTGACGATACGTTCTTGGAATTATCAGAAAAAACGCATATTGGAAATGTTATGGCAAAGTTTGAGACATTATTCAATACTGAGATTGAAAGGAATCTGCTAGATATTGATCACATTGTTCAAAAGCTCCTGCAGGTACCTTGGAAAACGATAGTACAAGAAATTGAAAATAGCGAAAATATCCTTCGCTTTATTTGTGCAATTACGCTGCCAAGCAAAGCCAAAATTGATCCGACTGTTTTTCTGTCGCCGGAAAAAGCAGCAGACTTCATTGTGAACACTTTACAAAAAGAAAAACAACAGGTATGTAACGATCTTAGTGCGCAAGAAGAAAAAAGGAAAACCCCTACGCTCAATACAAAGAACATTATCACAAAGGTAACCGCACACATTCAAAAATACTACATGAAGGATTTAGGAATTGCTCAAATAGCATACCATTTTGGACTAACACCAAACTATCTGAGCTCCCTCTTTCACAAAGAAGTGGGAAAAACATTTATAAACTACCTCACGGAGATCCGTCTAAAACAAGCGGTATACTACATATCTTCCGGGTCCATGAGTATAAAAGAAATTGGAGAAGTGGTCGGTTATCAAAACAGTAGACATTTCTCCAGGGTTTTTAAGAAATATTACGGTATGACCCCGACCGAATACAGGGAATCAAAGAAAATGACTACGAATTCATAGATTTTGTCTCTAACCAAATTTTAAAAATCAATTCTATAATAATTAATAAATCAAATTAAAAGGAGTGCCGCAATGAGAAAAAAAGGTACGTTTATTTTCCTTACCGCATTACTGGTGTTGGCAATCGCTATTTCACCGCTGTGTGCTGAAGGAAAACAGGAATCAGGAAAGGATTCGATTAAAATCGCCGTTTTGGTTAAGAGCTTAGGGAACGGTTTTTTTGAAGCAGTAAACGACGGTGCTGTTGAAGCATCTGGTGAACTTGGCGATAATGTAGAGATAATTTACCAAGGGCCAAGCACACCTACCGCTGAAGGACAGATCGAAATTATTGAGACCCTCATAGCCCAGAAAGTAGACGGAATTGCTATTTCTGCAAATGACAAGGACGCACTTGTTCCGGTTACAAAAAAGGCAATGAAAGCCGGTATCAAAGTTATCTCTTTCGATTCTGGTGTTGCTGAACCCGGCCGCGCCCTGCATCTGGCCCCATCCGATACCGAACTGATAGGACAAAGTCAGGTAAAACTGATCTCCGATCTGATGGGCGGAGAAGGCCAGTTTGCTGTTCTGAGTGCTTCATCACAGGCAACTAACCAGAATGCATGGATTGAAGTAATGCAAGAAGAAGTACAAAAACCAAAATACAACGACCTGGAACTGGTAAGCGTTGTATATGGTGATGATGTATCGGATAAGAGTTACCGCGAAGCTGTCGGCCTTATCGAATCTTATCCCGATCTCGGCGGAATTGTCTGCCCCACCACCGTCGGTATTGCCGCGACTGCAAAAGCTGTAAAAGACCTCGGGCTGAAAGATGAAGTAGAAGTAACCGGTCTCGGGCTTCCCTCCGAAATGCAGCTGTATGTTGAAGAAGGTATTTGTGACAAAATGGCCCTTTGGAACCCGATCGACTTGGGCTACACATCCACCTATATTCTCTACGACATGATTACGAATGGTACTGAAGTATCCGAAGGTACCAGCTTCGAGTGCGGAAGAATGGGCGAAATCAACGTAGGAGAGGGGACCGTAGCAATTATGGGTGAACCCTTCGAATTCACTAAAGAGAATATCGCAAAATACGCAAAGTTCTTCTAACAATGAGAAAAAAAAGAACTGCCTATTTTAGTTTTTAAAGGGCTGCCCCTCTGGGCAGTCCTTCTCATTCGTTAAATGAACTAAGGTGCGACAGCCAAGGAGTGATCAGTGGATAACGAAATAGTATCGTTACAGCACATATCAAAGTTTTTTCCCGGTATTAAAGCGCTTGATAATGTAGATATGAATATTCGTACCGGAGAGGTACATGTACTGATCGGGGAAAACGGCGCAGGAAAATCAACACTGGTGAAAATCATGACCGGTATTTATCAGCCGACCTACGGTGCGATATACATGGATGGGGAGCAGGTCCATTTCGATAATTCAAATGATTCCAGGGACCATGGAATTACAGCCATCCATCAAGAAGCAACTATGATGCAAGAGCTTACGGTCACGGAAAATGTATTCATGGGGCATATGGACCGTAAGGCCAGAAGCGGTTTGGTTAATTGGAAATCCATGCATCAGAAAACCGCTGACCTGCTTAGTAAATTAGATCTGAATATTAATCCCGAAACGAAAATAAAAAACCTCAGTACAGCCCAAAGGCATATGGTTGAAATTGTAAAGGCCCTATCTATGCAGGATAGAGTCGTAATTATGGATGAACCAACATCCGCCTTATCACTGCATGAAATTGAGGACCTTTATAAGATCATCAGACAACTAAAGGCGGAGGGAAAGGCAATAGTCTTCATTTCCCATAAATTTGAAGAAATTATGGAAATCGGTGACGCTTACACAGTACTTCGTGACGGCCAGCTCATCGGCTCCGGGTATTTAAAAGACACCGATACTGAGCACATTATAAATATGATGGTAGGACGAAGTCTCGATCAGATGTTTCCAAAAAAAGATGCCCACATCGGCGAACCAGTACTTTCGGTCAACGGGCTCTCCCAAAAGGGTATCTACAAGGACATCAACTTTACGCTTCACGCAGGTGAGATCCTCGGATTTTACGGACTTATCGGTGCGGGCCGTACGGAAGTCATGCGAACAATATGGGGAGTAGACCATCACACCAGTGGTCAGATTTATATCTATAATAAAAAAGTGCATATAAGGACCCCTACCGATGCTATGAAATACGGAATTGCATATGTCCCGGAAGACAGACAGGACCAAGGTACGATTTTAGGAATGTCTATCGAAAAGAACATAACACTTCCGAAGATCGATTCTCTGTGCACACTCGGTCTCTTTACAGACGGGAAACAGGAAAAAAAACTGGCACAGCAGTATGGAAACTTAATGGAAGTGAAAGCATCCTCGTGGAACGAAGATGTAATGAACCTTTCAGGAGGAAATCAGCAGAAAGTGGTTATTGCCAAATGGTTATCCACAGACCCTAAGATACTCATTCTGGATGAACCCACTAAGGGAATCGATGTGGCCACTAAAGCGGCCGTTCATGAGTTTGTCTCCGAGATGGCAGTAAAGGGCTATGGCATTATTTTAATATCCTCTGAAATACCCGAAGTTCTGGGAATGGCAGATAGAATCATAGTTATGCATGAAGGTCGCCAAACCGGGGAATTCAGCAGAGATGAAGCAAACTCTGAAAACCTGGTATTTGCAGCAGTTGGAGGAAAAAATGAATAAGCCTATAGATATGAAACAACTAATAAGTAGATACCGTGAAATTCCTCTGGTGCTGCTTATTATCACTCTGTTCCTGATCATAAACATACGAACTCCCGGATTTATATCCCCCTCAAATATTTACAAAATACTTGATGATACCTGCATACTTATGATCATTGGTATGGCCCAGTTACTGGTGCTTTTGATTGGAGGGATCGACCTGTCCATCGGTTCAACAATGGCACTGTCGGGAATGAGTGTGGCTATGTTGAATCAATACAACCCCGATATACCGATTTTGGCCCTCGTAGCGATTACCCTGCTGATTGGGGCAGTACTGGGTGCATTTAACGGTGTACTTGTGGCGTATGGCAATATTCCGGCCATAATTACGACCCTCGGGACCATCAATATATATAGAGGTTTCACCTTTCTGCTAAGTGGAGGACAGTGGGTCGGGGCCCATGAGATGACGGATGGATTCATGGCCATTCCGAACACACCCTTCCTGGGTATCAGTTCTATGATATGGGTTACCGTGATAGTTATCGTATTTTTGTTTTTGTTTACTAATTACTCTGTACGGGGTAGAGAAATCTATGCTCTCGGTAATAATGAAACTGCCTCGATTTTCGCAGGAATTAAAACCAAGAAGGTCAAGCTTACCTCCTTCATTTTGAGCGGTGTGCTTGCCTCATTAGCTGGCTTGCTGTATGTGACAAATTACGCATCCGCCCAAAACGATACCGCAACAACTTTTGAGCTACAGGCAGTAGCGGCGTGTGTGATCGGCGGCGTAAGCATTACCGGAGGAATTGGTACGGTCCCCGGGGTAGTGTTAGGTGCCTTTTTTATCGGCATAGTAAACAACGCGCTTCCGGTAATCGACTTGTCTCCGTTCTACCAGATGGCCATCCACGGTTTTGTTATCTTACTCGCCATAGTTTCCAATACTCTCATGGATAGACGGACCGAACGCCTGATTCTGCAGAAAAGGAGCTTATAATGGGTGAAAATGTTACTTTAGTAAGTCAGGACCGGCTGGTAAAAAAAAGCCGTAAAGAGCAGTTTATACACATAATTACACGCTGGGAATCTATTTTATTTCTCATTCTACTTATCGAGATTCTGGTCAATTCCCTTATTTCTCCCTATTTTCTGGACTATTTTAATTTGATGAACTCTACGTTTATCTTTATGGAGAAAGCCATTCTGGCATTACCTATAATTTTTGTAATTATGTGCGGTGATATCGATATCTCAGTTGCCTCAACCCTAGCCCTTTCCTCTCTTTTTATGGGAATGGTAGCACAGGCCGGTGCGGATACTGCAACTGTTGTTGCTGTTGGCCTAGGGGTCGGACTGTTGGCCGGAGCATTTAACGGCTTTCTCATTACTAAATTCGATATTCCAGCCGTCGCAGTATCGATCGGTACAATGAGCTTGTATCGCGGTATTGCGCATGCGGTACTTGGAGATATGGCCTATACCGACTACCCGGAAAGCTTTGCCTATTTCGGTCAAGGATATGTGGGCAACACTGTTATCCCCTTCCAGCTGGTATGGTTTTTACTAATGGCGGTTGTGTTCGGAATTGTTCTGCATAAGACACCCTTTGGAAGAAAACTGTACGCCATTGGCAACAACAGGACCGCAGCCCAATTTTCAGGGATCAAAGTACAAAAGATAAGGTTCATTGTTTTTTCGGTAACCGGACTTATGGCCGGCATGGCGGCGGTGATGCTGACTTCACGGATCGGCAGCACCAGGCCGGTTATTGCAAATGGCTGGGAACTCGAGGCAATCACAATGGTCGTCTTGGGCGGGGTCGCCATCTCCGGAGGAAAGGGAAAAATCGGCGGTGTAATCACTTCCATTTTTCTACTCGGTTTTCTTAGATATGGAATGGGATTGGTAAATGTACCGGGTAAAGTAATGAATATCTTTACCGGTTTTCTGTTGATAATAGCTATTCTGCTGCCTGAACTAATAGAAAAGGCCCGCAAATCGAAAGAGTTGAAAAGACAGAAAAAGGAAAACGAGAAAAAACTTGAGATGCAGACGTCATGAAAAGATTCGCATTTAAGATGAAACTGAAAGAAGGGTGTGTCGCCGAATACAAACGGCGGCACGACCACATCTGGCCCGAACTGAAAGAACTCATTAAGTCCACCGGCGTGTACGACTATTCCATTTTCTACGATAAGGACACCCGCATTCTGTTTGCAGTACAAAAGATTGACGGTGAATCCTCATCCCAGGACCTCGGGTCGGACCCTGTAGTAAAACGCTGGTGGGAATATATGGCCGATCTAATGGAAGTGAACGAGGACAATTCACCGGTTACCATCCCGTTAGATGAGGTTTTTTATCTCGAGTGATATATCAAAACGGCAACTCGGCCAACCCATCAAAAATTCCTTCCAAGGCGGTGTAGCTTTCGCGAAACAGTTTATAAAGGGCCTCGTAACGGGCGCGGTTCCGCGGTTGGGGTTTTTCAGCATCCTCAATCTGGATAAAATTTTTCACCACAGAATAATCCTTAAATAGGCCGACACCTACTCCGCCAGCCACTGCCGCTCCAAGGGCAGTTGCTTCGGAAGAGAGGTCGATCCGCTGCAGGGGCAGCTGGTAGATATCAGCTATAATCTGGCGCCAGACTACGCTGCGGGTTCCGCCGCCGATGACCCGCATCACCTCAGTGCTGGTCCCGTAGGTGGTGAGAATGTCGAGTATATGTTTCAGATTGAACGTAATCCCCTCCAGTACGGTCCGCGTGAGCTCGCCCCTGCTGTCAGGCCGTGAAAGACCGATAAAACAGCCGCGTGCCCGCGGGTTCCACAGAGGACTACGTTCGCCAAGCAGATACGGTAAAAACAGTGCGCCGTTACCGCCTGGTGCCGTGTGAGCAGCCGCCTGAATCAGAGTATCATAGACCGGTTCGGAGGCATCCCCACGCAACAGTTGTTCGAGCCAGTCAAAGGACCCGCCGGCACTCTGCATCGTTCCGGCGGGAACACATAAATCCTTGTCCAAATGCAGAAAGTTAAAGGTCCGCTGTTCCGGATCAAGCAAGGGCCTGTCCATACACATCGCGATCCATGAAGACGAGCCTATGTAGTTATACACATCTCCGTAGTTTACCGCTCCGGCACCCACCGTCGCACAGGCCCCGTCACCGCCACCGATGACCACCGGAGTACCGGCCTTTAGGCCGCTCGCTTCCGCCGCTGCGTCTGTTACCTTGCCGATTACTGCATCGGCGGGATGAAGCTGCGGCATTTTCTTTACATCTATATCAAGTGCCCCGAAGATTGGTGTTGCCCATTCTCGGCGATTTACATCAAGCAGTTGTGTCAGGGAAGCGTCAGAAAAATCAGTAGCACACTCTCCGCTTAAAACGAGGGCGCCGAAATCCTTTGGCTGAAGGATTTTATAGGTCTTAGAATAAATATCAGGCTGGTTGTTTTTTATCCATGCGATCTTGGCTGCAGTATATGCAGGACTAATGCGATTTCCTGTAAGTTTATATATCTCCTCCGCACCGAGTACGTGCTCCAGCCGCGCAGCCTCAGCTTTTGAACGTTGGTCGGCCCAGATAATTGCACTTCTGAGCGGCTTACCAGACGAGTCCACTGGCAGAGCGCCTTGCATATGCCCGCTAAAGCTGATTGCTGCGATTCGCCCGGCATCAACGCCCGTGTGGTCCAAAAGCGCCTTCGTACCTTCCAGCACAGCACGCTTCCAGACGGCCGGGTCCTGCTCGGCCCACTCAGGGTTGGGATATGTAGTTGCGTATTGAAAAAAGTAGGACCCCACCAGTTTTCCGTTCTGACTGAACAAATTTACTTTATTGCCGGTGGTGCCCAAATCATGTGCTAAAATAAGTGTTGTTTCTGCCAGCGTTTTTCCCTTCACTTAAGGCGCTTTTAAAAATTTCTGATTTTTAAACGCCAAGACCTTTAATTATTCTGCAATAATTACTTTAATCCCGATATCTTCCAGCTGTTTTCTTTTTTCCTGCGGAAGACCGGAATCAGTGATAAGTATATCCATCGCGTCGATCGGGAGAATACGCACAAACCCGTTTAGTCCGTATTTACTCGAATCGGCAAGAAGGACTTTTGTTTCCGCCAGCTGGGTCATCTTTCGCAGGATTTCCGCTCCTTCGATAAGCTGGGTGGTGAGTCCGTTTTCTATTGAGAAACCGCCCGTTCCGAGAAAAGCATACTTTACATTGAAGTTTTCAATGTCCCTGAACGCCATTGGGCCAACCAGTGCTTCCGACGAAGCCCGGAATTCGCCTCCCACCAAGGTCAGATTGAGGTTAGGGTTCACCCGTGCATACGGAATCACAAGTGTTGAATTTGATACAACATGAATGTCCCGTTTCCCCAACAGGTATTTTGGTATAAGGCTTGTGGTTGTCCCGTCGTCTATCATGACGGTATCACCGCTTTTGATCAGTGATGCGGCTGTTTTTGCTATCAGTTTTTTCTCTTCTACGCCCTTTTTCTGGCGATCGATAATATCCGGATGAAACGCCGGAAACGCCCCACCTCGTGTTCTTACAATAATGCCTTTCTCTTCTAAAGAATTGAAATCATTCCGAATAGTAACCTTGGACACGTTTAAGGTTTGGCTAATATCGGCGATACTTTTATTTGAATCTTCGATGAGAATATCAAGTATTTCTCTTTCCCTCTCGGTCAGCTGTGCTATCATCTTCTTTTTCTCCTAATCCAATCCTATCCACATTTCATACATTATCAAGAGAAAAGCTTCCAAAAACCTCATTTTGAATAGTCCTCAAGAAGAGAGAAAAACTTTTCAGCGTACTTTTCTATCCCGTCTATGCGTACAGGTTTTATCAGCTTTTTTTGAAAGTCGGTATATTCACTCATGCTTTTCAGCTCTTTATTCTCTACTGCAGCCCATCCTAGCCAGGCAGCACCGTAGCTGGTTGCCTCTTCAATTCCTGTAGTATGAACGGGGTTTTCCGGAAAAAGAACGGTAAGCAGTTTGTTATACCACTTATTTTGCCGAAAACCGCCTTCGGTATAAATCGGGGTCCCTTTCTTCAAACCAGCACGCTCAAAAGCCACCTTTGTATGAAGCACCAATGAGAGCAAGAGAACGGTAAAGGCTTTCTCATAATCCTGAAACAGTTCAGGCACATGCTCCCCAGCTTGTATAGATTCAAGGGTGTGCCGTGTACCTTTTGAAACAACCTGAGCTACTGAGTTTGGATACTGACCAGCCCCCTGAACTACACCTGGTAGTATAAAATCCTCTGCAGCGTCAATAACTGTTTGGATACCCTGTTCAGAGATGGTGGGTTTGTCGTCTCGCCCATGTAGCTGTTGGAGGACCGTAAACCAGGTTTCAAACTCAAGCCCGCCCATAAATATCGCAGTTTTTACAGGAGTATTGTTTACCGACAAATTATAAAATACGGTTTTTCCGATATCATCATCCTTCATTACCGCCCGCTCTTCGGGATGCATGGCCACACACCAGGTCCCTGTAGAATTCAGTAAGAAATCACCATCATCCATGTACAAATACGGTAATAGAGAAGAGTTCGAATCGTGTACTCCCAAAAGCACCGGCGTCTCAGGCGCGAGGCCTGTTTTTTCGACGACCTCCCGGCTAAGAGTGCCCACAATTTTTGTGGGATAGTCCACAGAGCCCGGAAGCAGAGATTCCAAATCCAGTTCTTTCGCTGCATTAGACCATTTTTCCTCCGCGAAATTCCACAAATAGGTATGGCACCCTACATAAGTGTAATCGGCAGCTATCTGACCGGTAAGACGGTAGGCAAAGTACTGTGGGTACAGAAGCACATGTTCCACCCGGGAAAAATGCTCGGGGAAACGCCTGCGAGTGTAGAACAACAACTTGGCCACATTTATAAGCGGTCGTATTTCGGCAGTACAGGTTTCCTTCTGCAGTTCAGCCGGGCTTCCCACTGCACGGTAAAACTCCCGGTGGACATCCTCATCAACTTCGTTAGTATAATCCAGTACGGGAACGGCAGGCAGACCGTCTTTACCGATGCACACGGCAGCTGCACCGTGTGTAGTAATCGAAATTGCCTGTATATCATATTTCTTCCCAAGCTCCCTTATTGTGGAGAGGAACCATTTTTCAAGCTCAATTACTTGTTCAACCCGAACGTCTTCAAAATCCACGGCCGGAAACTTGGCACTTTTTAGTTCGACTAGTGTCAGACTACGATTGTAAACTGCAATCTTTTTATTTGTTTTTCCAATATCCAGGACCGCTATTACATGATCCATGAGTGCCTCCTTACTCTGAAATCGATTCTGCGTGTGCAAGCAGATAGCGCTCGGCTTCTTTCGACCATAGCCCTTTGTTTTTGGCAACTATCCGACCTAATTCAGCGTAGAATTCACTGTCTTCACCCAGTTTTTCCAAATCGGCTAATGCTGTCAGAGGCATTTTTAACTGTGTGTAGATCAATTTTTTACCACCAGGGATGTCCGGTTGATTGAGGGTGGTGGAGACAACCGCGTCCATACCGCAGATATGGGTCACCATGGTAGCAGGATTCACCCTTCCGGATTCCATTAAATCAATACTGATTCGCATGTCCTCTGTGTTACCACCGCTTGTGCCGACAATGTGATGGAAAGCGTAGTGCACATTGTAAAAATTGATCATTGCAGAAAAAGAGGCATCTGTCGGGCCGGCGAAAAAGTTTAAACACCCGTCTTTGGCAAGAACACTGTCGGCCTGTTCCACAACCGGTTTTACCGGCGCCATCACGAATACATCATCAAACTCCAAATTATTCAGGGCGTCCGGATTATTTTTCGTGTTAATGTAGCGTAGCTCTACGCCGAATTCTTTCGCCGACTCAGGCGAAAAAAGCTCTGCTGCCCGAGCGAGTCTGGCATCATCGATATCCGTAACTACCAACAAGGATGGCCGCCTGTCGCCATGCAATGCAAGATCTACTGCCCCGAGCCCCATCGGCCCGGCTCCAGCCAGAATCGCCATCTTACCGGACTCTTTAATGCCCATCTCGTGCACGTAGGTACCCTGTTTCATGTGGTAATTGGCCCGAAAAGCCCCGACTATACAACTCATCGGTTCGGATAGGCTTCCGTGAAAAAATGCATCCCCGTTATAGGGCAGTAAACAGTCCATTTCCATTACTTCATTCGGTATCACTACATAGGTGGCATCTCCGCCGATATACTGATAACTGTATCCCGGTGCATCAAGAGACCCCTTATAGTTAAGGGCCGGCTGAATAGTAAACCGATCACTCGGGCTGAACTTGTCTTTCCACTTAGCACCTACTTCTACGATCTCACCGCAAAACTCATGTCCGATCATTACCGGATTATCAGCGACATCATTCGGGACCCGTTTATGGTCCTCGCCCTGTTTGGCTGCTTTATAGCTGCTCATGCAGATACTGTCGGAGACCACCGTTGCAAGTATTTCGTCTTCCTTGATCTCCGGCAACTCAAATGTCTCCAGCCTTAAATCTTTTTTTCCGTAAAGGCGTACCGCCGTAGTTTTCATCCTATTCCTCCTCACTCTATAAGCGACGCTTTCCCTTTGTCTGAAAGGGCCGCAATTAACTTAACATTACCTGGCCGCCGGTAACCGGGACCGCCTGTCCGGTTTCATACTGCTGTTCGATACAGTAGAGTATCGCCTTGTACACATCCTTGCCCAAACATCCGCGGCCCATTGGCACCTTTGCTTCATAAAAGCGCTTCACATCCTCAATACTCTTGGCCTCAGGTACCTTCCCGGTATTTAGATACTGAACAAACAACCCGTTCTGCGGGTCCGACCATAACGGGCCGTCGAAAAAGTTCCCCGGACATATAGAGTTCACCTTTATTTTGTCTTCAATCAGCTCAAGGGCAAAACTCTGTGTTAATCCGATACCTCCAAACTTTCCGCCGGCATAGGCGCCGTTTTTATTAGAGCCTACCATCCCGCTCTTTGAGTTGATCTGGATGATATCGGTAAAATATGTAGTGGTGTTATCCCCTTTGTACTGAAGGGCCATCACCTGAGACACATGTTTGGCACATAAAAAATAGCCGAAGTAGTTCACATTGGTGACAAAAGAGAAATCTTTAAAAGCAAACTCTTTGACACTGCCGGCTTTCAGCACACCGGCGTTATTGACAAACAAATCAATTCCACCTGTGGTCTTTACTATTTCAGATACCATTTTTTCAACCGAAGATTCATCAGTAACATTGACCTCTACCGGGAATGTCGTTGTACAACCGGCCTTCTTGTTGAGTTCTTTAGCGAGCTCCCGTGCGCCGGTATAGTTCATATCAGCGATAAAAACAAACGCTCCGTCCTCCACCAAATGTAACACAATTTCCTTACCGAAACCTTGGGCACCACCGGTGACAGCACACACTTTACCGCGCACCGTATCCGCCCGTCCTCGCCGAGAACGAAGTTTGACCTTTTCGCCCGCTCCGTTCACGTTACGTTCAAGCTGGTCAGGGGTACTTCCAAACGCATAGGTCCCCAATCCCTCTATATATATCTGTGCCGGAAGGTCTTTATCGCTGAGCTGGCGAAACGTTTCTAAATCCGTTCCCTCAGGACCGCTTTGCCGCTCGCTGTCAATGAATCGAACTAACGGAGCTGCAACACCGTTCCAGGCACTACCTCGCAGTAGTACGGACTGTTCATTCTCTTTTTCAAGGTCCATCTTGTTACCTCTTTTCCTTTCTATTTCACTTCTATTTCAACTTTCGAAACGGCCCGGCCTTGCGTTACTTCTCATACATCGACCGTCCTATGACCGCATATTCCCGGATACGCGCTTCCAGGCCCTGGTCAGAATCCCGAAAGCCGGCTGAAAACAGGCCATTGCTCCGATTTTTATCCGAGAGCCTTTCATGCGCAACTAAAGCCCAGGTTGCATCTATTAAATGTCCGAATTTCGGGTCCATTATCTCAGAACAGTTGAATGTCTGACGGCTGGAATTTATATCCACACCGCTGATTTGCATTAAATTATGGGCTTCACAGAGCCGCATGATACGGTCCAGTTGGGCCGTGGTATTTCTCGGTGGCATGTAGGTAACCGCTTTAAAACCTAATTCTCCCAGCGTCTTTACCAGTTCATCCAGATAATCGTCTTCGAATTTGGCTGCTTTTTTATCGCCTGTCGGTGAATCAGCTACATCCCCGAGATACGCATACGCAGGTATCGCCCCTATTGAATCGGTAAAGGCGATGACATCTTTCACATTGATACACTCGTCTTTGTTGGGACCAATGTAGAACTGAGGAAGTAGGTTGCTCTTAAGGACACCTAAAAGATCATACAAATAATGGGGATTGTGTGTATCCGAAAGGTATCCGCCCACCCGCTCATTGAGTGTAATACCAAACACACTCTCGAGCTGTCGGACCAACCCTTCTCCCCTGCCCCATTGGGCTTCAAGGAGTTTTGCAAGGGCAGACAGAATGTGCCGCTCGGTCACACTTCCGCCTTCCTGGGCCATCGATTCGGGAACTACATCCCGATCGTAGTCCAAGGTAGGCAATTTCTTTGCACGTAAAATATCCGCAAGGGCTTCTACCTGTCGTCGGTTCCGGTGCCCACGTTCTTTTCTGATGGGACGCAGGAATCCATCGGCAGCCTCAATTTGGGTATGAGGGATACCATGTACCGCCATGTAAAAAATATTTTTAGTATCGGGGTTATTTATCTTTCTGCCCTCGATGGCGGTAGCATCGGCATTCACCCGCAACTCGAACCCTACGGTAGAGGCCACCCCAGCCACTGCGCAGGCTTCTACGAACTCCTGTGCCCCTGAGACCGAATCGTGGTCCATGATGCCTACTGCCATAAGCCCGGATTCCCGCGCTTTGAGGGCCACCTCCGATGGAGTATACGGACTGAATGAATAACTGGTATGCACATGGTTATTCACTTCTTTGGTCTGAGGCGGCAGCTCGGTTTTACCGTCACTGCCGCACTCCTTCGATATGATACCGCGCAGCTTCTCAATACGCGCGGTATTGTCCAGTTTTTCCCACATTTTACACTCCCAACCGGTTTTGCCGGAGCAGTTCTCCCGGTGTTTGTACAGTGGTG
>CAZDFY010000085.1:0-14916 GCA_964504785.1 uncultured Sediminispirochaeta sp. | reverse complement strand
CGCCAGGGCATGATTTTATTCGGCGACCCAACCCTCTAATTTACCCTCTAATTTAGCCAATAGGATTCACCACCCTTCCATTCTGCATATGGTATAATGAGGACATATGTATGAAGAATATCAACAAAACCAAGCCGAATCTGCCTTTGAGAAGGCCTATATACGGGGCCGGCGGCAGCTCTTTTCACTCAATCCACTAAAACGCCGGTACAACCGAATACTCACCCTGGCTGCAGTATTAGAGCATGCATCCTATCAAAGCGAATCCTATGTAGGAGCGCAGGAAATATCTGTAAGACGGATAATAGGGACAGAGGACCGCAGCAGTGAGTATTCCAAGGATTTCTACCCCCTCCACAAAAGGATGAAGAGAAATTGGAGTACCATCTACCGAATGATGGGGGAAGGTACAATTTTTGACCCTATAAAAGTAATAGAGTACGGGGGGTACTATTTTGTGCGGGACGGAAACCACCGTGTGTCAGCGGCAAAATATCAGGGCCGAGAATATATTGCGTCAGAAGTTGTCCGCTACAGCCTCCCCTTTTCCCTGCCCCGTAATCTGCACTGGGGAAACCTCACGCTGCTGGAGGAAAAAAACCGGTTTCATAAGCATACCCACGCCTTTGAGGTGATTCCGGAAAGTGAGTTCTATGTTCGCTGCCCCCACAGCTGGCGGTGGTTGACCACAGAAATCTGTGAATACAATCACACATGGTTTATTCGAAAGTTTAACAGGCCACCTGAAAGCATGGAGGAACAGCTGCAGAGTTGGTATAAAAACCTTTACCAAAATGCCATCTCCTATATTCGAAAAAACTCTCTTACCTATCTTTTTCCCGGCAAATTAGAGACCGACATTTTTATCGAGATGATCAAACTGTGGAACAGCTTTGATAACCCCGATTCGCTATGGTTAGGTGAACTGTACGAAATATTTATCAAAAAACACCAACGCTTCCGATTGATACGGACACCCTTCCAGCGCCTCCATAAAATGGTGAAGTCCCTTTTTCTGGGGGCTGAGGATGAATACCGCCGGTTTGCCGAAATTTCTCAAATAGAAGAGCTTGTGCCTGAATACACTCCGATAAGGGGTTCAAAGAAATTCTATTCCTTCCTGTATTCGCAGCTGATCCACTCTTATGCTCCCCATCTGAAATCCTTCTACGGCCGAGCCCCGTATATCCAGGAGCTTACCGTCGACTGGTACAATAATATCTACGCACCGGTTTTAGATGCATATTTGAAGGCGGATATGGAGGAGAATATTGAGACGACAAAGAACTCCGCACCCGGGCAGGACTTTCCCCAAGCTTATATACGATTCTGCACGCGCTACTATAAGCGGATTCTTTCTGGGGAAATAACGATGGAGGCGGCGCTGCGGGAGTATTTTCTTTTGTGATTTCAGGTCATTAAACTTCAACACTTTCAGCAATTTTGAGGACTGATACGTTGACTGTACGCAGTATTTTTCATACCATCCACTACAATGGGCGGTATAATGCTGTATTAGGCATATCCGCTTCTACTATTCAGGAAAGATATTATGAAAGTGCTTTTCAAATACCGCTTTCTTGCACCGGGCAGCTCATGGGCAATTATTACAAGTTTGCTTGTTGGAATGCTGATAATGGTAACTATCCACTGTCTGGCGACCGCCCTTCGGGGAAGGGATAAAAACTACCTGTTCCTCGGGCTCTTTTTTACCGGGGCCCTGATCAACTCAATCGGCAATATCTATTCACATTTTTTTATCCCGACCATTGAGCCGTATATCGGCTCATGGATTATGATGGGAAGTTTTGTGCTTTTCATTGAAAACTATCTGGCCCTCCCCTTTCACAGGGGAAGAATATATACCGGTAAAATCATCCTTTTTCTCTGCGGAGCGCTGCTCCTTCTCTCTGTATTTCACAATGTGAAGTATGGTCGTGGGGATACTTGGATTATCTACATGATGGATATAGTAACCGCCCTTTTATTGTTGGGGCTGATGGCCTTCCTGCTGTTTCACTCCTTAAGGGGAAACCGAAGAAGTTTCCTCCTGTTTCTTATTGAGTTAACCATCGTAATCGGCGGAATAGCAGCCCTTGGAGTGGTAAAAAACCTGGTAGTAGACTCGGGCTTTTTTCCCATAGAGTTTTTTCACAGTAATATCATTTTCATAATCGGGATGACCCTGAACGGCTTGCTTTTTTCTAATCTTCTCGGATTTGAACTAATGGATGTCAAGGTGAAAACCGTTCTTGCAAAGGAACGGAACCATGAGCTGGAGGAACTTAACAGGGCAAAAACCGAACTAATGATGAATGTATCCCACGAGTTTCGAACCCCGATTACTGTGATAGGCGGGGTCTTGAAGCAGATGAAAAGGGGCCGGTGGGGCGATTCTATCAAGGCAAACAGGAGAAACCTGGAAATCATAGAGAGAAATAACTTCAGATTACTGAAGCAGGTCGATAACCTGATGCAGCTCACCAGGCTGGAAAACTACAAGAATAAAATTGTGCCGGTTCCCTTGGATGCATCGAACATTATTACCGCCCTGGCAGGTGAATTTTCCTCTCTTACCCATCAAAATGATATTACCCTGATTAATTCTGTACCACACAATGTTGTATTTATGGCCGATGCTGCCCATTTCAGGACAGCAATGGTGAATCTTCTGGGAAATGCTGTAAAGTTCACCCCTCCAGGCGGCACCATCAAAGTCGGGGCGACCCTTAGAAAGAAAGAGACAAGAATCTATGTAAAAGATACGGGGCGGGGTATCCCCGAAGAGGAGCAGCAAAAGGTATTTCACCGCTTCCATCAGGTACGGAACAACGGAAACAACCGTTTCAGGGGGACCGGTATAGGGCTCTCACTGGTACGGGAGGTGATGGAGCGTCACGGAGGAGAGGTACTGCTGGAAAGCAGCCCCGGCCGGGGGTCAACTTTTACCCTCGTTTTTCCCCACATCGATGAAAAGAAAAAAGAACGGCAGGAAGAAGGACCTTCTCCGCAGTTCTCAACTCAAGATCAAGAACCTGACCCATTGATCGAAGCCCACAAAGCGGAAATAGAAATAGCTGTTGAGACGCAAAGTTCACCCCATTCCCCGGAAGCGAAACTTGATGTATTCAACAGTCCGGAATACAGTGTTCTTCTTGTTGAGGATGACCCCGATCTTATCGAGTATCTGACTACCGAACTAACATCTCACTTCACACTTAGAAAAGCAACAAACGGCCTGGAAGCGCTGGAGCTAATGAAAGAGGAGCGCCCTGATCTTGTGATCAGTGATATCATGATGCCTGAGATGGATGGATACGGGCTTCTCTCCGCGATGCAGGAGGATGATGACCTCCGGTTGGTACCAATCTTGATGCTCACAGCCCGTCGATCGGAGGAGGAAAAAATTTCTGCTTATGAAAAAGGGGTTGTTGATTATATTGAGAAACCCTTTTCCATGGATATTCTCACCGCCCGGGCACGAAACATCATCAATAATAACAAAGATTTTAAAAAAGAATATCAAAGATATGTGAAGAACTCCCTTGTTACGTATATCAATGGGCTTACTGAAACAAAATCTGAGTATGAGATTAATCTCGCCGATTTCTGCCGAGATGCGAAACTTACTGAACGGGAACAGGAAATTGCCCTCCTGCTGCGCAGGGGAATGAGCGATAAGGAGATTGCTTCACGCCTGGGCCTTTCAGTTAAAACTGTGGGAAACCATAACTCTTCGATTTTCAAAAAGTGCGGCTTTGCCGGCAGAACCGAGCTTGCGGCATGGGGAAGAGAAGAACCCCCTCAGAAATAGCTGTTCCTGCGTGTTGATGAGTACCTCCAATTTCTACCTGCAATTTGCTCTTTTTGTTTTTGACCTCCTTCATCTAAGTCGTTATAATTAAAGAAAAAAAACGGAGGTCCTTTGCTGAAAGCTAAAACAATATTTGCTTCCCTTTCCGGGGCTTTAATTCTCTTGACCTCCTTTTTCATCTCTTTTGACGGCCCCTTGGAATTAAAAAGCCGTGATTTGAGATCTCAGATTGCAGGAAGGGCCGATTTCCCCTCCTCCATTGTTGTAGTAACCATCGATGACGAGTCTTTTCACAAACTCGATCTAAGATGGCCATGGCCGAGGGATATCTTTTCCAAAGCGATCGATTACCTTTCTGAATCGGATGCCCGAGTGATTGCCCTGGACATTGCTTTAAGCGAACGGGATTTTTCAGAACTTGGGGACAAACTACTCTCTGAATCATTTGCAAAAGCCGGCAATGTAATTGTTCCTTCCAAAAGAGAACATAAAGAGACGGAAACTGCTGTACTCGACTATATGGAAAAACCCATTGATATGTTGGCTGAGAGTGCACACGCCTCCGGATATGTGAATCTTCTCCTTGATAAGGACGGTTTTATACGCCGAATGGTTCCGTATGAGGAGTTTAATGGTGAGAGAATTTACTCCTTTGCCCTTCGGATTGCCGAAAAGGTTGAAGCAGGAATAGCGAAAAGAATTCCTTTGAATCCGGATGGTAGTATCCATATTGATTATGCGGCTCCGAAAAGCTTGAAAAAGGTTCCCTTTTATTCTTTGTTAGATGGTTCTGCTGATCCCAAATTGTTTCAAGACGCTATAGTATTAATCGGAGCGGGCTTTAAAGAGTCGCATGACATTCAAACAACACCAGTTGAGAGCCAAACGGGGCTTTACGGTGTTGAAATCCATGCGAATATTGTCAAAACCATTTTGTACGGCAGATCTATCCATATTCTCCCGCAATGGAAAAACAGCTTGTTTTCAATCCTTATATTAGTGCTTTCAGTTCTTGTATTTTTTCGTTTCACTCCGGGAAAAAACTCATTCCTGTTGCTTATCGCAATTTCAGCTTATATTCTGTTAAGCCAAATCCTCTTTTCACAGCATCAGACTTACATATCCCTTATTCGCCCTCTATCGATCATGGTGTTCACCTGGATTTTATCACTTTTATTCAACTATGTTCAGGTTGAAAAAGATAAAATCGCGATCCGTCGAGTGTTTTCGCGGTTTGTCTCCGAGAAGGTTGTGAATACTCTGCTTAAGAATAAGGAAATCCCCACTCTTGGAGGAGAGATTCGGGAAATCGTCATTTTTTTCTCCGATATTTGCAGTTTCACCAGCCTTTCTGAAGAGAGCAAACCAAGGGAAGTGGTTGATATGCTGAACTCCTACTTTACCGAAATGAGTGACGTTATATATCGACAGGAGGGGACCCTCAACAAATATATTGGAGATGCCATAATGGCATTTTATGGGGCCCCGCTTAGATTGGAAAATCCGGCTAAAAATGCGGTGTTAACTGCCCTTGAGATGAGGGATAGATTAAAGGAATATAACGCCGAAAGGGAAAAAAACGGAAAAGCTCCTATCGCAATCGGCATGGGAATCCATATGGGAGAGGTGCTGGTAGGGAACATCGGGTCTCCCAAGCAGATGGAGTATACTGTAATTGGAGATCCAGTGAACGCTGCCTCCCGCCTGGAAGGATTAACCAGGCAATACAATACAGATTTGATAGTGAGCGGCAGGATTGCAGAAAAAGTGTCTTCCCTGGTTAAGCTTACATCCCTGGGAAGCTGTTCTGTGAAAGGGAAGAAAGAAAAAATAGACGTTTTTACCGTTGAAGGATTGATTGATGAAACATAGAAATCATATCTGTATCGCTGTTTTGCTCTGTACACCTTTGCTCCTGTGTGCCTCCGACGCCCTGTCCGACGCACTGATTATTGAATTGGAGGGCGATGTTAAGTTGCAAAGAAACGGCGAAACTAGTGTGCCGGTTATTGGAACGCCTATCTTTTATGGTGATGTATTGATCAGCAGAAAGGGCAGCGCAACCCTGTTACTCTCGAGGGGAGAACATCTATCCCTGTACTCCCACTCTCGCCTGGAGTTAAAGGCTCCCCAGCAGGACTCCCCGGGAATGCTCGAACGTCTGTGGAAAATTGTAAGTAGAAAGGTAAGCGGAAGCTCAAGAGTAGAGGCGTATGCTGGTAGAGTCGCAACAATAAGAGGGCCCAAAGAGGAATTACGGGATTTTCCTGTGTACGGAGAAACTAAGGCTGAACTAAACGATTTGCTTCTACAATTGGAAAACAACTCAACTGGGGAATCCGGCACCCATCTTATGAAAGGCTGCCTGTATGAAAACTACGGGCAATATGCAAAAGCGGAGAAAGAGTACTTAGCTCTAAAAGAGATGGAACCGGAAAATTCAACTGTACTTATTCTGTTGGCGGATCTCTATATTAAAACCAGAGCCTATGTAAAGGCAAAAGAGATCTTTGCACACCCCCTCATGGAAGAATAAAGAAAAGAAACCTATTCGTATTTTCCATAATATACAAAGGGGGCCCAGTAATAGGGATCGGAGAACCTTTCCGAATGGATAAACTCCCTTTTCATCTCAGTCATGGCCTGAAGATAGCCGCGCTCATGTTCACTCTCGACAGCCCGATAGATTCCATTCATAAACTCCATGGTGCTTTCATCGGAAACCTGCCATAGAGACACGGATACTCCATTGGCTCCCGCCTCGAAAAAGGCCTGGGTGAGCCCGACGACCCCTTCTCCCTCATAGATTCTTCCCAGTCCGGTTTCACAGGCCGACAGGTTTACAAAATCGGCCTTCAGATCCAGTCGAGCAACCTCTGCAACCCGCAAGTAGCCGTCCTCCTCATCAAGCCCTTCTTCCATTTGTGACAACACAAGAGCCGATAATTCGGGATATTGGGGGACAACAAGCCCGTGGGTCGCGAAATGAATCGCTCTGTACTTCTTCAATTCTCCTCTTCTAGACAGCATTTTTAGAAAGCCCTCATTGACCTTCTCTCCGATATAGATATCAGAATACTCTACAGCAGCTCCTATAGAACGAACTTCCGCCATCGCCCCCGGTAGATTGTCCCACTGGCTGAGGCCAAGCTGGTCATAGGTATCAATGAGCTTCGCCCCCCGCTCCATTTCCACTTCAGTTTGGCTCCTAAGACCTGCAAGCAGCCTCTCCGACTGAATTTGGGATTCTGAGAAGCCCTCCCTTTGATACACGGCCCCGCCCATGGCCAGAAGGTCCCTCCTGCGGGAACTGCGATACGGCCTGTTATTCAGAGAGTCCAGCACATTCAACGAAGGTATATAACTTACCTCATACTCTTCTATCAGGTAGCGCCCTTCCTCATTTTTTAATGCC
This sequence comes from uncultured Sediminispirochaeta sp., assembly GCA_964504785.1. Taxonomy (GTDB): domain Bacteria; phylum Spirochaetota; class Spirochaetia; order DSM-16054; family Sediminispirochaetaceae; genus DSBN01. Next base: position 7,687 of record CAZDFY010000085.1, on the reverse strand, counting down.
TCAAAGGGCAGGAGAGCAAGAATGCCTCCGGGGATTATCAGCAGATGCTCGATTCCCTCTAAATCCAGATCAGCGAGCAACATGTCGTAAAACACACGGGCAAGGAGGTCGATATTCTCCTCCTCTTCCGCTGTTCTGAAAGGGGATGTTATGAGAAGCCTGTAATACTCTACCAGTTCTTCAAGGTCGAGAGAGTCGGTTATTTCATGCTCCTCCATGGATCCGTGGTAATAGAGGAATGAGCGAATTGTGTGGCCCATTCTCCGGTTCAATTGATCCACTACATTTTGAATGGAATACTCCTCGGCAAAGAACCCACCGGTTGAGGCGGATACACGACAGATGGCACCACTGAAATCAACATTTGCAAAGTTTACTATAAGGGTATCCTCGCCGAGAAATGAGAGTTTTTCTTTGTTGACAGAGAAGTCTTGCAGAGTCTCGGCCCTATCCTGGTCCAATTGCTCTCTCAACAATCGGGCAGATATCATTTCAGCTGCAGCGAAAGCCGCAGCTCCGTCCCCCATACGGGTGTGGCTGGAGATAAGCCACCTGTAAGCTGTTACCGATTTTGCCAGGTAGTCCCGCTTCAGGCTGCCTTCGGCGGACAAACGCAATTTTTCATATATTTTTACAGCCTTTTCCAGGTGCTCAACTGTTGTTTTGTATTCTTCCCTGTCATGATAGTAAGTTCCCAGATGTGTTTCAGCTTTTGCCATTCCCGGTAGACTGTTAATTTCTTTGTATAATTCGGATGATTCATTATAGCATTTATAAGCCTGATCATCTTCTTCCAGATACCCATAACAAGTCCCCATATTACCCAGGATTTGCGCGGTGAGGGACTTACTTCCTTTTTGCCGTGACAAGCTAAGGGCCTCTTCATAAAAGGGGAGTGCTCTTTTGTAATTCCCCTTGAACACCATATTAGTTGCTATCCCGTTGGCGCAATTGAGAATTTCAGAAAGATACTTTTTTGGGTTTCCCTTCATAATGTTCATAGCCTGGATATATTCTTCCAGAGAACGGTTATACATGCCCATATAACTGTAAGCTGTTGCCAGATTGATATGAAGTATCGGGACGATTTCTTTATTCGCTTCTTTATTATCGGCATGTGCGAAGGCTGCCAGGGCAAGGTTTAAATGGGAAATAGCCGATTCATAATTTCCCAGCGAGATATAAATGTCTCCCAGGTTATTGTGAATAAAGCCAATTTCAATTTGATCATTCCTGCTTTCGGCGATAGAAAGGCCCTCCTGTCCATATTTCAGGGCGCTTTCAAACTTTCCCAATGCAATATACACAGGAACTATATTGCCCAAAATTCGCATCTGCATATTTTCCAGACCGTACTCCACGCTGTAGGAGAGCGCCGATTTGTAATACTCAGCGGCCTTTGTGTACTCCCCGCTTTTTTTAAAGAGATAGGCCATATTATTCAGTGTTTTTACCAGACCCTCCGGCAGACCCTGGCTGTGGTAAAAATTTAGACATTTATTGTAAATCTTTAGCGCCTCAGCTTTGTTTCCCATTTCAGCCATAATATCAGCCGAATCGAGAAGGATGTGAACGGTTGCAACCGGGTCCTCTTTTGTGAAATCCAGACATTGCCACAAGAAGTCCAGGGCCTGTTCATTCCGTCCATTTTTTGAAGCGGACATGGCTTGATTGTAAAGGCTCTCCAGCTCACCCCCTGCAAGAGAAAAGAACCCGTAACAAATGAAAACTGCTAAAAAAACCTTTCTTTTTATCATTCAGGGCCCATTAGTCCAACAAGGAATATAACTCACTGGATTCATCAAAAGGCAGGGTCTTATTCTCCAGCAGGTAGTCCGAGGCTTTTCTTTTGTCTTTGTCCTTGTAGCCAAAAAGTCTCCAGGGCCTGTGATCCAAAAGAAAACGAATTACTTCCTCGCTGCTGTATTGTGCCGCATACATCAATGCGGTTTGCTTTTGATTATTTCTGGCTTTGACCTTAGAGCCCTTCCCAATAAGATATTCAAATACTTCGACAGAATCATAGTACTTCGCGGCGTACATAAGGGCAGTCATTTTTTGCTCATTCACAGCTCTCACATCCGCTCCGTTTTGAATAAGCACTTTTAGGAAATCCAGGGGTTTGGCTTTCCAACAAGCTTCCATAAGCGGAGTACTGCCGTTATCACTTCTTATATTGACATCTGCCCCTTCATCGATCAAAAACTGCAAAACTTCAGGATTATCATTCAGTACGGCGCTATGGATGGGGGTAAATCCATCTTCGTCCTTCGCATTCATTTCTGCACCTGAGTCCAGTAGAACACGTAAAATCTCAGGGTTTTGATTATAAACTGCAGCGTATTTTAGAGGGCTTATGCCTTCGCTATTTTTATAATTCACATCGGCACCCGCAAGAATAAGCATATTAACCATAGCGGGATCTTCACAATAGCGAACTGCCTTAAAAAGTGGAGTATCACCGTCGCTATTCACAGAATTCACATCGGCTCCGTATTCAAGAAGAAGCTCTACAGCTTCTTTATTTTGAACCATCACCGCCTCATGAATCGGCTGATAATCTCCCTCATAATATTTTTCATCAGAGTAATCAATCTTCGCTCCATTATCCAAGAGATACGTCATTATATCGGTATGACCGGCCCGAGTTGCTAACAAAAGTGGTGTTACACCATCTTTGGCCATGTTATTTAAATCTTCACCATGCTCAATGATTTTCTTTACTAAATCCAATTGACCGTAATAGGAAGCGAAATGAATTGGTCCGCTACTCGGATTCTTAGAGGAGTAAAAACGGCAGTTAATTCCCGAATCAATTAGAATTTCGGCCAGGTCCCACATTTGCTTTTCACATACTATTTCAATGAAACGCTTGTTTTCTTCTATATAAAACCCAGGATTCCCCATTAAAATCAGGGCCTCGTTTATTTCATCTTTACCACTAATCTCGCCTGACAGCATTTTTTCCGCCAGCTCGGTATCATTTTTGGTAAGGAGCGATTGAATAAGCTGATGGCGTGTTTTCTCATAGGCTCTGTTTCCCTCATTGTCACGAATCCCGGGTTTTGCTCCATTGTCCATCAACACATATACCCTAAGCGGCCGTCCGTGTTCACTGGCCATGAAGAGAGGGGTTTTTCCCGCCTTATTCCGTGCGTTTACATCGGCTCCATTGCGGATGAGTATCTCCATATCTTGTCTCAATGTGTCCGCGGCTATACCCTTCAGAGATTCGACTTCTCCATAAATCGTTCCGCCAAAACCCCACAATTGCTTGGCAAGGCTCAGATAGTGCAGCGCCGTATTTCCGCGATCATCGGTTTTTCTTAGATCCTCACGAGTAAATGTATCCATTAATTGCATATCAATGGCTACTTTTTTCCCATTACGCAACTCATAGGAAAACGAATTTGTCCCCGTTCCGAACATAAAACTGAAAAAGCCCGGAGACTCCTCCAGTGTTCTGGTAAAATCGTTGTTGAAACAGGCGGCCATCAGAGGAGTCACCCCCCCATCCACAGGAGAGGAGTGAATATCGGCACCATGACCGGCCAATAGGTGTATCAGAGGCAGGTTCCTGCGGTTACAGGCAACCATCATGAGATTCATACCGCCTTGATCGATGTAATTCGGATCAGCCCCTCTTACCAGCAGGTTTTCAACAGCCTGCAGGTCTACAGGCCCTTTCCTTGTAACTTCAGAAAAGAGCTGTTCATTTAAAGTCTCTGAAAACAGAGGGGAGGAAAAAAAACCCAACAGTAAAAACACAAAAAAGCAGAAAGATAATGACTTCTTACACATCATAACAACATCCCTCAATTAAACTCCATGGAGTCCAGCTCCATCTGGCTATATTTGACTTTTAGCAGGTCTGGGTTTGAGAAAAAGTACTCCTGGCGAAAACTCGTATCCGACCAGGTCAGCTCCTGAAAAAGGATATGCAGGTATCCGGTGTTATCAATGCTCCAGTCGAATTGAAAACCATCGCCTTCATAGTCAAGGCCGTTTGTAGATCCGCTCACATCAAGATGGTGTTTTACCCAGCTGCTGCCGCTTTGCGTGAAAAGGGCGATCTTGGGTATCGGGAAGAAATCAGTGTTGTTGTTCTCGGTGATCGTCTGCGGTGTGTCTGCAGCGGTCACGACGGCGGACAGGTAGGGGGTACCGTCAGCATCGAGCCTTATCCGCGGTGCGACTACATTATTCAATGAAGTTTTATACCACAGAGTGCTTGGTATTTTTTCGGAAGCCCCCCAGCGGCTGCCGGCTGTGGCCGTGAGGTCAAGTTCGACCCAGTTGAGAGTGCTTGGTGAATCGTCGTCTGCGATACGGCTTATGTAGCTCACCAGGAGAGTACCTTCGCCGCTACTGCCGCTCCTGAGAACGGCATCAAGTCCAAGGACATATGAACTGCTGCCACCGCTTTCTATATCCAGGGCTTCTGCCGAAGACCAGTTATCGCCTTGGTCGGTAGAACGACGGTAGTACAACTTACTGTCTGTGTGGGTAGAGTAGATTAGGTGGAGGGCTCCACTGGAATCGGCCATTAGCCGGGTATAAACCCCTAAATCTTCAATGTCGGTACTAATACCGCTTTGTATCCCTACTGGAGTGCTGAAATCGCTGCTGTCGGTGTAGAAAAGGTTTCCAGCGGTACTCAGGTAGACTATCGAGAGCTCTGTTTCATTATCTGTTTCATTAAGAGCAAAAGCGGGGCGAGAGACAGGGTTATAGCTGATGCTATCACTCCCGTCAAACTGCACTCGGCTTAGCGCGCTACCGTCAGAGGTGAAATACTCAAGGGAACCTCCTACTGCAGCAAGGATATGGTAGGTGCTTTCGCTTTTTAAGACCTTCAGGTTGTCTCCCTCGTCGCTGTATCCAACGTTGGGAATTGAAATGGCCTCTGTCGCAAGCTCGCTCCAATTTCCGTTTCCCCCACGCTCCATTCCTTTAATTGAAGCATTACTTTTTGTTCCTGAGAGGTAAAAGGCCTTTATGTCCGAGCCATCATCGTTGCAGTAAAGGCTTGGAAGCAGTCCGGTCATTGTACTCCTCTCTATTTCGCTTCCCGACGCTTCGATACCTTCGAGCTCCTTGGTTGCAGCCGGAGATAATAAAGTGTAAGGACCGCCCCAGGGGCCGGTGTAGTCAGGTGTATCTACAGACCCCGCAGAGAGCCGGACCTTCCAGGAATAGGTGCTGCCGGATGAAAAATCAACCGGGTCACCCGTATCAGCGTCAGAGGCCCAGATACAGTAGCTCTTGTTGTTATATTCCGCAGGTACGGTACCAATAAACAGTGGCGTGGAGGAAGCTTCTTCAAAAATCCGTACCTCGCTCTGGTCAAAAATGCTGGAGACAGTCGGGAGCTCATCCGTCTCATCCGCAAGGGAATCGCCGGTACATAGCCAAGAGAGAAGCAGTCGTTCACCTAAAAGCGTACGGTTTTGAGCGGTGGTCTCTACGCTGCTTACGGAGGCGGGCATATAGCCGTCATCAGCATTCCCGCCGGTTTTGATAGTGGTAATGACATTGTTGTCCAGACCGCAGCTGCTCGCCATAAGCAACAAAGCTATAATAAGTAAAGGAACTATTTTCTTATTCTGCATCAGCGTATACCTCCCCTCTCCAAATCTTTAATCGAGGGCAAATTCTTCGTATTTCTCCTGCTGGGTAAATTGAACCGATAGCCCACCGATATTGTCGGCGATGAAGGGTTGTAGTACGACTCCGCAGGTTCAAGGGCGGGGTAGACAAGGCCTTCGAAAAAGAAGGTGTATCCAACATCAGCATAAAACTGACCAAAATAGACCCCCAGATAGACCTCTCCGCCCCCAATAATCTGGCCGGCCTCAGAAGCTGAACTCATAAAGGGAGATTGAGCAGTACAGTAGAGGTAGTCCATAGCCGGCCCCACCCCAAAATACATAGCATTCAATCCATCTCCTAAGAACTCAACGTGATACCCAAGGCTAATACGTTCTTCAATAAGAGATACATCCTCTGCAAAGCCGCCGGTAATATCATCTTCATCAATCCGTGTGTAGCCGGTCATGCTCTTTAAAAAGAAACCACCTCCCCGGCCTAAAATCTGATTATATCGAAGCCCAAACCCAAACCCCGAGGGAGATACAACAGTACCCTCTAAAACTTTGAGTGTGCGATAATCGCCTGCGACAATGAGCTCACTCCGGCCGGCAGGAGCCATTTCAAGATCTGTTGTTTCCCCACTCTCTATGTGTACAGTGCTGCGGCCGATTCCCTGGTTAGAAAGGCCTTTTACTTTCCACTTCCCCTCCGGCAGACGGTACTCCCCCTCACCGGCGGTATAGCGGCCATGCTCTTCGCTGCTGAGAATAAAATCTCCTCGGTATCCCCATTCCATCGAGAGGTCTAATCTTCCAAAGCCCTGGAGTTCACTTTTTAGCAGGGTCTCTTTTCCTTCCTCAATCGTGATTTCCCTCTCCAGTGGGCCGTAGCTGGAATCAGAGGGTTCGAAGCGGACGGAGTGCGGCCCGGTGGTCAACTCAAATTTGCCCTTGCCTTCTTCGCTTCTCTGCCGTCCGTCGATGCTGAGTTTCCCCCGATGGGAGTACAGGTCCAACACCAGGTATCCGGTTGCCTTTTTTTCCATGGGAATAGTGACCTTTGAGCTTTCCCCAGGGGTATAGCTTATTACGGCTTCTTTATAAAGGTCCTGCTTTGCTGAAAGCTGATATTCCCCCGGCAGTAGCCAAGGCAGCGTGACCGGTGCATTCCCAATAGCCTGCCCTTCAAAGAAAAGCGAAGCCCCTGCCGGTTCCGTGGTAATGGTGATCGGCTCCGCCCCTAATTCTCTCAGGTCATCTATATCTGCTTTCTCATACACAATATCAATGAGGGTTTTATAGTATAAAATCTCATCACCGTTAAAGGCTGTATAATCTGAAAAGAAACCTGTAGTAAGTTTAGCCAGATCTTTAATCCACGTTATGAGAAGTTCTTCTCTCCATTCAATAAACTCGCTTCGTGCTATGAGCCTATCCAACTCAATACTTATTGTGGCAAGTTTCTCTTTGGCTTTTATCTGAGCTTGACTTCTTGCTCTTACCTCTCCTTGGCTGAGTTTAAAGTTACCGTCCTCATCCCTCTCCAATGCGCTTACATGATTTTCAACATCAAAGAGCTCATTAAACTCATCCACAGCCCGATTGCCTTCATCGACAGTTCTTTTTATCCGTAAAGCTGTTGTCTCCTTGTCGATCAGGTTAAGGTACAACTGATACTCAAGAAAGCGGAGATTACTGTGGCTGCGCAATATAATCTGTTGTATTCTTGGCCATTCTTCGGGCCGGCTTGCGTCAATAACTTTAAGAAGATTACTTGGTACTTCCTGCTTGGGGGCCGCAAGTTTCACTTTTGTGATTGTCTCCTCATTGTCTATAGAATACTCTCGTTGAGTCAAAGCCAAGCCTTTCGATTCTATAAAATCCAGCTCCTCTTGAGTGAACTCCAGGCGTTCAAAGGGCTGGGAGAAATAATCAATCAGGATTTCCTCAATATCCGAGGCACCTTCCGGCGCTTCTTCACTGAAAAGCGGGACCAGGGGAATCCATATAAAAACCACCACAATCAAAATAAAACACTTCTTCATACTGTCTCCTATTCATCAAACAGATAATCATAGATGGGCAGTTCGGCAATC
>CAZDFY010000084.1:0-14941 GCA_964504785.1 uncultured Sediminispirochaeta sp. | reverse complement strand
CGGGAACCACCTTGCTGTCGAAGTCTACAATTTCGGCCCGATCATTGTAATCGAATTGTTCAATCAGTTTTGCCGCTGCAGCGAGAACTTCGTCTAAGGATTTTTCCATGCTGCCGCTTGAGTCGATGATAAGTGAAAGGTACGCAGGTGCATGCTCGCCGTCTTCAAACCCGCCGCTCTGGTGCTCGACACCGTTTTCCCACACGCTTACTCTGTCGGGTACCCACAATGCTTTAGATGGCCTTCCTTCGGCGTCGGTGGTTGAGTAGTAGATCTTAGTGATGGGAAAGCTGCTTGCGTCGACCCACTCGATTGAAAAATCTACAGGATCGGCGGCGTGTGCAGCTGTGAGTGATGCAATACACAGAATGAAAGCAGTGAAAAATACAATTTTTATTTTGTTTTTACATAAGAAACACATAAAAACCCCCTATCTATTTCAGTATATCACGAATTTTTCTTGACCTCACACCTGCTGTAAGGTTTATTATGAGCTTATGGAATACAAGGTTGAGCAATGGATGTTTGAACAGAACCCGCACGTCTGTTTTGGGATTCTCGTTGGCCGCGGATTGCAGAACACACCGACCACCGAGAAGAGTGCGGATGAGCTGAAAGCAGCTGAGGCTGCGCTGCGGGAGCGGCTTGATGGTGCTCCCCTCAAAGAGCACCCGGATATCAAGGTGTACCGGGATGCAATTCAAAATGTAGGCATCAATCCCAACAAATACATGAACTCGGTAGAGGCGATGAGCAAGCGGATAATGAAGGGGCGGTCGTTACCGCAAATAAATGCCCTTGTGGATACGTGTAATGCCATCGGCTTGCAGCAGGTAGTCTCGCTGGGCGGGCACGATTTGAAGGACATTGATGCTGGTCTGGCCGTCCGCCGGGCAGAGGAGGGCGACCGCTTTCTGCCCTTCGGCGCCGAAGAGTGGGAGCAGGTGGAACCGGGGGAAGTGGTATTTACCAGCGGCAACACCGTGCAAACCCGCCGCTGGCTGTGGCGGCAGAGTGAACTGGGCAAGATGACCCTGGAAACCACCGATGTGTTCTTTCAGCTGGTCGGATTCAAGGGGGATCATTTTGTACAGCTGAAAAATGCTATGGAAGAACTGGAAAAGATACTCTGCAGCCGTTTTGGCGGCAGTGTCCAGACTTTTCTGGTGGATGCAGATCGACCCGAGATTGAATGGTAGCAGGCGGGGGAAACAGATCCCACAATTTTCGGGCTTCCGGCACTATTCAACGACGGTTATCGGTATGTGAACTTCGGTAATATGCATCTGAGGATCGGCTGAGATATTGTTATCGCTCAAGGTTCGCTCAATTCCATAGTCTGCCAGTGTAAGCCGCATGTCGGCCGCATAATCGATCATCCGTCGATACCAGGGTGCCGCATCGGAATGGTCTCCCCGTACGTACACTGTCAGCCATCGGCCTCCCGGCAGTTCGCCTTTGAGCTCGGGATTGTCAAGAAAAGGATCATCTGCTATGAGGAAAATTCCGCTGAAATCGGTGCTGCGGCGGTTTAATGATAGGAGAATCAATGCGCCGAAATCAGGAAATCCCGGATATGGAGATGACGTATCCCTTTCCTGTCTCCTGGGAAATGTTCATCCAGGGAGAGAACAAACTTGGGATAGTTGTCCCGGATCTGTTCCAGGCTGCCGAACTCCCTCTCCACCGTCGATTTTTCCGCCAAGAGGTAGGCAACCTGGATATACAGCCGTTCATCCCTTCGCTCGGCAACAAAATCTATTTCCCCTTCATTGAGGACTCCGACCCTTACCGTGTACCCTTGCCTTCGGAGTTCGAGATACACGATGTTTTCCAGCAAGCCGCCGATCTCGGTATCCCTGGGCCCCATGAGACCGTGCCGCAGCCCGGGATCGCAGATATAATACTTGTCGAGATACTCCAGATGCTTTTTTCCCTTGATACCATACCTGCCGACTCTGTGGATGAGAAAAGACTCCTCGAGATACCCGAGATATGCTATCACCGTATCCGGAGTAATCGTGATCTTTTGATTCTTGAAAAACGATGAAATGTTTCTTGCTGAGGTAAGATTGCCGCAGTTGTCAAAAATAAACGCGAGAATCCGTTCCAGATGTCCCACGTCGCGAATATTATGCCGTTTAACCACGTCCTTCAGTAGAAGGGTGTGCAGAATGGCCTCGAGGTACGGAACTACCTGTTCATCTTCCATGTCAAGCACATGAATTCCCGGCAGCCCGCCGTAGCGGAGAAACAGATCGAAGGCCTTCCGCTTGTCTACAGGAGAGTCAGCAACGTCCAGGAAATCGAGAAACTCCGCGAATCCCAGTGGATATACCGGAATCTCAACATACCGGCCGGTTAATCGGGTTGAAAGCTCTGATGAAAGGAGGCGGGCGTTCGATCCGGTGATGATAATATCTCCGATACCTTCCGCAAGAAAAGAGTTTACCCCCCGCTCCCATCCCTCGATCTCCTGCACCTCGTCAATGATGATCCAGCGCTTTCCCCGGGTACCCTGAAAACTCTTCTTTACTTCTGTGTTCAGATCACTGTATGTTCTGATATAGTCCCACTGCAGAAGATCTTTATTGATCATCAGAATGTTTTCCGGCGGGATTCCCTGTTCGAGTAACTCTTCGCGAATCTGCAGGAGCAGAGTACTCTTTCCCACCCGCCGCATACCTGTAACGACCTTAACGAAGGGTTTTTCCAGAAATGGACGAATACTCGAAAGATAAAGTTTTCGTTTGATCATACTAATGTCGATTATAATCGACAAATATTGGTATGTAAAGCTATTTGTCGTTTGTAGTGGTAGGATTGTCTGCCTTCTTCCCTGAGCCTTCCTTCTAAAATCCGGGAAACGGCGCCGTTGCTCGAACCGTAGTCGAGGGACCAAACACACCGAAACTATGCATCTATGGGGGCTATAAACCATCCCAATAATTCGCTTAAATTGACTGGGTAAAGAATTCCGATATATACTTAGCAATGAACAAACGGTGTATTCTAAGTGCTTTCCTATTTGGCATGCTCTTTATCCCCTCGGCGGCCCTCAAGGCCGAAGGGCTTATACCTCAAATTTCAAAACGCTTCTCGTACCGTTATTATCCGTGATCGTAAACGAGCCTTCGAGTTGTTCCGCCGGCATTTTTACTATTCTAAGACCAAACCCCTGCGACTGAGTTAAAACACCCCTTTCTCCAATTCCAACATCCAAAACCGGAATAGCGCGGATATCCACCCACATACCTTCAGGCAGCTCGGTTTCTTTTCGTAAAGGCTTCCCTGTTTTAAGAACAGTTTTTGCCAGACAGTCGGGACATATGTAATCAAGAATGCGATAGGTTTTATAACATTTGGTATGTATCCGGCGTTTGCTCTCGGGTACCTCGGCAAAACCTCTCCAGTTGCTGTAGAGGATATTCATATCGGGGTCATGGATGGAAATCATATCCGGTACAAGCTTGAGGACCGACCGAAAACGGTTGTCGCTTTCGGCGAGGGATGCTTCTCTCATACGCAGCTCTTCTTCTGTAGATATCATTTCCTCGTTCGATTCCTCAAGTTTTGCTGCAAGCGTGTAGAGTTCCCGATTTCTCTGATTATATCTATTATAGGCCTCGAAAAGCTTCAAAGCCATCTTTATCGACGCGTCGAGCACAGTAGGGCCGGAATTCTTCACTACATAGCCGTAGGAAGAAATTTTTTCGGTTTTTTCAACAACCTCCGGTTCGGTATGGGAGAAGAGAAAGACAATCGGGATATCTTTCTCCTCTATGATCTGCTCAGCGGCCTGTCGTGTACATTAGTTCATGATCAAATTCGGAAGAAACATCGATATTTGCGGTACAAAGGTTATTATGAGCAATGCCGCCACCATCACTATTATAAGCGGTACAATCGCCCGGCTTATTTTCTCAAATGAGATATCGGCGACCTGACAGGCTACAAACAAGTTAGCTCCCAGGGGAGGTGTAACGAATCCTATCGCCAAGTTGATTACCATAATTATACCAAAATGGACGGGACTCATTCCGTACGCGGTTACTACAGGCAAGAGAATTGGTGCGAGGATAATGACTGCTGCAAGAGTCTCCATAAAGGTACCCACAACCAACAAAAGTGCATTCACCAGTAGAAATACAACCACCTTGCTGCTCGACATCGCAACGATGCTTTCAGCTATCATTGAAGGTATTCGTTCAAGGGAAAGTATTCTGCCAAAGCCCGAAGACGTACCTATGATTACCAGTATAGTAGAAGTAATGAGAGCAGATTTGAGGATTATTTCGGGCAATTCTTTGATGCTAAACTCTTTATATACAAACATACCAATGATATATCCGTAAATGACCGCTACCGCTGCAGCTTCAGTGGGAGTAAAGATTCCTCCGTAAATACCACCGAGAATAATAATAGGGACTAGGAGAGACCATTTCGCCTCGTTAATAATTTGTAACTTTTCACGGGTGGTGTAAGCTTTGTCATTCCCGGTATATCCATGTTTTCGAGAAACTATATATGAGTAAATCATTAACGATAGGCCTACCAGGATTCCTGGAAAGATACCAGCTAAGAAGATAGCGGTAATCGATACACCGGTGGTAACCCCGTAAATTACCATGGTAACGCTGGGAGGTATCATGGCCCCGATAGAACCGGAAGAGGCGATCAACGCGGAGGAAAACCCCCTGTCGTAGCCCTTTCGCATCATCTCCGGGATGACCATTGTACCGATAGCCGCTACTGTTGCCGAACCTGTACCGGAAATTGCGGCAAAAAACATACACGCGGCCACCGTAACCAGGGCAAGCCCGCCGGTATAACGGCCAAAAAACGCATCCGCCACCTTTAACAGCCGTTTAGAGATGCCGCCACGCCCCATCAGATCACCAGCTAAGATAAAAAATACCGCCGCCATAAGTGGAAAAGAATCCATAGCAGTAGTGAGGCCTTGGGCAAAAAAGGTAATATCCACAATTCCGCTATAAAAAATAGTCGCGATTACCGCCAGGCCAAGGGATATCCCGATTGGAACTGTAAGTGCACTAAAAAGAATAAAGCCACCAAAAAGAATTATCGCTGTCATGCTTCGGCTCCTTGTGTATCCTTGTGCATTTTTCGTACCATGTAGTCCTCAACAGGGGCTTTGAAATGCATTACCTTGTGGATGATATTTTGAAGCAATCGTAGTATTACCAGCGAAAACCCTATCGGCACCCCCATATATACGATGTACATCGGCATCCCGGTAGAAGCAGTGATTTGGCCAAAATTGGCAATTGACATTGCCACATCGGTGCTGTTTATTACCACAATCACTGAAAAAAATAAAAAAAGTATGTCGGAAAAAAGAGAGAGCACTTTCTGCCCTTTTTCCTTCAAAAGATTTTGTATGACACTAATACGTAGATGGCGGTTGGTCCTTACACCGTAACTGATTCCAAGGTACAGCATATAAATATACATATAGCGGCTGAGCTCCTCCGACCATGCCAGGGAGTTTTGCATTACATACCGCATAAATACCTGCAATCCAATAAAAATACTCATTACAAACAAGAGTATGACCATGAATATTGCTTCAAAATAGTCATCAAGCCATTTTAATAACTTCATTGTTTCCTCACTTAGAAAAGCAGCGTATGCAGTAAAAACTGCATACGCTTAGTTAATAGACTATCGTAGAGCCTCAACCTCATCCATATAGATTTTGTACATTTCGGCCCCGGCCTTATCTTTGACCATATCATTTACCGCACCCATCATGCTGGATCTGAACTCGGCTTTTGCTTCAGGCGTTACTTCGATAACAGTGTTGCCTGCATCTTTCACAATCTGCAAGCCTTCCTCTTCGAGTTCCTTCGCAACCTCACGCTGATATGCGGTAGCTTCTTCGAGGGCACTCAGCACCCACTCGCTTTCCTGATCTGAAAATGAATTAAACAGTTCAAGATTCATGATAACCACATAGGGGCTATATTTATGACCGGTCAAGCTTATGTTTTCTTGAACTTCGTAGAATTTCATTTTTACGATATTTTCCATAGTACATTCCTGACCATCCAGAGTTCCCTGTTGTAGTGCAGTAAACAGTTCTCCCCACGCCATAGGGGTAGGTCCTGCGCCAACCGCTTCCCAGGCAGCTATTTGTACCGGATTTTCTGCAACACGCATTTTGATTCCACCCATGTCGTCAGTTGTCTTTACTGGGCGCTTACTGTTGGTCAGGTGCCGAAAACCGTTTTCCCAAAAGCCGAGTCCCATCATGTTTTTCTCTTCCAGCGGGGCGAGCATCGCATCACCGGCTTTGCCCTCAAGCACCCGGTATACATGGGGTCTATCGTCAAACATAAAAAATGTATCCAATACGTAAAATTCTTTGGCAAAGGGAGCCAAATTAGTTGCAGAGACAGCAGTTAAGTCCACATTTCCCAGCTGCAATGACTCAGTAAGCTCGCGGTCTCCACCCAATTGGCCGTTAGGATAGATTTCTACCTTCATGGCCCCATTAGATTTTGCTTCCAACACTTCCTTGAACTTTGTGAATCCTTCTCCAAGTCCGGTATCTTCCGGCAATCCATGCCCAACTTTAATATTTTTTACTCCACCAGCTTCCTGCTGACCTTCTCCAAAGGCAGCAACTAGGCCGACAGCAATAAAAATTACTGCTATAACCATTAGTTTTTTCATCTCGTACTCCTTCTAATATTGTATACGTATGCATACTAAAAGCGTATATAGTGATTTGTCAAGATTTAATTCATTTTTTTTTGCGAAGGAAAAGATATCACCACCCCGCGGAGCAGGATACAAAACCCTGTCTGTGTGCTGTGACTTTTTTACCTCTTTTTCATATAGTCTCCCATCTTTTTTACCACCTATTGAAGTTTTCAGGTTCTAAAAAATTGTAATTATATATATTAAAATAAATTACGTTTTCTTAAAAATGATATTTTTCTGCAAAAAATTCTCTCTATACATTAAGTCCATTTTGTCCTTCAACAGCCTTGGTATACCGGACATCTTCTCCATGAATTAAAAATCTTGACAACCGGGATTTGCCGGTTTAGTATAAGAATACGTATTCTTTATATGGAGTGTTATTTTGTCAAATCTAAGAGAACGGAATTTCAGACGATTAAAACAGAGTATTGCCGGAGAAAAATCCGACGGGCATGCGGTCTTTAATTTTTATACTTTTCCCTTTTTTAACGCTGTCACAGGAGTTAACCTGGACGATTATTTTCATAAACCGGAAGTAACATTAAAAAGCCAGATTGAAGCCTTAGAGACGGTCGATGGTATTGGTAACCCTGTACCTGATATGGGCGCTGTGGCCGAGGCAAGTGGTCTTGGTGCTCCAGTAGCCTTCGACGACCAAGGTTTTATTTCCGCCCATGCAAACCCTAAAATTGCCGCAGCTGAATCGGTAGCGGACCTGGAATGGTTGGAGCCGGCCGATCCATATGGTGACAATTATATGGGGCAGGCGCTCAAAACGCTGCACTACATGGTAGATAATTGCCCTGAAGGCTACAAAGTGAATCCTCACCCGGTGATGGGCCCTTTCACTGTAGGTTCGACTATTCGCGGTATAAGTCAGTTTGCCATGGATACCCTGTTGGATCCTGATTTAGTGAACAGGATTTTGGATGTAGTTGTCGAGACTCAGGTACGTTTCATGAAGGCACAAGAAAAAATCCTCGGCTCTCTTCACCACATACTTGTAGCGGACGACCTCTCCGCTTTCGTAAGTGAAGAATCTTATCGGGAATTTGTTCTCCCTCGGTACCACCAGATGTTTGCCGATTTTCCGCATACCCAGCGATGGTTGCATAATGACTCGACTGCTCGTCACGTGGCGCCTGCAATTGCCGATTCCAGTATGGTTGCATGGCAGTATCTGCCGGAGATCCCACCTCAAGAAGCCCTCGAACTAACCAAAGGAAGGGTCACGCTATTGGGCGGATTAAGCCCCTTGGAACTGAAGGATTGGACTGAAGAGGAGACCTATAACAACTGTATTGAAGTGCTGAAATCTTTCGGCGGAAACAACAAATTTGTACTCGCAGCCGGAGGGTCGGTGAATCAGGTTCCAATTGAAAATTTAAAGGCAATGTTTAGAGCGGCAGACGAATATAAAATTTAGCGTGCAAGACTAGGGCTCTAAAACACAGAATATGAGGAAAAATTGCTTAAATCTAAAAAGTGTTTTACAGTTAAGTGAGCTTCTTCAAAAATTCTTCAATTTTTGAAAGTCCTTGAAGTGAAGACCCTCTCTGGGTAAAGGACAAAAAATGAAACGGATTGCATGTGCAGTTTTTTGCGTGTTGTTATTCATATCCACAGGACTGTGGGCAGAGAATCAGCGGGGGGTATCCTTGGGCCTTCGTATTTTAGCAGGTGGACGATACGATAATGTCAGGATGTGCGTGGGTTCGGCGGCCGGTGTTCCGGGCGGGCCAATTGGCGAGGTGTATTTAGATGTTCGTGTTCCCGTAAGTGAAAGCGGGGCAGTGGTCATAAATGTTCCGCTATTTCGTCCGATCATGTTTGCTGCTGCATTCGATATGCTGCAGCTGGAACCGACGGTAATGTATGAACACACTTTTGGTGATGGTACTGGAACTCAACCGGTTGTTGGCGGTGGGCTCGGAATAATCCTCCACCATGGTCCGGATTACCACTCTTCCCAGGAAGACCGCGGGGATTCATTTTTTTCAGTTGGACCCCTTCTCAACGGCTTTGCAGGCCTAAAATTCGGTGAAACTAATGTAACCGCCGGGGTTAAAGGCTTTTTCTCGCCTCTGTTCACAGCAGAACGATCGACAGGAGTTGTTGCGGGGGGCGGCCTGGAACTGCACTACAATTTTAAATAAATTTTGCACACTCTTTTCGGTTTTCGATAGCGAAAACAACGAAAACAGTCGTCCAGCTGCAGCGTATCAATTCGCGTCCTGCAAATACCACCTGCCTAATTGCACCAAATGGAAAGGTACTCGGGTATCGAAGAAAAATTAGTCTTACCAAACTGGAGCGCAACCTAGGACTTCTTGCTGGAACTGTTGAAAGGGAGACCCTCCCGTTCCAGACTGAATTGCGTGATAGTACAGAAAATGAGTATCAGGAGGAAGTGCTTTCTGCCCAATTACCACGGTGATAATTCGCCTGAACCCTGTACAAAATCCTCCACTGAACCCGCTATTGAACCCTTAAAAGGGGCGAGAAGGTTTTTCTACAACCTCTCAGCGGCGGGATGGACCCTGCTGGATTCAATGCTGCTTACTTACTACGTAGTGTTCCTCCTGCCTCCCCAGGAGCGGATTGATCAGGGAATGATTCAGTTTGTTTCGGACCGTCATGTGATCGGCGGGCTTACCGCCTTGGGGGCAATCATGCTTTTCGGGCGAGCGGTGGCTGCGGTTGCCGATCCCCTGGGGGTTCGTCTGACACCGCTGGTTGGTTCGGCGGTAGCTCTGCTAGGCTTATTCGTAATGCTGAAGTACAGGGAGCCAAAGTATGAATAAAGCAAAAACGACAGGTCTCGGAATAATCGGCTGCGGTCAGCGGGATTTCTTCTACAGTAAAAAGGGCCGACGACCTCCAGACAATTGTGGAAGACCGGGAGGTGGAATGGCTGTGTATCGGTTTGGCTGAGCTAAAGAAACAGCATAGCAGTCACATAATAACCGGCGAAAGGCTTCCGGCGGTTGAGCTTGAAGAGGGGCTATGGGCTAATATTGCACGTTTGGCTGCCGATGTGGCTCGGCGCAAGGAAGAGTGGGTTGATCTCAGGCCGTATTGGTACAGCTTGGACCAAAAACAAGACTAAAACCGGGAATGCTGTTCATAATCCAAAAAGGGGGTTATTAATTGTATGCGGAGGTTACTCGGTTTCTTCCCTCTTTTTTTGAACGGTAGAGGGCCTCGTCAACTATTTTATTGAGTTCCTCGGGACTGTCCTTCGTTTCGGGAATTTGGGTGAGTACGCCGACGCTAATTGTCAGGTGGTCGGAGATCTTAGAATGTTTGTGAGGTATTTCAAGGTCTTCCACACTTTTTCTGAACTCTTCCGCCTTCTTTAGCCCTCCTTCTCTTTCGGTGTTCGGCAGGATCGCTGCAAACTCTTCCCCGCCGTAACGGGCAACAACGTCGGCGGGACGGGAGGTGCAGGCGGTTAAAGCTTTCGCAACACTTTCCAAACACGTATCTCCCTTACCGTGTCCGTAGGTGTCGTTGTAGGCCTTGAAATAATCTATATCCATGAGGAGAAGTGTGAGGGGAGTTTTCTCTCGAGCAGCCCTGTCCCGTTCTTTTTGCAGAGTTACATCAAAACTCCGGCGATTGGGAATACGGGTTAGGCCGTCCATGGCGGCCAGCTCTTCGAGAAGATCGTTTTTTACCTTCATATCTACGTGATTGCGGACCCTTGCCTTGAGGATAGCCTGGTTGAAGGGCTTTGTCACATAATCCACAGCCCCGAGATTCAGTCCGTACTCCTCATCCTCCGCATCATCCCGAGCGGTAACAAAAATTACAGGCAATTGCTTGGTGAGGGGGTCATTTTTTAGGCGACGACACACTTCGTACCCATCCATCTTCGGCATTATTACATCGAGGAGTATGAGGTCCGGTGGGTCTTCCTTTGAGGATGCCAGTTCTAGTGCCTTGGGGCCGTTTGTTGCAATCTTGATTCTGTACTCATCTTTTAAAGCGTGTGCAAGCATTTTAACATTGTAGTTTACATCGTCTACAATCAAGACGGAGTATTTTGGGTCACCCTTCTTCATTCAGTTGTCCCCTTTAATATTTACTATTTTATCCAAAAGACCTGCGGCCTCATCATACATCAGATTGTCGATATACTTGAAGAGGTCTTTTTGTTGTTGTGCGTCCGCCTTTCCCTTCAGCGCATCGAGAAGACTCTCTACCTCATCATCCCCGAGCATCTCACTCGCCTGAAGCCGGGTATACACTTTCTGTAAATACTCCATATCCGGCTGCCGCCCCTGCTCGTCCTCGTCGGTCGACCCTTGCTTAGTCTTATCCTGCCCGCCCATCTCCTGCCCGGTCTCAAAGGTAGGTGCAGCCAGGGTATGTTCTTCGTTATACTTTTCGAGTTGGGTAAAACCCCGGGAGACTTCCCCGAAGGCGTTTTCGAGGGCCTCAATATCCGCGTTTCCAGGAACACGGCCGGCCTTGATTTTTTTCTCCGCCTCGGCAGCCGCATTTTGCAGGGCTTTTGCCCCCATATTTGCCGCTACGCCTTTTAAGGAGTGTGCGGTTATCTCCGCTCCCTCGATGTGTGTTGTATCCTTAATCTGCTGCATCAGCGTGCTAAAAAGTTCATGCAGCTGTTCCCGATACTTAAAGAGCATTTTCAAATAGAATTTCGGGTCCCCGCCGCTCACATCGATACCGGCGGCAATATCGAAACCGGGTATATTTTCCGGCACCTTCGGGCCCCCTGTGTCCTCCTGGTCCCCCTTTTCACGGGTTTTTTTTTCGGAACCCTTAAAATCAGCGGGGGCATATTTCTTCATGGTTCGGTACAGCTCCTCTGTTTGTATCGGTTTTATAAGATGATCATTGAGCCCCGCATCTTTTGCTTTTTGACGATCCTCCACTAGAGCTGCTGCAGTCAGAGCAATTATGGGAATCTCAGGGTGAGATTGGCGGATAATTCTTGTTGCCTCGTACCCGTCCATCTCCGGCATCTGCAGGTCCATAAAAATCATGTCGAAGGAGTCTACTTCTACCATAGAAATCGCTTCTACTCCGTTATTCGCAACAAACACCTCCGACTCCGTCTCTTTCAGAAGGTTGTAGGCAACCTCCTGGTTCAGCTCGTTGTCTTCTACAAGAAGCACTCTTAGCCCCGACAATACCGGCGCTTGGATACGTGCTGCCCGAGCGGTTACTGTACCACTCTGACCCGTTTCACCCTTAGCAGCTCGAATCAAAGTGTTGAATAGGGATGAAGCGGTAACCGGTTTTGGTAAAAAATCGAGGGTATCACCTTCGTCTATTCCTATCTCCTCGAAATTGTAGGCACTGACCATAAGTATTGAAGGTGCGGCCTGCTTCAATGCTCCTTCCCGGGCGAGTTCCTGTATTTTCCGGCTTGATTGCAGGCCGTTCAAACCGGGCATTTTCCAGTCCATAAGAATAAAATCGAAGGGAGCCCCTGCAGTATCCTCATTTCGCACCTTCTCTATTCCCTCTTCTCCCCCTTGGGCAAGTTCCACCTGCATTTCGTAGCTTTCAAGCATCTCCTTAAGTATGCTCCGGGCGTCTTTGTGGTCGTCCACTACCAGGACCTTTCGCTTGGACAGAATTTCCCTGTAGTCAGGGGCGGACTCTTCCTCCGAGAGAAGAAGTTCCAGCTCGAAACTGAACATCGTTCCCTCTTTGGATTTACTTTCTACTTTCAGCTCTCCCCCCATCGCCTCAACTATACGGTTGCTGATTACCAGCCCCAAACCGGAACCGCCGTATTTGCGGGTTGTGGAAGAGTCTGCCTGGGTAAAGGGAGTAAAAAGACGGTCCAGCTGCTCATCACTCATCCCGATTCCGGTGTCCTTTACCTCGAATTGTATCCTCACCCCTTCTTCCGTGTCTTTTACTTTCCGGACAAAAAGTTTCACTGAACCCTGGTGGGTAAACTTTACCGCATTGCTCAAGAGGTTTGTGAGTACCTGGCCTATCCTCAGGGAATCGCCTTTCAGCATATAGGGAACCTCCGGAGACACATGGAAAAAGAGCTCTAAATCCTTTTTTTCCATCGCCTCATAAAAGAGGGTGGAGAGCTGGTCGACAAGTTCTCTGATATCAAACTCCACAAGCTCGAGTTTGAGTTTGTTCGACTCAATTTTCGAAAAATCGAGAATATCATTTATGATACCGAGAAGCATTTTTGAGGACTTATGGATCTTGTTGAGTTTGTCCTCCTGGGCACGGCTCATTTCTGTGTTCAGCAGCAATTGACTCAGTCCGATAACCGCGTTCATGGGCGTTCTTATCTCATGACTCATATTTGCCAAAAAATCGCTCTTTGCCCGGTTTGCGCTTTCAGCCTCCTCCTTCGCCTCTTGCAGCTCCCGCTCGTGGCGCTTTTGATCGCTGATATCCTGGACAATCGACCATATCATCTCTTCATTGTTCGCTGTTCTTATTACCACTCCCTGGAGGAGAATAGGAACCAGGGTCCCGTCCTTTCGGATATACTCTTTTTCGAAGGGCCCATAGCCTCCTCTTCTCTCCAACTCTTCGAGTTGCTTTTTCTCGACCTCCGCATATTTTTCCGGGGTGATATCCCAATAGGAGAGCTCTTTATACTCCTCTTCGTTGTAGCCGGTAAGTCTGAACAGTTCGGGGTTGGCCTCCATGAATTTACCGTCGGATTTTCTGTTGAGGATTATAGCTACCGGGGCAAGCTCGTAGAGAGAGGAGAGTTTAGCCTCCTTCTCCCTCAGCACATTTTCCGATTCTACCCTCTCGGTGACATCCTGATTTATGCCTACTATCCGTTCCGGTTTGCCGTCTTTGTCAAAGTAGGTCCGTGCAAGGGCGTGAATGTAGCGCATAGAATCGTCCGGCCGTAGGATCCTAAACTGTACGTCGAAGGGTATATACTCATGCATGGTATCCTGCAGGGCCGCTTCCGCCTTATAGCGGTCATCGGGATGGAGCGCATGTTCCCAGACTTCGTAGGCCGAGGTAAACTCCTCCTGGGAGATGCCGTATATGTCCAGCATGGAATGGTTCCATGTGAGCCGGCCTGTTTTGATATCAAGGTCCCAAATACCGAGGCCGGAAGCGGCAATTGCCATTTCCAGGCGTTCGGCACTCTCCTTGACAGCTGCCTCACTCTTTTTCTTTGCAGTAATGTCGGCGGCGGTTCCACGATACCCGGCAAATTTACCGCTTCCGTCGAATATTGGAAGTCCGCTTACCCGTTGCCATATTAAACTTCCGTCCTTGAGAAGGGAGGAGTGCTCCATGTCCTTGAAGGGTTCTGGGTTTTTCACTATCCGCGAAAACCAGTCTTCTACCCTCCGGGCTTCATCTTTCGGCATAAAAAAGAAGGGGGATTTTCCAATAATCTCCTCTATGGGACGATCGAGCATTTCTCCCAATCTTTTCGATACGTAGGTGTACTTTCCCCCGGTGTCGAGCTCCCATATATACTCTCCCGATGCCTCGGCCACATCCCGAAAGCGTCTCTCACTCAGGCGAAGCTCCTCCTCCATCTCCTTTTGCTCGGTAATATCTGAGATTGAAAAGACCACCTGCTTTACCTCTTCCTGTGCATCAAGAATCGGGGCCCCGTTTATGGAGAGAAATCTGCGGGCGCCCTCGGGCCAGCGGATTGCATGCTGTGCTCCATACACCGGCATTTTTGTTTTCATTACCCGGGTGAAGGGGAGATCTTCCTCCGGAAAGGGGTCTCCTTCGAAGGTGGTAATATCCCAGCCGGGATCATTATAGGTTTTTCCGGCAATTTTAGAGGGCACAAGGCCGAGAATATTCTTGGCCGCTTCATTGGCAAAGACAATACTCCCTTCTGTATCAAGAACAGTTATCGCGGAAACGGAGGTCTGCAGTATTTTTCCCAGAAGCTCGGTGTCGTTTTCAAAATCTTGTGGTATATTTTTTTCCATTGTAAAAGTTAATGTTAGGAAAATCAGTTGGGGAGTGCAAGTCAAAGACTGGAAAAAATAAACAAATGGGCCTTAAAACACAGATTTATATAACTGGTCTGGTTCTTACTGTATTATTCAGTGGATCGTAGGCCGTTGGTACTATCTGTATCTCAGCTCCAGCCTTTTCGGCTCTAGTGCAGATTTTCAAATAAGCCCTGCACAGCTATCCGAACTTTTTCAAATCTTCTCCCACAACTCCAGGTATAGATGACGCAGCGGGTTTAGTG
>CAZDFY010000083.1:0-15033 GCA_964504785.1 uncultured Sediminispirochaeta sp. | reverse complement strand
ATTCTTTAATCTGCCGGTTTTTCTTGTACTCCTCCGTTACATCCCGAAAAACCAGCACCACCCCTTGTATTACCCCTCTATCACCCTGTATTGGAGCGGCGCTGTCGGCTATCTGATACTCCTGCCCGTTTTTTGAAATCAGCAGGGTATGGTTCGCAAGGCCGACAATTTTTCCCGTTTCCATTACCTTTTTTACGGGATTTTCAACGACCCGACGGGTATTTGCATTTACAATATAAAAAACCTCTTCAAGCGGCCTCCCCTCAGCCTCGTTTATCGACCTTCCACACAACCTCTCAGCTACAGGGTTCATACGAACTACGTGCCCACGGCTATCGACGGCAATCACCGCATCACCTATAGAGTTGAGGGTAATCCGGAGATTTTGCTCACGTGCCTCTATCTGCTCTTCCGACTTTTTGCGCTCAGTGATGTCCTCATGGGTACCGACTAATCGGTGGGCCTTTCCATTTTGATCCACCCTATATGTATTGCCCCTTCCCTTTATCCATTTCCATGTACCCTCCTTGGTCTTTAATCTAAACTCAAGCTCAAAGGGTTCAACCATTTTTATTTTTTTATTTACAGTTTCTATCGCATACTCTTTGTCTTCAGGATGCAGAAGCATCTCCCATGTTCCTATATCACCCGGCAGCTCTTCATGCCCGTATCCGAGCATCTCACAGTACTTCGGGCTGAAATACGCCTCATTTGTATCCAGGTTTAAGTCCCAGTAGCCATGGTCTTCGGCATCCATTGCCAGTTTCAACTGCTCTTCCTTATCCTGGAGCCTCCTACGGGAATCAAACAGTTGATATGCCATTTTTATAGATTCGACAAGCACAAACTCGCCGCTATTTTTCAGCACATAGCCGTAGCCTGTAATTTTTTTAACCTTATCGACATATTCTTTTTCAGAGTGGCTGGTAAGAAACACTATAGGAAGATCGTGCTTTTGAAGGATCCGTCGAGCGGCTTCAGTTCCGTCCATCCCCTGCCCGAGATCAATATCCATTAACACAAGAGAGATTTCGCTGTCGGAGTCCACCATTGATATTGAAGTTTCACCATCATACGCAGTTACTACCTCGTAGCCGTACTTGTTTAGCTGCTTGGATTGGGACATAGCGATGAGGGCTTCATCTTCGACTAGAAGGATTTTTTTCGACATAAAATTACCTATTATTAATAAAAAATGAACACGGCGGGATTCGAACCCACGACTTCCACCTCCGGAGGGTGGCGCTCTATCCAGCTGAGCTACGTGTCCATTGGATGTAAAGCATAGCCCCTTAAAAGACCTATGTCAATATTACCGCGGCATTGCTTTTATGGGACCACACTTTTATACTGTCCTCGTTATGAACAAAATTAAAATGGAAACACTTCTTAAAACTCAGCAGGAGTTAAGCGAACTAATAGGCTGTCCGGGACGGGAAGACCAAGTTCGTTCCTACATCCGCAGCCGTATCTCAGCGTATGTTGACTCTGTCGAGGTTGATTCTGCCGGTAATCTGACGGCAATAAAACGGGGCACAAAAAAAGAGGCGCCGGTGGTCCTTTTGGATGCCCATATGGATGAGGTCGGTTTTATGGTTAATCATATCGAGGCTGACGGACTTGTGAGGGTCTCACCACTTGGAGGAATTGACCCGGGGATTCTTCCAGGAACAGCTGTTCAGTTTGTGGCGGACCCCACAAGGCACACCCACCCCGACAGCTCAGAAAACCCCGACAGCTCAGATACTCAGAAGGCACCCGACACACACGACAGCTCACCGGTAAGGGGGACCTTTGGAAGCATCCCCCCTCACGCGAAAAGCAGCCTTGGAACAAATGAGGGAAATCTCAAAATTGAAAATCTCACTATAGATATCGGCGCAGCGTCTGATTCTGAGGCGAGAGATTTCGGGATAGATATTGGTTCTACCGGCACTTTTTTTACACCCTTTCAGCATCTCGGCGGCACTTCAATCATGGGAAAAGCCTTTGATAACCGCAGCGGATGTACCATTCTTCTTCACACCGCCGCTGAAGTCGCATCCAAGCCAATTGAAAATACGGTCATTTTTCTTTTTTCTGCGTCGGAGGAGCATAAGCAGCTGGGTGCCGACAGTATCGATGTTCCGATAAAACCATCGGCGGCCCTGGTCCTCGAGAATACTACCGCCACCGATACCACCGGTACCCCGGAGCGATTTAAGATCGCCGAGCTGGGGAAGGGCCCTGCTGTCACTATAGCTGATACAAAATACATTGTTCCGCAAAAGTTCATACATGAACTCACCAGATGCGCCGAAGCCCATTCAATTCCGTGGCAGTATAAGAAACCGGTATACGGAGGAACAAATGCCGCAGCTATTTCTACCGGCGGTTTCGGCATACCAACGGGTATTGTCTCTGTGCCGTGCCGCTACATCCACAGTCCTGCAAGCGTGCTGCGGGTCGAGGATTTAAAATACACCGCTGAACTGGTATACTACTTTGTGCTTGACTTTTCAGGCTTCCCCGCCTAATCTGCTGAAGGAATAGGGAGAGCTTGAAAGAATAGGAGGAGACAAAATGCGGATACGTTATAACGCCCCCATAACTCTCACTTTAGCACTGTTATCAGCGCTGGTGCTTGCAATAGATCAACTCACGGGTGCCGGAATTATTCCCGCTATTTGCGTTGTTCCGGGAAAAGAGGCTTTTAGTTTTTCTTCCGTTCCCGATTACATTCGCATTTTCACCCACATCCTCGGCCATGTGAGCTGGGAACACTTATTAAGCAATTTTGCAATTATTCTTTTAATCGGTCCAATTTTAGAGGAAAAGTACGGTTCGGTGTCCCTCCTCATCATGATTTTGATTACCGCTCTGGTAACGGGTCTGCTCAACGCCCTCATTTTCTCTACCGGCCTATTGGGCGCCAGCGGTATTGCATTCATGATGATCCTTCTGGTTTCCTTCACCAATATACGCAATGGAGAAATACCACTTACCTTTATTCTGATTTTAATCCTCTATCTTGCAAAGGAACTTATTTCTTCGGTACAGGCAAATCAGATTTCCGAGTTTGCCCATATAATTGGTGGTATATGCGGAAGTTTATTCGGCTTTTTACGCCCCCGAAAATAACAGCTTACTAGTATCCCGCCGATATCAGCGAAACCGATCGTTGTTATCGAGGCTGCAAAAAACACCGGCCCTCTACCTCCATGCGTACTACACAAGAAGGTATAAGGGCCGGCTGTTAATTGTAATAGACCGGCTATTTAATGAGCTCAGCTTTATTTCCGGTGGTTATTTCCACCAGTTCACCCTGCATCCACTCCTCTTCGTTGTTGAGGTTCCAGTTAAACTTTACCAGACTGCCGGGTGCTTCCTGGGAAGCCCACCAGGTGTACGACCATTTATCCGAATCTACGGTGTATGAATATTCCAGCACATCACATTCAAAGGTACCGGCGCCTACCTTTATGCTCTCCGTACCTGTTCTGTACTGCTTATAATCGTCGGGAGTTATAGGTTCGATATCCTGGGCATCGTACTCTTCGCCCTCATCGGCGGAGAACTCATACTCACCCACTTTATTTTCGGATACGTCCTTGAAACGCATTTTAATGAGCTGGTAGTTCGGAGCAATTTTGTACTCGTAGATGAGACGATCACCCTCTTGAGAAAAGGCAACTCGCCACCACTTAGACCCGTCTCCTTCTACACTCAGCAGGGCCTTTTCCAGCCTGATTTCATCATCCCCATCTGAAGATGTGAGCGACCATACCGTCCCTTGACCAACCTCATAGGTTGAATCATCAAAATAGAACCCGCCTGCGGCAAAGGCATACCAGTATATCGCATAAAACTGAGATACATACATCTGGGTCATCATAATTCTGCCGGAAGCGCGCATATCCATCTCAAACTCGGTTGAGTCAACCTTCGGGGACGGTCCTATTTTCAGTTGGGCCCCAATAAAGCCGCCGGAGATGTTACCCCATTGGGTGTATCCCGCGGATAACGCAAAGGAGGGCTTTAAGAAGTAAGTAAACCCGGTCATCGATGCAAATCGCAGGGAAGGGTCATCCTCATCATATTTCATCAAATCAAAACCAAGACCAAGTTCAGCAAAGTATTCCAGGTTTCCCAGAATACCCGGATCAAGAAAGTCTAAGCCCCGAAAGCTCAAATGCATTGTGCCGAAACCTCCAACTCCAGCGGTAACATTGTTGTCCAGCGTATCGTCCAACCCTATTCCGAAGTGCCCGCGGGCGGCCACCCCGAAATCAAAGGGTGCGACATCCTCTACACGGGGTTTATACAGAATCAGTTCCGCTCCAGGATACACACCCAGCCCTCCTGTATAACCCGAGGGCGTTTCAAAGGCACCCCGTGCAGTGAGGACAACATTCCCCGGTGAATACCAGGAACCCCAAATTGTGTTTTCATCCTGCCCGAAGGCTGTAGAAGAACAGAACAGAAGCACCGCAACAACAATAAATATAGTTTTTTTTCTATACATAAGGGACCTCCTTCCCATAAGTAAATTATAAATCCACCCTCATCAGTTGTCTATTTAAAAAGTGCAACATTGCATATAAACTGTTTTTTTGGTATCTTTTCATATATGCAGGTAAAGATAAATCACAGAGGCAACGGCGCGTGTCCATTGTGCCGCTATAATAACAAGTGTTCCTATCAAAAAAAGATACAGGACTCCCTCGAATCGGTAAAAAGCAAAGAGGAATTTGAACTGGTCATTTACACGTGTCCCTATTTTAAGGAGAAATTTTAATACGATGTTAGATAAACTTGAGGGTATTGCCGAGCGGTATCACGAAGTTGAACAACTCATATCCGATCCTGAAATAATGAAAGATATGAAGCGCTACAAAGAACTAATGCAAGAGCATGCCCAGCTGCGGGAAACCGTGGAGGAGTTCGAGAAATACAAGCAGGTAGCCCAGGAAGTTGAGGATGCACGAGCACTCATCGAGGGTGAAGAAGACCCAGAGATGTGTGAGATGGCGAAGGAAGAACTTCAATCTTTAGAGGAAAAAAAAGAATCCCTCTCGGACACTCTTAAAACGCTCCTTATTCCGAAGGATCCATTAGATGGGAAGAATATCATCATGGAAATTCGGGCGGGTACCGGCGGAGAAGAAGCAGCGCTGTTCGCTTCGGACCTTTATCGTATGTATACCCGTTTTGCCGAGGAAAATAAATGGAAACTTGAAGTAATGTCATCTAATGAAACCGGTATTGGAGGATTTAAAGAAATTTCAGTCTCAATTTCCGGTAAAAATGTCTATGAAAACCTCCGTTACGAGAGCGGGGTCCACCGCGTTCAGCGTGTCCCTTCAACTGAATCCGGAGGCCGAATCCATACCTCGGCGGTCACCGTTGCAGTTTTACCGGAGGCCGAAGAAACGGATATAGAGATCAATCAGGAAGACCTGAAAACCGACGTGTTTCGCTCTTCAGGTCCCGGCGGACAGAGTGTAAACACCACCGATTCGGCGGTACGAATTACCCATATTCCCACCGGAACCGTTGTCACCTGTCAGGATGAAAAGTCGCAGCATAAAAATAAGGCAAAGGCTTTACGGGTGCTGCGGGCACGTCTTTACGAAGAGGAAGAGAGCAAACGCCGGGCCGAACGTGCGGAGGCCCGAAAGAGCCAGGTAGGCTCTGGAGACCGGTCCGAGCGTATCCGTACCTACAATTTTCCCCAAAACCGGGTAACCGATCACCGGATAAACCTCACTGTACATAAACTCGATCAGGTCATGCAGGGAGACTTGAGTGAAATCATCAATAATCTTAAATATTCAGCCCGCCAGGAGTACCTAAAAGAAGTAGAATGACCACTGTACGCGAGGCTCTTGTAGAAGCTACGAAACGGCTGGCTGAGGTAGAAACGCCCTTTTTAGACGCTACTTTACTTTTGGCCCACACCCTGGGTATCAGCAAAGAAAAACTTTTAGCATCCTACCCCGACGAAATTCCTCTTTCAGCGGTAAATGAATTTAACAACCATCTCACAAAGCGAATCTCCGGTTATCCGGTCAGCTATATACGCAGAAAAAAGGAGTTTTTCGGTCTTCCCTTTTACGTAGACGAAGGCGTACTTGTACCAAGACCTGATACTGAAACACTGGTTGAAACAGTTCTGCGGGATGTCGATGAAGGGGCCCTTAAAAACAGGGGCACAGAGCAGACTAAAGTCCTGGATATTGGAACGGGAAGCGGATGTATTGCTATTACCCTCAAACACCTGCGACCTCAGCTGCAGCTTACCGCCGCCGATATCTCCCCATCTTCTCTATCCGTATGCCGAATCAACACTCGCCATTTATTATCCGAGCCGATCACACTAGTAGAAAGTGATCTTTTTACGAATATTTCCGATGTATATGACATCATTGTATCAAACCCGCCCTACCTTACCTCCGATGAGGTACGGCATATGCAGCACATGCATTGGCCGGAGCCGGAAGGGGCCCTGGATGGAGGGGTCGACGGACTTGATACTATTCGTATACTTATTGATGAAGCCTTGTCGTATTTACGTCCCGGCGGTCGGCTTTACTTAGAGGCTGGTATCGATCAAATTGAAACTATTGAAGGCTTGTATAAAGAGGGGGGATACGAAAATATTATCTCCTATCCTGATCTGAGCCGTCGCAATAGGGTGGTTGGCGGGCGGAAGCCGTATGTTGAATAGAATTGAAAAGTTCAAACAAAAATTAACTCGATATACCGAAAAAGAGCGGGAACGCATTCTTGAGGCTGCTCAGTGGGCGAAGGAACTGCACAGCGAACAGCAGCGGGCAAGTGGTGAACCCTATTTTATACACCCCTTACAGGTTGCTGAGATTTTAGTTGATATGCAGCTTGACTGCGAGGCGGTGATTGCAGCCCTGCTCCACGATATTTTAGAGGATACTTCTATTGAGGAACAGGAACTGAGAAAACGGTTCGGACGACAGGTAAGCTCTTTAGTTGACGGGGTAACCAAGATATCGATTGTAAAGGCAAAAAGTAAAAGTGTTCAGGAATCCGAGACTATCCGCAAGATGCTCTTTGCAATGACCAAGGATATCAGAGTTATCATTATTAAACTGGCGGACAAATTTCATAACATGAGCACTCTTCAGTATTTGCCGAAGGAAAAGCGCAAAACGATTGCTGCCGAGTGTTTGGATATCTACGCTCCCCTGGCCGACCGTCTCGGTATTTCCTGGATGAAAACCGGTCTTGAAGACCTTTCTCTTAAAGAATTAAACCCCGACACCTATAGTTATATAAAAAACTATCTTACCTCTAAAAAACTGGAGCGTTCGAACTATCTGAAAAATGTTGAACGAAAGATTTATACGGCGGCCAAAAAGGAAGGGGTGGATATTAACGTCTCTACCCGGGCAAAACATTACTATTCTATTTATCAAAAGATGAAACGCCGCAGTAAAGATATCAATGAGATCTATGATCTACTCGGCATTCGCGTACTGTGTAATTCCACCAATGAATGCTACACACTTCTTGGAATACTCCATAAACTCTGGCCGCCTATAGAGGGGCGTTTCAAAGATTATATCGCGATGCCCAAGGCGAACCATTACCAGAGTCTCCATACCACTGTTATGAGCCATGAGGGTCGGCTATTGGAGATTCAGGTGAGGACCTACGAAATGCATCAGACCGCCGAATATGGTGTTGCTGCCCATTGGGCTTACAAAAGGGAGTTTTCAGGCGGCCGAATGAAACCGGAAGAACTGCCTATTATCAATAAATTGAAACAGTGGAACCGCAACGCCGGCTCGGAGAATTTTTTAGATGATATTAAATCCGAACTTCTAAAGGATACCATTTATGTATTTACCCCCCGGGGCCACATTGTGGAACTGCCGAAAAATTCTACCGCAATAGATTTTGCCTACCATATCCATACCGAAGTAGGCAACCATACGGTGGGAGCAAAAGCGGACGGCTCCATCATTCCCCTTAATCGTCCTTTAAAAAATACGCAGGTCATTGAAGTAATGACTTCAAATAATGCAAAGCCCCATGTGAACTGGCTGAAGTTTGCGAGAACGGCCCGGGCACGTCAAAAAATACGGCATTGGTTAAACAAAAACGAAGAGAACCTTTTTATTGATAAGAGTATTATTGCAAAGAAACGCCCTGTGGGTCGACAAGAGCAAAGTGCCGAGAAAGAGGCGGAATCTAAACCTCCGGAGAAACAACAAGACCCAGAAAATAAAACAATCATTAAACAGGTGGTTGATCGAGCCAAGGTTGCATTTCGTATCGGTGACGAAAAGAATATGATGATCAGCATTGCTAAATGCTGCACCCCCTCAACAGGTGACGACATTATCGGCTATGTAAGCCGCGGCAGGGGTATTATTGTCCATCGTCGGGATTGTCCGAATCTTAAGCATATACAGGATTTTGAAAACAGAAGTGTAGAAGTTGAATGGGAAACCGCCTCTCCTAAAGAGGTCCGACGGTTTCGGGTAACTTCAAAAATGACCTCCGACCTTTTCTCTGAAATTGAAGGGGCCGTTCGCAAATATCACGGCCATTTAATTGAAGGTAAACTCGATGAAGACGAACGGGGTAATTTAAGCGGACGCTTTTCTATGGAACTCGAAAGGCGTGACGATTTCAAAAAGGTTATGAAGGCTATTCGGACAATACCCTCGGTTATAAACATTCAGCCGATTTAGCTTAGACACTTATGCACATCAAGCCAGAAAGTCTCTTTATCTATTGTACCCTTTAAATAGAGTGAAACCGCCTCCCGTATATCCGGGGGAAACCACTTCCAGTAGGTCTCCTGCCACTCACCCATCTCCTGACGGAGCTGTGCCTGCCGACGCACTGAAAGCCGCCCTTCGGAATATTCAATAAACTGTTCTATCATGGTAATCATCATATCAGGGGGAACTGTACTTTTCCGGTTTTCCTGCTGTCCCCCCCGGCTGCTTCCGTCGGATTTTCCTTGGGAACTACCGGCGGATTCACTTTTTGAACTGTTCCCCTCAGGGTCGGGGATCCAAGCCTCAAGGAGCTCCCGTATTTGTTCATCCGACAACTCCGGGGCTTCCTTGCGGATGATGTCTACAGCAAAATTTTTTATCATATTTCTGATGGTGCTTTTTGAATAACTTATCTGATCGGCAATTGTATGGGCCGATTCATCGGCCGCCTTCCTCGGTGAAAACTGGAAGGCACCGGCGTTGTTCTCTTCTTCCTCGCCATATCTTCGCTGAAGTGCCGCTTCAATTACTTCCAAATCATCCTCGGTGGCATGATTGAGGATGGTATCTACAATCTTATACAGCGCATCCCGTTTCATTCCGTCTTTTTATCCCTACACATTAAATTTGAAGTGCATTACATCGCCGTCCCGCACCTTATACTCTTTTCCTTCTATTCTGAGCTTGCCCGCTTCCCGGAGCTTTTGCTCGCTGCCGTATTCAAATAGGTCGTCGCAATGATACACCTCAGCTTTTATAAACCCGCGCTCAAAATCGGTATGAATTACCCCCGCTGCCTGGGGGGCACTATCACCTTCGTGAAATGTCCAAGCCCTGTCTTCATCGGGGCCGGCGGTAAAGAAAGTACGTAGGCCGAGCATCGAGTATCCGGTATGAATAAGCCGGTTCATCCCCGATTCTTCCAGGCCGGCGGATTCTAGGAACTCGTTTTTCTCTTCACTCGACTCCAACGCGGCAATCTCCGATTCAAATTTACCGCAAATGGATAGCACCTGGGCTTCCTCCCCTGCAGCAATTTCTTTTACCCGGGACACAAATTTATTCTCCCTGTTGATTCCCTCCTCATCTACATTACATACATAGATTTGGGGTTTCAGGGTTATTAAGTGCAGATCACGGATAACATGCAACTGATCTTCATCCAAGCCGACCGAGCGGGCGGGTTTACCCTCCTGCAACGCATCATATAATCGCCGCAGGATAGGCTCTTGAGCAGCTGCCTGTTTTGCTGCTTCAGTTTTGGCTGCTTTTAGCACTTTCTGATTTTTCTCCAGCCTTTTATCAACTGTTTCAAGATCAGCCAGGGCCAATTCGGTGTTGATTACTTCAATATCCCGTTCAGGGTCGATGACACCGCTCACATGAACTACGTCGGCATCTTCAAAGCACCGAACTATGTGAACAATCACCCCTACTTCTCTGATGTGGGACAGGAACCGGTTGCCGAGCCCCTCACCCTTAGACGCCCCTTCAACCAAACCGGCTATATCTACAAATTCAACTACCGCCGGTAGTACCTTTTTTGCCGGTATAAGCTCCGATATTTTATCCAACCGTGAATCCGGCACGTTTACGATACCCACATTCGGATCTATCGTACAGAAGGGGTAGTTCGCCGCCTCCGCGGGGGCGGAGGTGAGTGCTGAAAAAAGGGTCGACTTACCGACATTCGGTAAACCGACGATCCCGCAATTTAATCCCATAATTTTATTTATAACCTCTTAGTCTATAATATTCTATAGTACATAGCTGAAGCCCCTCAAAGAATCAATCCGTCGAATCAATCCTTCACAGCCGGTGCTCGCTGAAATGCGGGGCAGTGATATCCCGTATTCCGATATACTACCCTGCTCGGCAGTTCGCAACTTTTAATTCCGAACTGACGGCACCCTCTTGGAAATCTTCGGTCCCAGGTGACATAAAAGAATCGACATTTCAAACAATTAGGGGCCCGATTACGCACCATAGCATACCCTACACACCAGCCAAAACAATTGCAAGAACGGCAACCATTTTCATCAGTATATCCATCGCCGGGGCGACCGCATCTTTCAGGGGATCACCCACGGTATCGCTAATGACGGAGGCATGATGGGCTAAAGACCCTTTACCGCCATATGCTGCGGCTTCGATATGCTTCTTGGCATTATCCCACCCCGCCCCGGCGTTGCTCATAAAAAGGGCCAGCATGGTCCCGCTGATCCATACTCCAATCAGAAAACCGCCTAACACAACATCACCACCGATATACCATATCAATACCGGCATAATAAGTGCCGAAACACCGGGGACCAGTATTCTGTTCAAAGTTTCCACTTCTATTAGATGGGTAAATTCCTTGTATATGGGGAGGTCCTCCAGAGTGCTCCTCTTTTTGGAAGCCCCTTGTGATTTTAATTCCAATATACGTCTGACTTCTCCTATCAATAAAAGGGTAATCCGATTCACCGCTCCCAGAATAAATGCGGAAAAGATGAAAGGAAAAGCTCCTCCTAACACAATACCAAGGAGGACCGGCATGGTGGTAAGGTCGATAATTTCTATTCTCGCGATTTCTTTGTAGGCGATAAACAACACTAACGTGGTAAAAGCGGCGGATACGACCGCATACCCCTTTCCCACCGCATTAAATAAATTCCCTACCGCATCAAGCTTATCGGTCCGCTCCCGGGTTGCGGGAGTGAGCTGCGCGCGCACGGAGAGTGCTCCGGCATTATCTGTGATAGGCCCGGCGGCGTCAACCGCAACCTGCAGTGCCGAACCGGTTAAAAGCCCGACGGCGGCAATACCAAGGCCATACACGCCAAAACTCTGAAAGGCACCAAAAGCGGCGAGTATAAAAAGCAAAATCGGAAGCCCGACTGCCTGCAGACCAACTGCCAGCCCTTCTGTTATGGCGGTGCCGGCCCCAAAATCCGCGGCGCCGGCGATTCTCACCACCGGAGCACGGGTACGGCTGGTATAGTAAGCGGTGATATAGCTTATAACTATTCCGGTCCCGATACCTATTGTATATGCCCCGAAAATCCTTACGGTAAGCTCTATAGTGAAAATGTACCGAATTATCAGATACCCGAAGCCCAAGGACAACACATCTCCAAAAGCCATACCACGGATTATTGCTTTGCGCGGGTCCCCGTACTCCGGCATTCGTATGAAATAATACGCAATGATAGAGGCACAGATCCCCCCCGCCATCAAAAGCAGCGGCAGATAGGTAAGATACACGCTTTTCATAGAGGCACCAATGATCATTGCCCCCACAATAGAACCTACATACGACTCGCCGGCATCCAATCCGAGTCCGCTCACATCGGATACATTATCTCCTATAGTATCAGCCAAAGAGGCAGGGTTGCAGGGATCATCTTCTTCCAGCTGAAACTCATTTTTACCAACTGAATCGGCGCTTACATCAGCCGCTTTCGCGTATAATCCCCCTGCTATTCGTCCGAACAAGGCTACAAAACCGGCTCCCAAGGCGTATCCGGAAAGAATTGGTAAAACCGTACCTTCGAGGATACTGGCGCTGCATCCAAAAACACGGGTAAATATAAATAGCAGTACCGACAGTCCTATCAGCGCTAAGCCCGCCAGAGTTAAGCCCATAATACTCCCGCTGCGCAGTGCGGTCTTAAGGGCACGGAAGGTACTTTTCTCGGAAGCTTCAGCGGTTCTGATATTTCCCGAAGTAGAAGCCCACACACCGCAGATACCGGTTATTGATGTGAACAAAGCCCCGACAATGAAGGATACTACTAGTAGCCGCATTTGACCGGTTTTATAGAAGAAGAGCAACACCGCCGCAACTAAAGTGAAAAGTCCTATGAGAACAAACTCCCGTAAGGTAAAACGCCTTACCCCCTCTCTAATCAAAGCAGCTTGTTCGATAAGAGGAGAGTACTGTGGGGTCTGCCGATGCAGCCACAACATTCGCCCGACGGCAAAGAGTAAGGCGGAAACACCAATAAAAATGGGCAAGATAAAGTATTCACTCATCGCCCTACTTTACACCAATTTTTTATCAACGTGAAGCAATCCACGAAATTTAAGAATATCTGCAAAGATGGTATCTTAAAAGTTCAGCCCCCAGGTTAAGCGACTCTAGTTCAAACACCTCTCATACCCCCCCCAGCTTAAGCGCCTCCAGGTTAAGTGGATTGACGTAAAAGACTCTGCGGTTTATCGTTGCTTTAATGAACAACACATCTTTACTTGTGACCTTACGCACCCCCGATCTAAACGAACAGCAGTGTTCGAACTATTTAGATGAACTCCACAGTCTTTGTACCACCCTCGGCATAGAACCTCTCGCCAGGAGAATTGTACCGGTAAAAAGAATACATCCCCGCTTCCTTGTCGGTTCCGGAAAGGCCCGGGAATTATCAGAGACAGCCCAGGAGATAGGGGCCGACTGCCTAGTCTTTGACGATACCATATCACCTTCACAACAGCGCAACCTTGAACAGTTGTCCGAACTCTGCGTGATTGACCGGCAGGAAGTAATTCTTGAAATTTTCAGCGAACATGCCCGCACGAAGGAAGCCTTCCTCCAGGTAGGACTTGCCCGAATGGAGTACAGCCTTCCCCGGCTTACCCGTGCCTGGACCCACCTTTCCCGGCAACGCGGCGGTACCCGGGGAACCCGGGGGGAAGGAGAAACTCAGCTTGAAATGGACCGTCGGGTTGTGCTTAAAAAAATTACCAAATTAAAACGGGAGCTTGAAAAACTTCACTCCCAGCGCGGTACCCGGCGCAAGCAAAGAACAAGTGTGCCGGTCCCCACCGGCGCCTTAGTTGGATATACCAATGCGGGAAAAACCTCCCTCTTAAATGTCTTAACCGGTTCGTCCGCTAATGTTGAGGACCAACTCTTTGCTACCCTCGACCCCACTACAAAAAAGACGGAGCTCCCAGGGGGAACAAAAGTCCTGCTTACCGACACCGTCGGTTTTATTCGCAAGCTTCCCCACAGTCTGATTGATGCCTTTCATTCCACCCTTGAAGAGACAGTAGTCGCGGATATACTTATCCATGTACTCGATGCATCTAATCCTGAAGTACGGAGCCATCTCGAAACCACCAAGGAGGTTTTACAAGAACTCCAGGTTGGTGAAACTCCGACCCTGTTAGTGTTTAATAAAATAGATCTTTGCAAGGATGAGTTCAGAATTGAAGAACTTCGCCGTGATTTTCCTGATTCTCTGTTTATCTCAATTAAAAAAAACATCGGCATTGAAGAGGTGTACCAAAAGATTGAACAGGTACTGTTTCACAGTACACCCAAGGTACTTTTCAATTTTCCCCTTTCAAGGTACGACTTAGCAGCGGAAATACACCGCAGCGGAAGGGTGATCAGAGAGGAGTATCAAGACAATTCGGTAGTGATTGAGGCCAGGGTTCCTGCAACACTAAAATTCAAACTGGCGGAATATGTCCACCTGTAACTACCTGTAGAGGGAGAGACTTTTTTGTTTTCAGCTGCTTTTATTGCGGATCTAGTGGTTGCCATTCATCTGGGATATGTGCTCTTTACCGTCGGAGGCGAGTTACTTATTTTAATCGGGGCCCCGCTTCGGTGGAAGTGGATTCGCCGGCGATGGTTCAGAATCGTGCATCTGGCGGCGGTAGCTTTGGTAGCAGTTGAAGCCCTTGTAGGCTTTCTATGCCCTCTCACTCAGCTTGAACATTACCTGCGGCAATCCGCCGGCCAACAGGTTGAAACAGAGATTTCCTTTGTAGGAAGGCTTATAAGATCCATTCTTTTCTATGATTTTCCTGGATGGTTTTTTACTGCATTGTATATAGGTTTTGCCCTGGTGGTTATCCTTACTTACCTGTGTATTCCTTCGGGTCATCATCAAAACCGGCAAACTCAAACAGTTCACACTGAATCCAAATAAAATTATTATTTTCAGAGGGCAGCAGAAAACGGGCCGATTCTACCTCCGAACCATCTTTTGTAAATACAGTGACGCTTTCCACTGATAAAACAGGATAGATTTTACCCTTTTTGAACAGTTTTGCGGTACTTATGTAGTTTGAAGACATATGAGGAAAGAAATCCTGAAACGCTTTCTCCAAGTCATTTTTAACTCTTACATAAAAAGGAGCCGTCTGTTGGATCATGTGTGATAGAACCTCCTCAGCTTGGGTATTAATCCACCCTAGTATAATAGGTATAAATGAGTATTCTTTCAAGTATAGCACAGCAATTCTAAATTTGAAATTTTTAGAAAAATTTTCAAATTTAGAATGCTCA
>CAZDFY010000082.1:0-15062 GCA_964504785.1 uncultured Sediminispirochaeta sp. | reverse complement strand
ACTAATTTTGAAGGTTTTCCATCCATGCTTCATATATATACCATTTTGTATCCCTTGAGGTGTCTGTCCTCGGCGGATATGGGTGCTCTTTTTCAAGCATTAACTATTTCAATCTCTGAGCTTCCATCAATCCGCCGCTACAACGAACTTCTACTCCCTACTCTGCTATACCTTCATAATGTGTCTTCGCTCGAGCTTCTTCAGTTGTGTGATTCGGAAGCTGTCTATTAGTACTGCGCCGAATATAATCAGTGCCTGCACAATCGGTTGGAGGTAAATGTCTACGTCAATGAAGATTAGGCCGGCTTGGATCATCTGTACCATAATAGTCCCCAGGACAGTCCCCGGAAAAACAGTACCTATCCCTCCGAAGAGACTTGCACCGCCCAATATAGCAGCTGCTATCGCCTGAAACTCTATTCCCTCTCCAAAATTAGCATTTACACGTCCGATCTGAGTAATCGATACAAATCCGCCGAGGGCCGCACACACACCACTAATCATATAGGCGTGGGCAATAAGCGGAACCGTCTTGATTCCTGCCTTTTTTGCCGATTCTTCGTTGTTACCTACCGCATACAGCTGCCGACCGGGTTTGGTATACCCGAGATACACCGACGCAACCAACACCACACACACGAAAATAAAAATGTGCAATGGGATAAAACCTAACACCTTGTGAGTGCTCATTAGAGTTATGCTATCGGGAAAATTCACAGCAGTAGACTTTGTTAACAGAATTCCAAAGCCGAATGCCACTGTCATCGTTACCAAAGTAGTAATAAACGGCACCACCTTCAGCTTTGTAACTATAAAGGCGTTAATGCTACCTACTAACAGTCCGGTTGCCAAACAACCAATCAAAGATATGACAAACGGCAGCTCGGCATTGTTTAACAGCAGGCCGAACACAACCGCAGAAAGATACATATTGGAACCAAGAGAAATATCTATTCCCCCAGTGAGAAGCACAAAGGTTACCCCTACTGCGAGGATACCTATATAGGAGGCGCTGCTGATAATATTCTCAAAGTTCTTTACAGAAAAAAATCTCGGCGCCAACAATCCGAACACAATGAACAACAGCACAAAAATAACGAAGGTGGTGTTGTCCAAGACCATGCGTAGTACTCTATTTGATTTCATCTTCGTCTCCCTCTGTAGCAGTTGCAATCATGCCCTGACGGAATGCCGAACGCATTATTGCTTCCTGGGTAAATTTCTCTTTTTCAAAGACATCCATTATTTCTCCGCGGCTCATTACAACGATCCGATCGCATACCCCGATAAGCTCCTCAACTTCTGAAGAGATCATTAAAATACCGGCACCTTTATCGGCCAAATCATTAATGATATTGAACACCTCATACTTTGCTCCGACATCAATACCGCGTGTCGGCTCATCCATGATCAGCACTCTAGGGGTTTTCAAGAGCCACTTTCCTATCACCACCTTCTGCTGATTACCGCCGCTCAAGCTTTTGGCAGGCATCACATCCAAATTTGTAGCTTTAAGATGCAAGCGTTCCGATACATGCTCCGCTTCTTCATTGAGTTGTTTACCATTTACAATTTTTGTATAGTTACGGCAAAAATCCGGCAAAGCAACCATGCCGAGGTTATCGACAATTGGAACGTCCATAAGTAAGCCTTCTTCCCGGCGGTCCTCGGTTACGAATGCAAGGCCCTTTTCTATACTTGCCATTGGATTTGATTTTGGTAGTTTTTCACCTTCGATATACACTTCACCGTCACTATAGGGATCAACTCCGAACACCATACGGGCCATTTCAGTTCGCCCAGCCCCCATTAGACCGAACACTCCCAGAATTTCTCCTTTGTGTAATGAAAAGTTGATATCCTTTACCGTGCCGCTTTGGGAAAGTTCCTGTATTTCCAAAAGTTTTTCTTTTTGAGGTATACTTTTCTTTTCCGGAAAAATCTGCTTAAAACTTCCGCCGACCATCAGCGAAATCATCTTATCAATAGAAAAGTCTTGTATTGGTCCAGAGCCCATTACCTTTCCGTCCCGCAAAACAGCAACACTATCTGCCAGATCCTCTACATCTCCTAGAATGTGAGATATATAAATAATTGTTTTTCCTTCATTCCGTAGGCGCTTTAGAATATTAAATAGCCCCGTTGTCTCTTTGGCAGTAAGACTTGTTGTCGGCTCATCAAATATGTAAATGCGGGCATCCATACTCAGAGCCTTTGCAATCTCCACCATCTGACGCTCGCCGGGTGCTAATGTCTCTAGAAGAGCGGTAGGCTGTATTTCCATACCAAGGGATTCCAGCAAGTCCTTTGCCCGCTTTATAATTTCCCTTTTCCGTATGATCGGAGTACCCTGCATGGTTGGAAAGTTGTGGATATAGATATTCTCCGCCACGGTAAGGTTCATAAACAGGTTAAGTTCCTGATGAATAAACTCTATTCCCGCAGCAGAGGCATCACTCGGCCCCCCGGGTTTGTATTCCTGGGTATCCAACAGCATACAACCTTCATCCTGAGGTAATATTCCGCCGAGGATATTCATCAAAGTCGATTTACCGGCACCGTTTTCTCCAATAAGACCGAAAATCTCCCCTTCTTTTAATTGCAAATTTATTTTTTCGAGGGCCTTCACACCAAAGAAACTTCGAGTAATATCAACAAACTCTAATATTTTATCACCCATATTCGCCCCCTTTTATGTATATACCCGACGTTCCGACGCCCTGGTTCGAACTACATCCAATACTGCAGCCAGGCAGATAATAGATCCTTTTACGATATCGATCATATAAAACGGAAGATTCAGGTGGTTTAGCGAGTTCGCTAGAATGATAAAGAAAAATACTCCAAAAAAGGTCCACGATACTTTACCTTTTCCACCGTACAAGCTTATTCCGGCTATGATATTGGCACCGATTATATCCAACAGCAAAGTAGATCCCATAGTAGGCCGCCCCATTTCAAGTCGGGCCGAATACAGGATTGATCCAACCGCTGCACACAAGCCGCTCACCATATAGACAGCAATTATAATTCGTTTTGTTGGAATACCGCACACCTTTGCCGCCTTAGGATTTAGTCCCGTTGCATACACTCGTTTTCCAAAGAGTGTTTTACTTAGTACAAAATGTCCTGAAACTGCAAGCAAAAGTGCAACTAACATTGCAATTGAAATAGGCCCGATATTCCCGCTACCAATGGCCACAAAGCCTTCCGGCAGATGTCGGATATTTTCCGATTTCGGAAGGAATGTTGCTATGGCGGCCCACAAGTTCCAGCCGACCAGGGTAACCATAAACGGCGGCATCTTGAATAAGGCCACGGAAATACCATTAAAAAGACCAATAAGCAAGCCGACGCTGAGCATTACCACAACTCCACCGAGGGTGGCCAGGCTGGTACCGGCAAATATTCCTCCATTCTCAGCAATAAGGCTTCCCCACAGCGGGCTTTTACTAAACAACACAGGATCAAAGTAGTTCGACATAACTACTGCACCTACCACGCTCGTAAGGGCCATAATAGAAGTTTGTGACAAGTCCGGAACTCCGATCACTATCAATACAAATGTTTGTCCCATAGCAAGCGCCAAAAGGGGCCATGCATTCGATAAAATGTTTTTGATATTCATCGGATTCAGCAGCCACGGAATAAAAGGAAGCAGCAGTATTACGTAGACTATAGTAAGATAAAGGACGAAATACTCTGAGAGTAATACTCTACGGGGCAGATCCCGTAAGGTGTAGGGTTCGGCAGATTTAGAGTGCCAAGGTAATTTCAAATTCATGTCTCATTCCCTTATAAAAAGGGGAGGCATAGTAAGTGCCTCCCCTTCATCATAATGCGGGGTATGTGCTGTCTTTTACTCTTCAGCACGCAGGATGCAGCCCCACATGTCCATATCTCGTTCTTCCAGATTTGCCTGTGTAAGTGCAAAACCTTCGTCATAAAGCCATTCATTCGGGGTTTCGTTCCCATTTTCAATAGCCTTCATCAACGCATCCAGGATCATCTCAGCTTCAGCAAATACATCTTGTACGCCTGTAGCATCCAGATAGCCTTGGTGCAGCAGTTCACATGCGGTCTTATCTCCGTCTAAACCACCAAGTAACACATGGTCTTCGTGGCCGGTCTTCTGCCACTTACCAAGCGGGGCGAGGACCGACTTGATAACCGGAAATAGAAAGTCTGATGAGGTGAACAGAAAATCGATGTCCGGATTTGCCTGAATAGCACTCTGCAAGTTCGCAAGGGCCACATTTGCATCCCACTTGGTAGGAATTTCAATTGGGTCTTGAGTCCAGAGTTCCGGATACTTCTCAATTACATTGTAAAACCCTTTTCGGCGTCCAACAGCATTCGGGTCCCCAAGGTCTCCTACCATAATAGCCGGAGTAACCTTTCGGCCTAGCTTTTTAGCCTCTTGCGCCATATGCTCAACAGCAGATTCCGCAATAACCTCATTGTTTGCAACTACAACTACTGAATCAGCACTCTTGTCGGAGGGCGGCCGGTTAAACACACCGATTGGCACGCCGGCTTCATTACACACCTTGGAAATAGTGACGGCACTTTCACCATCTTGAGGGATAATAATTACTCCATCGACTCCCTGGGTGATTACATCTTTCACCTGCTCCAGCTGCCGGTTGGCATCCTCATTGGCGTTCTTTTCAATTACCTTTACACCTGCTTCCCGAAGAGTTTCGGTAATAGCTTTGTGTCCAGCTACCCAAAATTCAGTTTCCAGATCCTGAAAACAGAAGGCGATTTTCGTCTGTGCATCTTCAGACTGACCATTGGCCATAAGTGCAAACGGCACAGCCAAAAGCACAATGATGAAAACAAAACACAATCTTTTCATTTCCAACTCCTTTATTAAGAAAATTTAATAAAATTGTAACATCGAACCAGTAGAATACAAGCACTGTATTTTTGCCTTTTTGTGTAATATTTTGCATTATATGAGAAAATTTTTGTTATTTTATTCAAAATATCTATATTTATAAAGCTTTTTATTATTCAGACAAAAGCTTAAGTTTTTTATATTCTTATATTATTTTTGAAAATTCAAGAATTGAAAATAAGAAGAGAAGTATCATTTATATAATCATCCTGTGGCTTTTTCATGAGAACCGGAACCCAGATTATTACGTGTACACCACCGCTCTTTCTATCCTGAAGTTCCAACCCGTATTTATCTCCGAAATGAAGATGAATCCGGTCATAGACATTCTGTAAACCAACGCTCCCCGGCTTTTTTCTACCTTGCAGCTGCTCCTGCAAACGATTTAGCTGTTCTTCAGGTATCCCAGTTCCATTATCACTAATTTCAATACGAACCATATCACCCTTCAAGCGGGCTGCAATCGAAATTATCCCCCCTGAATCTAACTCTTCAAAACCGTGGTGGACACTATTTTCAACAATCGGTTGAAAAATGAACTTCACAGTATAAAGGTTTAAGATACTCTCGGGGATATCGATTTCAACCGAAAACCTGTTGGAGTATCTTATTTTTTGAATTGCTAAATAGAGATTCACATGCTCGAGTTCATGTCTAAAAGTGACAAAGGCTTCTCCTCTACCGATACTCACGCGGAACAAATCCGCCAATAGCTTCACCATATCTACTGCTTTCT
Organism: uncultured Sediminispirochaeta sp.; assembly: GCA_964504785.1. Lineage (GTDB taxonomy): Bacteria > Spirochaetota > Spirochaetia > DSM-16054 > Sediminispirochaetaceae > DSBN01. Next base: position 9,423 of record CAZDFY010000082.1, on the reverse strand, counting down.
CATTCTTCATAACTATCATAAAGCGTATCGTTTCTAAGGTGTTATAGAGAAAATGGGGATTGATTTGAGCCTGGAGTGCATTCATTTGTATATCCCGAATAAGCAATTCAAGCCGGTGCCGCTCAACTTCCTGAAAATCCCGCAATTTGCCCACAAACGTGTTAAAATACTCAGCCAAAAGGCCTACTTCATCATTCGACCTGATATAAAGCTTTTTCGAAAGGTCGGCATCTCCTTCGGAAATTTCCTTAATTTTACTAGTTATTACAGTGAGCGGTTTTGTAATCTGTCTGCCCAAAATTACACTTAAAGTAATTGCTAACAGTATAGCTCCTCCGATTATTAAAAGCATGCTGTCCCGCATCTTATATAAACCGCCGTAAAAATCCTGCATAGAAGAACCTACAAATATGATCCAATTCATTTCGGGGATAAACTTAAAATAGGCCAGCCACTGTTCAGTACGGTTTTCATTCGGGATCTGGTGGGTATAAATAATTCTTCCACTACGCATAAAAGAAATATCTATCAGCGTGGAATAATCCATTATTTCGTTTTTTGGACGAGGAAGAAGCACTGTTTTTGCTACAGCATCAATAATATAAGGAACACTTTCATTTCCCACTACTACCGATTCAATCTCTCGTCGCAGTTTTTCAAGCTCCACCTGTTTCTGAGCAACACAAATTGCACCGATTACCTCGTCATCTTGAAATACTTTTTTATACGCAACAAAATGCCAGTTCTTCGCAAAATAGTCTCGACCGTAGTAGGTCCTTTCACGCATCACAAGGGTATGAATCGGTGAACCCGCCGGAATAAACTCACCAAGTGCTGATTTTCCGTCCCGGTTCCTCTTGTTTGTTGAAATAGCAATAAAACCTTCAGGCACAAGTTGGTACATGGTCACAATTCCCTGGGTGCGTTCGGCAATTTCATCGACTAACAGGTTCTCTCCAGAGATCGGGGTTCCATCTACCTCCATAACCGGTATTTCGATCAATTTCTCCTGTTCATTTATTATGTTATGGATATTGAAAAGCCGTGTTTTATCTTTTGAAACAGTTACATTATTTCCGAGCAGATATTCGGCTATGAGTAAGTCCTTTCGAACTTCATCACTATTGTATTTGATACTGGCATTCACATTTTTTTTAATTAGTTCAGAAGTAGTCTCCAGAGAGTTGTTGATTGTGAGACTCAATTCCCGTTCAAACTGGAAATACACCAGAAAACCGGCAAAGATCAACACTACAAACACAAGGACTCCGAAGGCCAAGCTTAGCTTTGAGCTAATCGTGGATTTCATTCAGCTTTGTCCCGAAAAAAATTTCGATACTGCTGAGGGCTGCACCCCTGATTTTTCTTAAACACATTGCTGAAATAGTGCTGCTCTTTAAATCCGACCTGGTCTGCAATTTCATATACTTTCATCGTGCTGCTTAATAAAAGTTTTTTTGCTTTTTCAATTCTATACTGAGTAAGATACTCTTTAAAATTACGTCCTATTTCCATTTTAAATAATCTAGATACATAAGAAGGAGTAAGGCAAAGATGCTCAGCTAAATCGTCAAGACTAAAATCCTGATCATAGTTATGGGTTATGTAGCTCATCGCCCTTTGAATTACTATTCTGCTGGAAGGATTATTGGTGCAGTCTCTTTTTTGAGAGGCTTGTTCCATCCAGTAGGTAAGAATTTCTCTTGCTTCTTCTAACCTAACCACACCTCTTATCGCCGATATTAGATCCCCGATAGTTCCATACACCTCGTCAAAAATCGTGTACCCCTCAACACATGATTCTCTTGCGGATATAAACCCCGCCTCAATATACTTAATCAAAGGCTCCAGGGAACTGGTTTTCGATGACTTCAACTCTTCAATATATCGCGATAAAGATTGAAGTGCTGCATCGCATTCAAAGCGAGCAAGAGCGTCGTCATACCCGGTATTGGCCTTTTTCAGTTCATCCTTGTGCTCTATTCCCTCATTAATTGTGCTCATAAAATCAATTTGTATGATCCGTTCATCAGAGGCTACCCGTAAATGAAGATTCTCAAGTAAGAGTTTAATATGACTTCGCCATTCATCATCTGTAAGTTGTACTACGGTACCAGAAAAATACCCACAATTGCCAAGATAAGAGTTGAGTTTTATTTCAATCTCTTCCGGTGGCTGTTCTGAAAGAACGATATAGCGGTTGTTGCCGTTCAATGAACAGAACAATATATCATTATCCTTTGTTTCATTTAGATATTCGGTTTGCAGCCTGTAGAGTACTGTATCCCAATCATCCTCACAGTCATATAAGAAGGGAGGCTTAGGGTAAATCGACAAAATATAAATATAGGCATTCTGCTTTACTTCGACCCATTCGGTAAGCCGGGGAAAATAGGGGCCGCAGCCGCTTCCAAGGGCCCGCATTTCTTCAATAATCAGTGCATCCGCCGCATCCGAGACCAATTGTTCATGCTTTCTTTGTGTATCAATTGCATTTTTTAAACGTGTGAATACATCCACTATGTCCTCTTCGCGACAGGGTTTAAGCAAATAACTAAACACATTGTAACGGATGGCATTACGTGCGTATTCAAAACTATCATAGCCGCTGAGAATGATTACTTTCACATGAGGGTATCTGTGTTGAATTTCCTGTGCTAATTCGATTCCGGAAAGCTTGGGCATACGTATATCGGCAAGTACCACATCAATATAGCACTGCTCCATAAACTGAAGCGCTTTCTCTCCATTCGCTGCAGTACCACCAACGTGGAATCCTAGCTGTTCCCAATCAACAACTGAACACAACCCTTCACGGATTACATCTTCGTCGTCTACAATAAGGAGTTTAAGCATAGATATTAGAATACCCCATTCCATCAAAATTGCAAACACATATTTCTGATGGTAAATTTTGCCAGGTCTGTTTGGTTTGCTTATTTAGCTTCCACCTCAACATAGCTGCCGTCCTTTATTATACTTACGAATCTCTTCCTCTAACTGCTTTGACTGCGGTTTATCAGTTAAAGCAATAGTAATCCGTAAGTCTTGCGTTTCACCAGGCTCAAGTTTTTTCTGCTGTATTTCCGGATCAACATCTCCGTCATGATCAAGGGCACTTGCCCCTATTTCGGGACCAACACCGTCCCAATTTTTGTGAAGTACCGGCTGTGGTGCCTGATTGTTTTCAGGAGGGAACATAAAGTTCTCTCCCTCCGCCCCTCCGCACGAAAACCACGACATAGTGTAAGGTGAAGGTGGCAGGCAACACATAATTCCAGTCCCGTCCTTATATTTAAGCAGGGTTTTAAACCCACTGCTGCCGTCTTCAAACAAAGACTCAATATTTAACTTTTTATGAATATAGCCGCGTTCCTCACGATTTGAAGTAACCTTTGCCGGATACCAACGCTCATGGTTTTCCGGCACCGGAGATTTAAAACGCTCTCTTACCTGCAGTGAAGGAATAAGCAGTTCAGCCTCCACTTGGGGACGAAGCTGTATATGGTATCCCCAATCGGGGTACAGCGCTTTTTTCGATACGTTTTTCACACTGTCATGTACTTGGATTTGCGGGGACGTACGGTCTATCTCCACCCGCTTTGTAACTTCAAACTCAGGATATAACCCAGAGTCCTTTATTACACAACTATGCGCATCATGAGTAGTGAACATTCCGCTTACAATTATTTTTTCCGGATATACTTCGATATGCAATGTATCTATGGGAATATTGGACACATTCCCGTGCAAGGCATAGAACTCTTCGTCCTTTTTTGTTGCGATTCCCCAGTTGCGAAGCCCCATCATTTCAACGTGAGCCGCAAAATAGGCTATCCACCGCATACCTTCAACTTGTTCACCATCAATCAGGAGCGGTGCAGTAAGATCAACATCTTTAGGATCCGGCAACTGCTCCATCGGAGCATCCCAAAAGAACGGACTATTACCAAACCACACATCACGGATAGAAAGCCCCTTTGAAGGTATTAATTCAACAGATAAACCATCACCCTTTACGTAGAACCGATACACATGCTCCGGGTCCCCCTCCACATGACGCAAATCCAAATTCACACCGTCTACCGACTGAGAAAAATCCCAGTCAGCATTTTTTCCATATGAGATAATATCAAAACTTTTCAAGAGCTTTCCTCCTTAACACCATTTATTGATGTGGACTATTTCATTTTAAACTTCCAAAATCGGTATGCGCTGCTGCTGATATCGAATTAGAAAATCCAGGTATAATGCCTCGATTATGCAGAGAGCCGTATAATAGTAGCCTCGCTGCATCCCGCCCGCAGGGCCAATTCAGTTACCTTTAAGCCCGAAACTTCCCCGGGTGCTGCAAGTATAAAATCCGCGGCTTTACTCTCAGCCGACTTTAGACTCCCGTACAACGCCGGAATTTGCAGGGCACAATTATGGGGGATAAGATGCAGATAACGATCATCCATTTTTTAAGCTTTGATAAAGGGGTTTTAATGCCGGATACACTTTCTGATAGGTAGAAAACAACTGTTTGTATCTCTCTACCCGCTTTTCATTTGGCCTGTAAATTTTCTTTACCCGGACCATCACATCTACCCCCTGTTGTAAGGACTGAAACACTCCGGAGCCGGCACCAGCGACTATTGCTGCACCCATGCATCCGGCCTCAGAACACTCCATAGTTTTTATGGGTACTGCCAGTACATCAGCTTTTATCTGCAGCCATTCGGGTGATTTCGCACCTCCCCCAACTGCAGTAATTTCTGTAAGCTGTTCATACTCCGGAAGTATTTTTTGTATGTTAATTGCAAGCTCGTAGGTTTGCGATTCCAGAATAGCCCGTGCTACTTCGTACTTCGAAGTGTTGAGGGTCATACCGATAACAGCCCCCCTTGACTGCATATCGCACCAGGGAGTACCGCTTCCGTTGAAGTGGGGTAGCACCATTACCTCAGTAGGCCCTTCCGGCATCCGCTCATCAAGTAATGAAAACACACTCTTCCCTTGCTGCTGTGCTTCTTCAGCTTCCTTTTGACAAAACGAATCCCGGTACCACTTTAGAAGCAACCCGCCGACGTGGTTCAAAGAAAAGCTGAAATATGCCTGAGGAACAACATGGCAATAACACGGGTAATATCCGTTATACATCTCATCATCCAAGCGTGGTTTTTCAAGCAACACAGAAAACACTTCCGCCGTGCCGGTAGAAACGACCCCCACACCTGGAAAAATACTTCCAGCGCCCACCGCAGCGCAGGTTTGATCATGCCCGCCGCTTACTATTTTTACATTTTCCGAAAGCCCCACCTCTGCTGCTACACCCGGATCAATTGTACCGATTGGTGTACCTGAGGCCACAGGAATGGAGAGCTTTTTCTTATCTATTCCAAGGGCATGTAATATCTGCGGGTCCCAATCATAGGCAGCTAAAGAAAAAGCCATAGTTCGCGAAGCCATGCTGTAATCAATATACCCGGGAGCACCTAACTTTCCGTAGATAAAATCCGCATAGGTAACTAACCCCTCAGCCGACTCGTATACCAGCTTCTTTTCATCCTTCAGGAGCATCATTTTTGTAACACTGTTCATTGGATGGGGGCGCATTCCGGTTTTTTTAAATAGTTCCCGCTCACCGCACAGTTCGGCTGCTCTGGAGGATTGCAAATGAGACCGGTAATCCATACCCAGCACCGCCGGCGCAAGGGCTTTCCCTTGGCCGTCAATCGGAATTACAGCATCACCTTGTACCGACACACCCATCGCACGCACTTCATTATCTTGTCCATTCGGGCTCGTTTCACGGGCAGCGCGTACGGATCCCTTGAGTACCTTTTTTACGCAGGTCCATACATACTCTGCATCCTGTTCTGCAAAGGAACCCCCGGCAGTATCTATATCATATTCTTGAAAGTCTTCACCTATCACTTCGCCGCAGGTAGTAAAAACTATTGCCTTGCAACCGGTCGTACCTACATCCAATCCGATCAAACGCATTCCATTGCCTCCCTTACACTGGTAGTGTGTCCTGCAGTTTTCTCAATTGCAGTAAAGCAGATTCCGGTATCGATTCAATCATCTCATAGGTAATGACCGTATCTTTTGATACATCGATGTTGAGAACACAGCCTTTTGCCAAGCCCAAAGGCAGGAGTTTCTGCTCTTTTGCCGTTTCATAGGTATCAATACTGCCGCGATAACAGTATTCCCCAATTCCATCCAGTGTGTCCCCCCGCTTTAAGTCTTTTTTCGCAACAACTATACATTCGGAAGTAAGTTTCTGCTTAGGATGACCGGAGGATTCCCCATACAGGACGCCTTGGGCGATGGTTAAGGGGACTTCAATACTGCATAAATGAAAGGGACGATAGAGTGTGTAGAAAGGGCCTTCACCCATATCACGCTGTACTAAGCCTTCCTTGATACGTTCATTGTCGGTTGCAACCACCAGAAAAACTCCAGGATGAACCCCAATGGCAAAATCAACAACCCCACGGCTGCGTAAAACACCACCGTCGGAACACGGTACAAACACCTTGTTGAGCTCAGGCACGGTTGCTTTCGCAGCGTGCATCCCGCGTGTATCAGGAATTAGCCCAGTTGCATTTGATACTGAAGCCATTTCGATTGCTGTTTTTGTGCCGTCTACGAATTCACACAGCATCTTTGCACTCATTTTTCGTTTCTCCGCCTTTTCGCGTTCGGTATCCGGTGTAGAATAAAGGTTTAGAGGGTTGTTTTTCCCCTTACCGGCGGCGATAATTTCGAAACCCAAGGCCTTTGCAAAGCGATAGAGCTCAACGATCGCCGCCGGCTCGTCACCAGCCGCAAGACTGTAGACAACACCGGCGTTTTCCGCCATCTGGCGCAGGATGGGCCCAATGGTGATATCACACTCAACATTCATCATCACGATGTTCTTGCCGTGGTTGATTGCATCCATCGATATTCTAGCACCCATTTCGGTAGAGCCCGTGGCATCGACAACGGCGTCGACGCAGGACAGGCGGGTTGCGATGGTAAAATCCTCGGCGGCAACGGCCTTCCCCTCTGCGGAGGCATTCTCGGCCTCTTCGAGACTCCTTACCTTAACCACGCTGGGTTTCTTCTTTGAGTGACCGTAGCCCGTCGCAGCCCCTTCGGCATCTAAATCGACCACCACAGCGATATCAATACCCACCATCTCGCCGATCTGCGTAATGATCTCGGTTCCCATCTGGCCGGCGCCGATAAGGCCAACTTTTATATTCCGGCCGGTTTTTTCTAATTCCTCTAGACGAATATCAATCTCATTCATGCTGTTTTATTCCTTTCAAGTCAGATATCAGGGTTTGACCAAGATCTTTAGATTCTTGCCTGTTTTGGCAGAAACAAACCCCTCCGCAACATCTTCTAATGCTACAACTTTAGTAAAATAGTTATCCGGGGTTAGCAATCCCTTTTGGATGGCCGCTAATGCCGCCAGGTGATGCCGCACTTCATAGCTGAAAGCCCCTGCGACCTCTATCTCGTTGTAGTGGATGGTATTGCTATTGAGACTGGTCATGGGCGCGTTCTTCGGCACCCCGCCAAAGAGGATAACCCTGCCCCGCTTGCGAACCGATTGGACCGCCTGTTCCTGGGTAGCAACCACAGGATTAGCGCATACAGCCACATCCACCCCAAGTCCACTGGTAAACTCCCGCACCCGTGTGGCGACATCCGATGCGCTTGCATCGATAAGAAGGTCCGGCTTGAACTTTTTTACCCGCTCCTGGCGGCGCATACGCCCCGCCATAATAATCTTAGAAGCGCCGTTGGCCCGGGCAATCTCAATAAACAGACATCCGATAGGTCCATCACCAATAATCAGAACCGAGTCGCCCAGGCTTACATGGGCATTCTCCATCGAGGCGATTACCGACGAAGCTGGTTCAGACAGACAGGCAGCATCCAAACTTACCCCCTCCGGAACGGGATGAATAAAGCCGCGCCGCAGCACTAGAGCCGGAATATGCACATACTCGGCAAAACCTCCCGGCCAATGGGTGCCGATCATCTTGTGATTTTCACACAGATTTACCCACCCGCGTTTGCAGTAATAACATTCACCACAGCTTACATCAGGAGCAGCTGCAACCTTGTCTCCTACTTTGAACTTTGTGACATTAGCCCCGACTTCACTTACCGTACCGGTAAACTCGTGCCCCATAATCTGGCTTTTTACTCCATGTCGAAGCCCGTTGTAAAAATTGCGAATATCCCCGCCGCATATACCACAGGCGTGGACCTTGATAATAATATCGTCCGAGCCGCACCTCGCGAGCTCGACTTCCTTGACAATAAGTTTTTCCGGACCTTCAAAAACTGCTGCTTTCATTCTTCTGCTCACTACTCCTCTCCCTTTAATAGCCGGTCACCAACTGCACCACCGGGATGAATAACTGAAAACTGTTCCCGGCTGTACCCGGTATATTCCATGAGGGCAATGCAGATCGCATCCCACACTGCTGTAACCGCCATAGTACTGGTGGTTGCCAGCATGTTGAAACTATCCGCCTCCCGTTCAATTTTTACCTTTAAAAGAATGCTGCTTGATTCGGCCAAAACCGACGCCTCATTCTCTGTAACACCTATGATTTTGACCTGTTTTTGTTGTAATGCAGGGACCACATTGAGTATTTCACGAGTATTCCCGCCCTTTGAGATAAGTATTGCGATATCTCCCCCTTGAGCAACTCCCAATCCCCCGTGGACACCGTCGCCGGCATCGAGAAAAAAGGCCGGCCGTTCTATACATGAAAGAGAATGGGCGATCTTTTTGGCCGCAGCACCGGAGGTTCCTACTCCTGCAGTGATTATTCTTCCCTTGCACGCAGCAATTTCTTCGATACAGCGTATAAAGGACTTTTGGTCAATATGATTACTCAGACTTTCCAGTTCACGGGCCCCTGTGTTCCATACATGAAGAGCTTTATTCCACATTTGTTCCGCCGTCATTATCAACTCCTTGTATGACTATATCCGGCGTTTTTAGAAAAGTAAAGTTTAATTTTCATTTCACTTTTATTAAATTGAAAATTTTTTACCTAATACTCTTTATTTGCATCTTTTTACAATAATTTTTACATTTTTCATTTAGCTTTTTGAAATATGTAATTGTAAAAGTCCCTCCTATGCTACAAGAAGGAAATTCTCCGGAATGCGATCCATAATAGGAGTTCTCGGCTCAGGGCCCACAGATTTTTAAACTACGCCCTCTCGCCAATAAACAACTGCTTCAGCACACCCAACATGGGAGCACTCTAAGAGTGCAATTATTTATATAATTTTCAAATGTATAATTGCTGAAATCTGCCGCTTTTCTTTGAAGTTTTTCCTATTTATAGATAAGCTTACGACATAGGAGGATATCCATGAAAAAGGTTAGTATATTTTTCACCCTAGTCGCTG
>CAZDFY010000081.1:12841-15068 GCA_964504785.1 uncultured Sediminispirochaeta sp. | reverse complement strand
GGAAAGAGAACTGCCTCAAGCGTGGTGGCCCCTCCGAGGTAGCTGCGAGCGGCACGGTTAAGTGATGATGCTGTGGTATTTTGGATGCGCCGACCGACGGAAAAAGCATTTTCAGGGTCGAGCTGGTGGAATTGAATGCTTTGCAGTTTTCCAAGCCAGAAGCTGTTGCTTTCCAGGGCTTCTTCGAAGGACTTGTTACGGATGCTGCGTATTTTCTCAATGTATTCGGTATCGGTGGGCCGATCAATGAGGGACGCCAGTTCAGTGTCGATGATCGAACTGAGTTCCTCGACCCGGTCCGGGTCGCAGCTGAACCGAATGGAGAGGAGATATCTGTTTACGGGGTAGCGGTCGGTGGAGAGAGAAACCCCTACGCCATAGGTTCCCCCGGCTTCTTCACGGATTTTTTCTCTCAGGCGGATTTCCAGGAGTTTACGCAGCGATGTAAGGGTGCTGTTGTGCTGTAGACTCCAGTTATAGCTGCCCAAATAGAATCGGTTTACCCGGCTTTTTTTGGCGATTCCCGCATAGACCTCTTCTCTATCCTCGGTATCGGTATACCGTACTCCTCGGTCTATCCAAGTCTCGAGATTGCTGTTTTGGTTATTGTTGTCGGCAGCGATTTGGGCTTTGTTTTGGGCTTCGGCTGCTGCTTGGTGAGATTCTTGGGTGGCTTCTTTGTCAGCCGGCCCGACTGAGCCAAGGTAGAGAGCGGACAGACGCTTGATTTCCTGCGGGTCGAGGTTGCCGACAAAGAGGAAGGTAAAATCCGAGGGTGAAGGAAAGCGTTCGTTGAAGATGCTATAGACTTGGTCCTCGGTGATTTTAGAAATACGCTCGGCGGTGTAGGGTTGACGGCGGGGATGATCATCGAAGAGCATTTTAGTGACTGCGTCGTTCAGAAGCACTTCTGGATTGCTGCGACGATTTTGTAGGACCCCTTGCAACCGCTGCTGATAGGATTGAAACAGATTCGAATCTCGCCTGGGAGAAGTGAAATAAAGGTAGACCTTTTGGAAGAGCAGCTCAAGGTCTTCCGGCCTTGCCTCGCCGCTGAAGCCTTCGGTGAGATCGCCGATGGTGGGTCTAACCTTTGCCTGCTTCCCGGAGGTGAGCTTTTGCAGTTGGCTCGGGCTATACTCGCCTAACCCCGCAGCTTGTACGAAGCTTGGTGCCATGACGGCGGCGTAGTAGTCCTTATCTTCTACTTGAGAGGCGCCTCCGGGGCTAAAGGCTGAAAAAAGGACCTGCTCGTTTTTGTAATTAGTTTGCTGATACACGACTTTCGCACCATTGGAGAGGGTGAACTTGTGGTAGGTGATTTCCTCATCGGAGTCGGACTCAACCTCAGTTTCAGACTCAGTTTCAGACTTCAAAATTGATGCCGGTAGCGTGACGGTTTCGGTCGATTCGATACTACCGGGCTCCGGAAGCTCGTCAATTAGCTCTCGTCCGGAGAAATCGTCTTGGTATGGTTCAATCTTGACGGATTTGGATTTATCATAAATCTGTTTAAGCTTCTCCGGGCTGGGATATTGAAGGCCTTCCTTTTCAGGTCCGGTGATGATGGCAGTTTTTGCACCTTCCGAACGAATAATTTCCTTCTGCACTTTGCGAATGTCGTCGAGGCTTATCCCTGGAAGGTATTTTTGGGTGAGTTCCCATTCACGCTCAATTCCGGGAGCGGCTTCATCGGAGAGAAAATGACGGATATATTCACCGGCAAAGCTGCCGGATTCGGTCTTCTCCCGTTCCTCGTATATCCGCTGCATGCGGCTGCGCAGATTGTCCTTTGCGCGCTGCAGCTCACTACCGGTAAAGCCGAACTCGCTGATGCGGCGTTCTTCTTCCAGTAGGGTGCTCAGAGCGCGTTCAACCTGCCCTTCCCGGGCAATTGCTCCCCACACTGTAGCATCGTTATTTCGCAAATAGTGTGTAACCCCGAAGTAGCCGTTCACATAGGGAGGATCGGATTGTTCTGTTTTTTCCGAAAGTCGTGCCCGTACCATTTCGCCGTACATGCTGAGCACAAGAGATGTTCGGTAGTCCTGTGCGGTTTTTAAGCGAAAAGGCGAGTGAAGGCTCAGCATCTGTAGTTGCGTTTGCTGGGCCTCCGGATCGGTGACTACTGCAAACTCTATATCCTGCGCCGGGGGAACTGAAAAGCTCTTACGTTCCGGGAGTAGACCCTTCGATTGTTTTTCTGTAGTGGGTTTTTCTGTAGTGG
>CAZDFY010000081.1:1216-12741 GCA_964504785.1 uncultured Sediminispirochaeta sp. | reverse complement strand
GTTTTTCTGTAGTGGGTTTTTCTGTAGTGGCGGCACCTTCGAATGTGTCTTTAATGAGAGCTTCCATTTTATTCGGATCGATGTCTCCTACAGCGACTATAGCCATAAGTTCCGGTCGATACCAAGAGGTATAGAATTCGGCAAGATCTTCAGGGCCGGCTGCACGAATTACGTCCATCTTTCCAATGGGCAATCTTTCGGCATAACGGGAATTACGAAAAAGTACCGGAAGGTATTCATCTCGCATACGGGCTGCCGCACTTCTGGCCCCACGCCATTCTTCTATAATGACTCCCTTTTCATCTTTCACCTGTTCCGGTGAAAAGGCGATTCTAAAGGCCCATTCCTTCAGTATGTCTATGCCCTTTTCAATGGTATTTTCTGTTTCTTTTGAATTAGCGGAATTTTCTTGAGTATCCCCTATTTCTCCTTTACCAAGTAAGGTTATTCCGTTGCCCACAGGAAGGTCAAGCTTATATATTGTCTGGTCGAAACTGGTAGATGCATTTATGTCGGGGCCAAAGCTCATTCCGGTTTTTTCAAGATAGTCGATAATACTGTTTTTTTCATATTTCTCTGTGCCGTTAAAGGCCATATGTTCGACAAAATGTGCGAAGCCGCGTTGATCTTCCTGCTCGAGTATGCTCCCTGCATCTACTACCAGCCGTAGCTGGAGGCGATTTTCAGGCTTGTGATTAGGTTGGATGTAATAGGTGAGGCCGTTATCCAGGGTGCCGTGAATTACCTCGGGGTTTAAATTTAGTTCTGAGGTTTCCTCGTTGAGTGCACTTATTTTTGTGTCGATGCTGCTTTTTTGGGTATTTTCTGCGCTTTTTGTGGTTCCTGATTGAGTGTTTGAAAATGGTTTTTCGTTTTTTTCTGCTGAATCTGATGAGGGCGGGGCGAGTGAATTGTGAGTAGCACATCCTGATAGTAAGAAGACTGAGAGTATGAGTGCTGTGAGAATACGTGTGAGTGAAAAAGTTAAAGAGGAGTTATTAGGGTAAGTGGATTTAATAAATATTTGCATTATCCTGTCCTTCTAGTTGTGCGAAAAATGGTGCTAAATAAGATATAATTTATTCTTGTATAAAAACTAATTATTATTGCTTTGAGGGTCAAACCCAAAATATTATATTAAATGTAATTAGGGTGAATTTACCACCAGGGTTCGTACAACTAGGTTGACAGAGGGGACAAAAAAGCTTAAATTCATCACACAAAATGTTGAACGAGGACGAGTGTAGGTCGATAGGGCGGCTTGAACTCAATCTTGTTCAGACGCACCTAATATCGGAAAAAGCGGCTGAGAGCCCGGTAGAAATCGGGGGCCGCACACAGACCAACCTACAAAGGACACTCATTTGACATTCAAAGAATTTTCTCTAGACACCTCAATTCTCTCCGCAGTAGAAGCAATGGGCTTCGAAACCCCCACTCCAGTACAGGAAGCCGTAATACCGGCAATAATGGAAGACACCCAGGACATAGTAGCACTCGCCCAAACCGGAACCGGCAAAACCGCCGCCTTCGGGCTGCCCTTGCTCGAGAAGTTGCGGGAAAACCCCCGGGAAACAGGAGCATTAGTACTCTGCCCGACCCGAGAGCTGGCAATCCAAATAACCAAAGAGCTCCAGTCATACTCGGCCAACCTCCCCAAAGTAGCCATTGACGTAGTATACGGCGGCGCCGGATACGGCGATCAGATACGATCATTAAAACGTGGGCTCCATATCCTAGTGGCCACCCCCGGCCGGCTCCTGGACCTCATTAACAAAGGAAAAGCAGACCTAAGCCTGCTTCAGTATGTAGTATTAGATGAAGCGGACATCATGCTGAACATGGGCTTCAAAGAAGAGCTTGATGCCATATTGCAGGCAGCCCCCACAGAGCGGCGAACAATACTTCTCTCGGCTACCATGCCCCAGGATGTAGCAAGAATCGCCGAAACCTACATGAACGAGCCAAAAACCATGACTATGGGCCAACGCAATGCCGCAGCCCAGAGCGTCGATCACACCTATTTTCTTGTACGGGGGAATGAAAAATATGCGGCACTCAAGCGCTTAGTCGATTTTCATCCCGATATGTACGGAATAGTATTTTGTCGAACTAAGGCATCTACCCAGGAAATTGCAGATCAGCTGGCCGGCGACGGGTACGACGCTGAAGCCCTCCACGGTGATCTGTCCCAAAACCAGCGAGAGTTTGTGATGAACAAGTTTCGTCGGAAAGACTTGCAGCTCCTCGTTGCCACAGACATAGCCGCCCGGGGATTGGACGTACAGAACCTCTCCCATGTAATACATTACGATCTACCCGATGAAATTGAAATGTACACCCACCGAAGCGGCCGGACCGGCCGGGCGGGAAAAACCGGTAACTCCTATGCGATTGTAGGGGCCCGGGAGAAGCGACGGTTGCAGCACATCGAGAGAGTGATTAAACGGGATATTGAACAGGGGCAAATTCCGGGGGAAGAAGACATTTTCCAGCGACAGCTTTTGGACTTCGCTGAAAAGCTCAAATCCACCGAAGTAAATGAAGAGCAAATAGCACCCTATTTTGCCGCTCTGCAGACCCAGCTTGCCGATTTAAACCGTGATGAACTTCTTCAAAAAATAGTCAGCCTTCAGTTTGAAAAAATGCTTGGTTATTATGATGATATGCCCGACCTCAAACCTGTCCGGGAAAATGAGTACTCAAAGAAAGACCGAAACAACGGACGGAGAAACAGCAGCGATCGCGGGCGCAATCGCTCAGGAGGAGATAGATCAAAGGGTGTGGAAGAAGGCTTTGTAAAGATCAGTGTAAATCTTGGAAAGCGGGATCGGGTAGCTCCGCCTGAGCTTATCGGGCTGGTGAACCAGAGTACCCGCAATCGTGATATAAATATCGGCCGCATAAAGGTTGATACCTCTTGGAGTGATTTGCAGGTAGAGGAAGAGTTTGCAAAGGAAGTAGCAAATTCTTTGAATGGTTTTACTTATGAGGGGCGTACTATAACCGCCAAAATGAGCGGAAAGGGTTCTTCAACAAAGGCCTATCATAAACCTTACGGAAAATCGAAGAAGTCGGGTGGAAAGAAAAGCGGAACTGTACGTTATGCAAAGAAGAAAAGTAAAGCTTAAAAGATGAGATCAAGGGCCCACATCTACATGTGTGGCCCCTCTAACAGATCATCTATTGATTCGCCAAAGTAACTATTTCAATTAAGGTAATAATAAAGGCGAAGCCGGCGGTTACTAAAGGAAAATTTCGGTTAAAATTATATACAAAATCGTTGGTATGGACGGTAATAGTATCGCCGGGCATAAGCGGTTGTGAGGAATCGCGGGGGTTTCCGAATCGATCTTCTATAGTGACCTCATGTTTTGTATTAAGTTCAGAATCAAACCCCCCGGCACGATTCACATAGTAAAGGTATTTTTCCGGCGGCCGGTAGGGATATCGGCCGGGATTTATAACCGCTCCTACTACCGATATCTGTTGGTCCTGGGGTTGCTTTGAAGGTACCGTGATAAGGTCTCGGTCCTGGAAGTGCGGGGGCCGGCCATCTGAGGTATAATCAAATATCACTAAGCTTGAGTTTTCCTGATTCAGCCGCTCCACGGTAATCCGCTGGAGGTCCGCCATGGGAGTAAAACCGCCGCAGAAACTTATGATCTCGTCAATATCCTCGTCTTCCAATAACTGATAACGACCGGGCCGGTATACTTCACCTCGAATCTCTACCTCCCGTTTTATTTGCGGAATCACTACCCGGTCCCCCGGTTTTACAAAGGGGTCTTGGTCCAGCTGACCTTCATAATAGGCTTTCCATAGATCATAACGATTGCTGCGTCCTACAGTATCAACAATCCTAATATCACGCAGTGAAGAGTAACGGCGCAACCTGTCCCCGACTATGTCGCTTAAACGCGTTAATCCCCAGGCGCTAATATACTCTGTCTCTTCAATTTGTCCAAGAATAGGCACTTGAAAGGAACCGACCGAGATGATGGTCAGCGACGGCTGGCTTTTTGGATAAGCCTCTTTCAGCTTCCTTTCCACCCTTCTTTCAAGCTCCGGAAACTCCATCGCCACTACGTTCATCATATCGAATATGCCCAAGTCTATCATGTAATCACTGGTTACTGTCATTTGGCGGGTTATTTGTTCGCCTGCTATATAATAGGTAAGTTCATAAATATCGCCGGGAGTTATTGGGTAATTGGTGTTGGAAATAGCTATTCGGACCCGGTCCATCTGGGCTGCTTGTAGCTCCTCTTCGACGGGAGAGGGAGTTTCACCGGGGGGCATCTCCTGGCAAATTCCAACTGAAAGCGGCACGAGAAGTAATAGGAGCGCGAGGAGGAATAGTATCCGAGGCTTCACAGGTACCTCCTGGATAGAGCTTATCTAAGTGTAGCCCCATTCTCCGGAACTGTAAAGCTCGGCTCGTAGGACTACAGCAATTCGCAATGTGAAAAATTTTAAAATTTTTTCACATTGCGAATGCTCACATTTTGTGTAAGATAGGTAGTTTATCTTAAAGATGGTGTGGGTATTCTCATTTTGGAAGTCCTAGGACTTCCAAAATGAGAATACCTTGTAGGACTAAAACAGTAAAATGGGGTGGTGGGACGTGAAAGCTGTGATATAATGGTGATTAAAGATGATATGGTTAATTGGAAATCGCGGTATGTTGGGCAGTGCGGTGGAATCCCTGTTCCGTACGGCCGGGGTAGGGGTGCTTGCCTCCGATAGAGAGGTGGATATAACCGACTCCGCGGCTGTCGAGACTTTTCTAAACCGCCATTGTACTTTGGAAAAAAAATTGAAAGGGATCGTAAATTGCGCGGCCTACACGGCGGTAGATCGGGCTGAAGATGAGCCGAAGGTTGCAGCTCGGCTCAATTCCCTGGGGCCAAAGAACTTGGCCGATGCCGCTGTACAGCGGGGTGCTACTCTTCTACATGTGTCTACCGACTATGTATTTGATGGTGAGAAGGAGGAGGGGTATGTTGAAACCGATCCTCCCGGCGCTGTTTCGGTATACGGTCGTACGAAATGGGCTGGAGAAGAGGCGGTGCAGCAGTCCGGGGCTGCATATTACATTATACGAACAGCCTGGCTCTTTGGCGAGGGCGGCCCTAATTTTGTGGCCACCATGCTTTCCCTGTTTCAAGCCGGCAAGGATATTCGGGTAGTTGACGATCAATGGGGAAAGCCGACGTATGCCGGCGATTTAGCAGAGGCTTTGCTGCGCTTTGTACGTTCGGAAGATCAAGTTCCTTATGGAATTTATCACTTTACAAATGATGAGCTCACTAATTGGTACAAGTTTGCCCGTGAGATATACACGCAATCCACAGCCATGGGGCTCTGTCCTGAGGGCAGTTCCATTTCCCCGGTACCGAGCAGCGAGTATCCAACTAAGGCACGTCGGCCCCATTACTCGGTGCTGCACACTGATAAAATTAAAAGTGCTCTAGGGCTCAATATTCGCAGCCACAGGGAAGCCCTGCACTCCTATCTTACTAATCTTAAATCTTATATGGGGCAGTGCAAAACGTAAGACAGTGCAACACTTGGGGCAGTGCAAATAAAAAAGGAAGGAAGAAGGAAGTAAAATGGAGCGTTCTCTTAAAGTAATCATGGTTACCGGTGGTGCGGGGTTTATCGGCACTAATTTTATCAGGTTCTTGTTTAATCGGAACGATTTCCACGGGAAAGTGATAAATGTCGATACATTAACCTACGCAGGCAATCCGGCAAATTTACAGGATATAGATAGGAAGTACGGGTCCGGCAGTGAAGGGAAGGGTGAACAAAGGTATTATTTTGAGCAGGCGGATATTTGTGATGCCGGCGAGATGGAACGGATCATTGATGAATATAAAGTCGATACTGTGGTCAACTTCGCCGCCGAATCCCATGTGGACCGTTCAGTCTACGGGCCGCGGGAGTTTATTAACACCAATATTAATGGGACCTTTGCTTTAATAGAGGCGGTGCGAAAACTGTGGGGGCCCGCTGCGGCGGAGGAGGGAAAGCTATTCCACCAGGTAAGTACCGACGAGGTGTTCGGCAGCTTGGGCCCGGAGGGACAGTTTTCCGAAGAGAGTTGTTATGACCCCCGCAGTCCCTATTCAGCCTCGAAAGCTGCGGCGGACCACTTGGTGCGGGCTGCGTTTCATACCTATGGATTGCCCGTTACTATTTCAAACTGTTCCAACAACTACGGACCGTATCAGTTTCCAGAAAAACTCATCCCCCTGATGTTGTTGAATATGCGTGAAGAGAAAGCTCTCCCGGTATATGGCGATGGGGGAAATGTTCGTGATTGGCTGTATGTGGAAGATCATGTGGAGGCGATTTGGCTAATTCTCCGCAGGGGCGAGACAGGGGGGAGTTATAACCTCGGGGGTGATAGCGAGCTTGATAACCTCACCTTGGTACGAAGCTTGTGTGCGAAAATGGCCGAGCGGATGGGGCAGCCGGTGGAGCACTACACCCGCCTTATCACTTTTGTGAAGGACCGGCCGGGGCACGATCGTCGCTACGCAATGGATAGTTCAAAAATAAAAAGAGAGTTGGACTGGCGGCCGCAGACGGATTTTGCCGATGGAATAGCCCGGACCATCGAATGGTATCTTGCACATCAGGAGTGGAGCGCTCAGGTTCGCAGCGGCGAGTATCGAAACTGGATCGAGACAAATTATCTTCAGAGGTAAAGAACAGTAAAAGAAGAACAGAAAAAAGAGATAAGAAGTCGTAAAAAGATGAAAAAACTTCCAAAGAAAGTAGTAAAAAGACGAATTGACGAGTTTCTCGCGATGCGCCGACGAAGGGATACCACCTCCGGCACAGTACTGGAGACCGCTCTGTTTTTAGAGGATGTGTTTGGTATTGAGCTGGATGATACCGAGCTAAACGTCGAAAAGCTTGGCGAGGGGGCTGATTTAACCGGAGTAGTTCTTGAAAAAATGGAGGGACCCTAGATGTGCGGGATTTGCGGAACCTACAGAATCAACGGAGCTCCGGCGGAGCGGAAGACGATAGAGGCTATGAGCGCGACGCTGAAGCATCGTGGTCCGGATGAGCGGGGTCTGCATCTTGAAGGGCCGGTTGGCTTGGGGCATGCGCGCCTTTCGGTTTTAGATTTGAAGACCGGGGCTCAGCCGATTTCCAATGAGGATAAGAGGCTGTGGATTACTTTTAACGGAGAAGTATTCAACTACATCGAACTGAGGAACGTGTTGAAACAAAGGGGGCACCGGTTTCGTACCGAAAGCGATACGGAGGTAATAGTACACGGCTACGAAGAGTTTGGGACCGACTTTTTTGCAATGTTGAACGGTCAGTGGGCTGCGGCCATCTGGGACGGGCGGCGACAGGAACTTCTTCTTTGTCGAGACCGTGTTGGTGTGTGCCCGCTGTATTACGCCTATGATGGTACGAAGGTTGTGTTCGCCTCGGAGGTAAGGGCGTTGTGGTGTGAACCTTCGGTGCCGCGGGAGCTCGACCTGCGCGGCCTGGCGGAGACCCTCACCTTTTGGACCACCGTTGCTCCCCAGACAATGTATAAAGGGGTCTGTGAACTTCCGCCGGGGCACTGGATCTGTTTCGGCCCAACAACGGTGACCGAGGGCACCTATTGGCGCCTCTGCTTTCCGCCGAATGATTATGATGATGCCGGTACGGCGGATGAGTATGCCGCGGAGTTGCGGGAGATTCTCCTTGAAGCAACCCGGCTTCGGTTTACCCGGAGTGATGTGCCGGTCGCCGCCTACCTCTCGGGGGGAATTGACTCATCGGTCACAGCTGCCTTAATTCAAAATTTCACCAATTCTGAGTTAAAAACCTTTTCCCTGCGATTCGGCGATGAAGAGTTTGATGAGGGGGGCTTTCAAGAGCAGATGGTCCGGCGGCTCGGCACCGATCACACCTCGATTACAGTGAATCACCGGGATATTGCGGAAGCTTTTCCCCTGGTAGTGCGGCACGCTGAAAAACCTTTACTCCGGACTGCTGCGGCGCCTATGTTCCTTTTATCAAAGCTGGTACAAGACTCAGGATTCAAAGTGGTGGTGACCGGAGAAGGCTCCGATGAGATGCTGGGAGGCTATGATATCTTTCGAGAAGCCGTGGTAAGGGCTTTTATTGCCCGGCATCCCCACTCGGGACGGCGTAAAGAGATTATTCAATCTCTTTACCCGTGGCTCCAGCGAAATCCGACTGCCGCTCCGGCCTTCGCACGTCGCTTTTTCAGCCAGGCCTTAGACGGCAAGGATTTAGCCCTTTCCCATCGCCCCCGCTGGCAGTCCGCCGTTGCAATCAGCCGTATGCTGAATGAAGACGTCCGCCATGAGATTGAAAAGTACGATGTCGCCGAAGAGTTTTTAGATCGGATGCCCTCGGATGCCCGGAGCTGGCATCCCCTCTCCCGGGCACAATGGATCGAAGCGGGTACCCTGCTTTCGGGGTATCTTCTCTCTTCTCAAGGAGACAGGATGCTGATGGCCCACGGGGTAGAAGGACGCTTTCCCTTTTTGGACCCCCAATTGATCGATAAGGCGGCGATGCTTCCTCCCCGTTACAAAGTAATGGGCTTGGATGAGAAGTTTCTATTAAAACATGCCTTTAAAGACCTGTTGCCGCCGGAGATTCTCCGACGGCCGAAGCAGCCCTACCGTGCCCCTGATGCGGCAAGTTTTTTCAGCAGCCCCGTAGACTGGGTCGATGACATTACCAGCGAAGAAGCGCTTAAATCATCCGGCCTTTTTAATCCTCAAGCGGTTGCACATTTAACTGCAAAATGCCGTCGGCGCAAAGGGCAGGGGATGAGCAATTCGGACAACATGGCCGTCACCGCGGTACTCTCCACTCTCCTGCTGCAGCGGCACATGGTGGAGCCCGAGTAACTCGGCCGGCGGGTTGCCCCCGCCCCCGGAGATACACCCTCCCCCGGCGGTGCTATTTCTCAGATAAAGCGGTTTTCATAATTTTGCCCGATTTGTTTTTGGGCAGGGAGCCACGAAATTCAATCTGCTTCGGCAGCTTATAGCTGCTTAAATGCGGCTTGAGAGAGGCCAGTACAGTTTGCTGGGTAAGTTGTGCCCCCTCCCGGGCTACAATAAAAGCCTTTACCGCCTCTCCGAGTACCTCATCGGGCACCCCAATTACCGCCGTCTCAACCACCCCCTCTATCTCGAGGATCCTCTCTTCTATCTCCTTCGCGCTTACACGGAAACCCTTTACTTTGATGATGTTTTTCTTACGCCCCACCACATAGAGGTAGCCTTCCTCATCCTGGGTACCCAAATCTCCGGTAAAATAGAGGCCATGCTTAAGGACTTCTGAAGTTCCCTTCGGATCTTTCCAATATCCCTGCATGATGTTTGAGCCGCGGGCCACAATTTCACCCTCTTGCCCCACCGGTACCTGCTTTCCCTCTTCGTCAGCAACAAATAGATCAACATTCGGTACAGGGGTGCCAATGGAGCCGAGTTTTCGCAGGAGCATGGAGGGTTCGAGGTAGGAGAGGCGGGGTGCCGCTTCGGTAGCTCCGTACATTACATATAACATTGCAGGATAAAAGGCCTCGACCACCTCTTTTTGCAAAGCCGGGGCCATATGACCCCCCGCCTGGGTGACATAGCGGAGGCTGGGGAAGGTGTAATTCTTCAAAGATGAACGGTTCAAAAGAATCGAGAAGGTTGAGGGGACCCCGGCAAAGCCTGTAACGTTGGTCTGCTCCATGGTCTGCAAAATCTTGTTGGGGTATACAAAGCGATTGTCTATTACAAGGGATCCCCCTATTAAAAAATGGGTAAGTAGTAGTGATTTTCCGTAGATGTAGGTGAACGGCAATATGACCATAATACGATCATCCGGGCACAGATGGAGGTATTCGGCGATAGACTGCATATTACTGGTCAAGTTGAGGTGGCTCAGCATAACACCCTTCGGGACCCCCGTACTGCCGGAGGTATACACAATTTCAGCAAGATCTATATCGATAGGGCGGCCGGCCGCCGGAGTTGTGCTTCCGTCGTGGGCGGCCCCGGAATACTCTTTAAGAATAGATTGAAAAGAGATTATCCCCGTGGCGTTGGAAACCAGGGACGCCGGTACTTCTCCCTTGTCATCTGCGGAGGGACTGAAATGTGAAGCGTCGTCACTGACCACTACCGTGTGCAGGCTGGGTAATCGTTCTTTCACCGGTTCATACAACCGAAGACGTTCCTTATTAATAAGGAGGAACCGGGCTTCCGAATTATGTACTAAGTATTCAAGATCTTCAGAGGTAATTTCGGTATTTAGGCCAACCACAACACCCCCGGCCTTAAGGATTCCGAAATAGGAGGTGATAAAGGTAAATGAGTTCTCCATTAACAGAGTGACTCGCTCGCCCCTCTGCAGCCCCTGGCTAATCAGAAATTGAGCTACCTGGCTTGCCTGAGTTTCAATTTCACCATAGCTCATCCATTGGTCCCGATACCACACAGCAGGTTTGTCCGGATACCTCCGGCTTGTCTGCTCCAGTAATGAATGTACTAACATACTACCTCCTTAAGGCGATGTTTGAGGCCTGTGCTCTTCCAAGTGAGATTTTCTGTTTTCAAAGGCCAGGGCGGTTGCAAATGCATAGTCACTACAGTGGGAGATTGAGACAATCACTTGGGGAAGGGCGGCTTTTCTGTGTTTAAAGGTAGTACCCAGGGCCTCGCTTAGCCCGACTATTGGAGGTCCCTTTTTAGTCGGCCGAATTTCAATCTCCTTCCAGCTAAAAGGGCCAGTCCAACTCAATTGAAGGGCCTTAAAGACTGCCTCTTTCGCCGCCCACCGCCCCGCAAAATGAACCTCCGGCAGGGCCTTACCGCTGCAATACTCAATTTCGACCGGCGTAAAAGCGCGTTGGATAAAACGGCTTCCGGGACGATCCATCAAATCGGCTATTCTCCGCACCGCCACGATATCGTTGCCGATATGTATCCCGCTTGCACCCTCAAGCCCCTGAAAAGAAAGCCTGACAGAAAGCTCCTCTGTCCCTAATACCTCTTCTAACTTTTTCATTCACCTTGACCCTTGTCTATTTGACCCTTGCCTATCATTATAGAAGAGCCTGACCCCGGGGTAAACAAAAAAACAACAGGTATTCATAATTTGACTTGACTATTACTCCTGGGATGATAATTCTATGTACTACGAAGGTTTTAGTGAAAGAATGAAGTCGAGGGACCCGGCAGCTTGAATTACCGGAGCGGCCAGACCGGTCAATACAGCCCGGGTTGTGTGCTTCATATCTTACTGTAGTGGCCAAAAATAAAATAATCTTGGCATTTCAAAAATCTACGATTTTTAAAAGTGCCTGTTTAAGGAAAGAAATTTGAAAAACCGTATACGTTCGCTGGGTATAAGCCCTCTAAGTGCTTTGTTGTATTTGCTGCTGTTTTTTGTTTTTACAAGCGGAGTTTTTGCCGCCGAAGAACTGCAGACCCCGTCCGGTGGCTCTACGCAAACCCAGCCGCAAACCC
>CAZDFY010000081.1:0-1116 GCA_964504785.1 uncultured Sediminispirochaeta sp. | reverse complement strand
CGCAAACCCAGCCGCAAACCCCGACCCAAACCAGTCCCCAGGCCTTTTATGGGGAACCGATCCGCGCGGTTAAAGTTCGGGGAAACAAGCGCACCCGCGATGCAACCGTTCAAAGAATCGTGCAACTAAAAACCGACCCAATACTCAACAAAGAGACCCTAAACCAGGCCCGAATAAACCTCGAAAAAAGCGGCCTCTTTGCTGAGGTGCACCTGTCGGTCCAGCCGTATGAGCCCTATGAGACTGAATCCGCCGACACGATACCCCGGGGGGTCGCCTTACTAGTTGAAGTAGAAGACAAGTGGACCCTCGTCCCCGTCCCCTTCTTTTCTACAGACGGAAGTACATTCATGGGGGGGCTTATCGTTATAGAAAGCAACCTGTTGGGGACCGGCAAACAGCTTATCTCCGGCGCAATGGGAGGGACCGACGGCCTCTCGGGCTTTGGGGTATTCGTTGACCCGGCCCTCTTTCAGACCCGCTACAAGCTCAGCCTCAGCGGCGGCGGCGGTGTCGGCGACCAGGAAATCGCCACCCCCGACGGAAAAACCGCCCTCTCCTTCAAATCCAACTCAATCAGCGGATCACTAGGCCTGGGCTACCAATTTACCCGCGAGTTTTCGGCCGGTCTCCGTGTCCGGCTGGAGCAGCAGGAAATCAGCGATATAAAAGGCCCCGCCGCCGAAAACTTCACACAATCGGAATCACAGCAGCAGCTCGGCCTCCAAGCCCGTTATGATGCCACCGTCCCTTACGGCTCCCTGCTCAAGGGGTTTGAAGTCAGCGGCCGCGGATCCTATTCATTCGTCAAGAAAAATCCCGCCGTGCACGGAAAGGCCGCCCTCAACATTCCAACCCTATCTTTCCAGCGACTCCGTCTCCTCGCCGCCGCCGGCTGGGGCGACCTCCCTCTTATTGCTGAACAGCCCGTCTCCGGCAGTGACGGCTTTCGCACCCTTCCCTTTGGGAAAGTAACCGCCGACGATTACTGGAGTGCCGCCGTCGCTTACGACCTGCCCGTGTTGTCCCAGGACTGGGGGGCCATGGTCATCAGCAGTTTTTACGAACACGGCTGGTACCGCTCCTCCGCCGTCGGTGATTTCGACTTCTACGGCC
>CAZDFY010000080.1:0-15228 GCA_964504785.1 uncultured Sediminispirochaeta sp. | reverse complement strand
CTAGTGAGTAATACTCTCACACAGCTTCCATAAACGTAATCCCCAGGGGCTTTCAAACCCCTGGGGCCGGCGTTGTGACTGGACGCCTGCACTTATTTTACATCAACTTTAATTTGTGTGCGTTTCTTTTCTTCCTTCTTAGGCAACGTCAAATGCAGGATCCCCTCTTTCATTTCGGCCTTTGCCTTGTCGGGATCAACCGAATCAGGCAGCGATACCGTGCGCTGGAATGCACCGCTCCAGCTTTCCCGGCGGTAGTAGGCCTTTTCTTTCTCTTCCTTCTCGTCTTTCTTTTCGCCCTTGATTGTCAGAAGGTTATCGGATACCGAAATATCGATATCGTCCTTCTTGACTCCCGGCAGGTCACAGCGTATCTCTACATTGTCATCATTATCGCTCACGTCGATTGCCGGGGTAAAACCTTCATCGAACAAGGCCGGTTCACTACCGAGATCCAGTAAGTCCCGATCGAAGAGCCTATTTATTTCGTTTTGCAGCAGATCAAAGGGATCTCTCCTGCGTGTGGGTGCGGTCCTGTTTCTCCATTTTGTCAGTCCGTTCATAATTACCTCCTCCTTTCAATAAGGTGGTTTACTCTTTTCATTAATAATGTTGCAAAACTCGTGCCAAGATTTTGTGTGGAATTAAATACTTGCATTGTAGGTATTTAAAGGTAAATAAGAGTATGAGAATTGCCGTTTTTAAGGTAGTTTTTTGTGTCAAAATGCGTCAAAAAAAATTCTCTTGAAACACGGTGAGTGTATCCTTTTTACACAGTTCTTTTAGCCTATGTGAGGACTTTTGTGTAGAATTGCATCGAAAAAACTCGCACCCAACCCTTTGTTGTTTTATAATTAGGTAAAAAGAACTGGTACTACAGGAGGTGGAATATCAAAACTCATATGAAGACCCATATAAAGTGGGTAAAACCCGTTGTGATAGTGGCAATGGTCATTCTGTTGTCGGGCTGCTTTAGTAGTTCCTGGACCATCAAATTGAATAGCGACGGCTCCGGCACGATCCGAATGGAATACAAAATGGACAAGCAGGTAATGGCTATGGTTGGAAGCATGGGGGGAGGGGAGTCTGATGTGCCGACAACAAGCCGGGAGTTCTTGGAGGAGAGTGATGTGCAATCCCGGGCGCACTCAATAGGCCCCGGTGTTCGCTTTGTTTCAGCGGAACCCCATGGCGAAAATGAAAAGTCCTTCGGATACACCGCCGTCTATGCCTTTGACGATATCAATACTATAACGGTTGCTCCAATGGAGGGGGCGCCGAACTCGAACGAAGGGTCCTTTGAAGAGGAAAATGAGGATTCACCCTTTACCTTTCGGTTTAGCCGGGGCGTTGTGTCGGAACTTGTGGTAATGATGGATAGTGAGGATGAATCAGATGAAGATTTCGAGACCGAGGACGCTAATGAGGATCAGCAGCAGAACGAACAGATGGCTGAGATGATGAAACCGTATTTTCGCAGTATGGCCTTTGAGGTGAAAATAGAGATTCCAGGGACTATACAAACGACCAATGCAAGCTATCGAGAGGGTAATACAATTACTCTCATCAATATGGAGATGGAAAAAATAGTGGATAACGATGCCCTGTTTAAGGATGTAGTGAATTCCGGCAATATTCAAGACGATGAGCTGGTGAGCAGATTGGAAGAGGCGGGAATACAAATAGAGGACCAAGAGGAGGTGTTTGTCCGGTTCCAATAAATGGGACGAGAGAGTACGCCGGAAACCCGTGAGCTCCTCCTACCGGGCGCCCCTAGGGGTCGTGGAAAAAAACTATTTGACTTCTTACTTTTAATTTTCTAACGTTAGTGTAGTTGCCTTATGAAGAAAAGATTGTTTATTTTTTTGGTCAGTTTAGTGGTGCTGCTGTATTGGTTCGGTGAGGCCTATATCGATCTTACTACAGGCGGTTCACTTGTTTTTACACAAGCCCTTTTTCAGCCGAGCCGTTACGAATTTCTCATGCGCGTGTTTACAATTACGCTCTTTGTAGCAGCGGCCTTGGTAGGACGGGTTTTCTTTAAAAGATACCAGGGGACAGCGGAAGAGGCCTACAGGCAGCGAGAATTCTCAACCGCCCTCTTTGATAACGTCTTTGACATGCTGGCGGTTATTGAGCCGAACGGTACAATTCACAAAGTAAACGAAGCAATGTGCACTACCCTTGGGTATACCCGGGAGGAGCTTGAAGGGACCACCATTCAACAGCTTCATTCTCCTGAAGTGTATCAGCACTTGAGCCGCCATAGGGCGGAGTTTGCCGATTTCCAGCGTGCTTTCCTCGGTCAGTTTACCTTTATCTCTAAATCAGGCGAAGAGGTCCCGGTGGAAGGGGCCGGGGGAGAGTTTGTTTCGGAGGGGGTAACCTATATAATCGGAAGTTTTCGTGATTTGAGGGAACGCCGACGAAGGGAAAGTGAGTTGCAACTCTCCCAAAACTTGTTCCGCAGCAGTTTAGAGGGTATTGTAATCACCGACAAAGAGGGAGCTATTGAAAAGGTCAACCCGGCTTTTACCGATATCACCGGATACACAAGCGCAGAGGTAATCGGGCAGAATCCGCGAATATTGAAATCGGAATATCATAACCCCGAGTTTTACAAGGAGATGTGGGATTCTCTGTTAACAAAGGGAACATGGGAGGGGGAGATCTGGAACCGTAAAAAAAACGGTGAAGCCTATCCCGAGTGGTTATCCATCACAACCTTGTACAATGACGACGGAACAATTCGCAATTTTATTTCCTTGTTTCACGATATATCGGAAAAAAAGTTTCAGGAAGAGAAGCTTCAAAGGCTGGCGTATCACGATGCACTTACCGGTTTGCCCAACCGACAGCTCTTTATGGACAGAATCCATGTAGCCCTCTCCTCTGCTTCACGCAAAAAGGGGCACATAGCGGTGCTTTTTCTCGATATAGACGACTTTAAATATGTAAACGATACCTACGGTCATCCGGAGGGCGATCAACTGTTGCTGCAGGTAAAACAGAAGGTGGAAGATGTATGCCGGGATGAGGACACCTTTGCCCGGTACGGCGGGGATGAGTTTGTGTTTCTTTTAAACGGGGTGCAGGATGATAAAGCTGTCACCACTATAGTGCTGCGTATTTTAAAGCTTTTTCGGGAGCCCTTTTTAATTGCAGATCAAGAGAATTATGTGTCGGTCAGTATTGGAATAGCGATGTATCCGGAGGACGGTGTGGATGAGGTGAGCCTTCTGAAAAATGCAGACCTCGCCCTCTACAATGCAAAGAATCTTGGTAAGAATACCTTCGCCTTTTATAAAGAATCCCTGAATGAGGAGTTGGTGCGCAGAAATTACATTGAATCGGAACTGCGGCGGGCTATAAGGGATGAGTGTTTACAGCTGTATTATCAGCCGAAGGTAGATTTGATGACCGGGGAAATTGTGAGTCTTGAGGCGCTGCTTCGCTGGCAGCTTGAGGACGGCACCTGGATTTCCCCCGGGGAGTTCATCCCCATTGCCGAACAGACCGATCTTATTTTTCCAATTGGAGACTGGGTATTCTCGGAGGCAATGCGTTTTCTTGTGCAGTTACGGCAGCTTGGTCATAGGAACGTGTCGATGGGGGTCAATGTATCGCCAAAACAGTTTCTTACACGTGACTTTGTTGAGGCCATGGGCAGGATAGTAGGGGAATTGGATATTTCCCCTGAGTCGGTGGTCCTGGAAATTACCGAGTATGTGCTCATGCAGAATATAGAGTACACGGTCCAAGTGCTCACTTCTCTCAAAGAACAGGGATTCAAGCTTTCAATCGATGATTTTGGTACAGGCTATTCATCTCTCAGCTATCTCAAAGAGTTTCCCATCTCAGAAATTAAGATAGACAGGTCTTTTATAAAGGACCTGCCGGATTCCCCCCACGCTTCCGCTATTACCCGTTCTCTCCTCGCCGTTTCCAGGACCCTCGGGTATACGGTTGTTGCTGAAGGGGTTGAATATGAAAGACACGCCGATTTTTTGAGGGATCATAAGTGTCCCGTCGCACAGGGGTTTCTTTTCAGTAAGGCCTTGCCCCGGGAAGAGCTCCTGGAGTTACTGAAGAGCGAAAAGAAATTACTGTGTAAAAAAGTTGACTAATATACTAATGTATAAGTATCTTAAAAATAGAAATTACAAGAAGGAGAGTAGCAATGGCACAAGTAACTTTTAAGGGTACTCCGGTACATACGGTAGGAGAACTGCCGGCAAAAGGGAGTAAAGCTCCTGATTTTTCACTTACTACAAAGGATTTGCAGGAGAAAAGCCTGGAAGATTTTAAGGGAAAGAAAAAAATCCTCAACATTGTTCCCAGTCTCGATACGGGAGTGTGCGCAGCCTCGGCTAAGACTTTTGAAGCCCGTGCCGATACCCTGGAGAATACCGTGATACTCACCGTCAGTATGGACCTTCCCTTCGCTCAGCAGCGTTTTTGCAGTGCCGAGGGTATAGATAATGTGGTGACCCTGTCGGCCTTCCGTGCACCGGGTTTTGCCGGGAATTACGGAGTGGAAATGTCGGATGGGCCTCTGCGGGGGCTCTTAGCCCGTTCGGTGGTGGTGCTTAATGAGGAGAACCAGGTAGTGTATACGGAGCTGGTCCCGGAAATTGCCCAAGAGCCGAACTACGATGCCGCGGTGGAAGCTTTAGATAAATAAGACTTAGCCACATAAGTCTATTGAGGTGTGGTTGGTGTAAACCCCTTACGCTCCATGGCTCCCCAGGATTTCTGTTTAAATAGGTAGGAGATATACGCGGTTACTCGTATTGCACTGAGGACTTGGCGAAAGCCGAATATCTTGAAAGCAAGTGTTTTCTCGGATAATATCAGCCTAGTATGATTGAAAAAAGGCGCATCTACCAACGAATCGGGATTCATAGAATCCTGCTGCTGTTTAGCTTTCTCGCTTTTATCAGTTTAGGGCTGCCCGACGGACTGTTGGGAGTGGCATGGCCGTCGATCAGCCGTACCTTCGGAGTTCCATTAAGCCGCTTAGCGGTGCTGCAGGTAGCAATGACTATCGGGTTTGTCTTTTCAAGTGGAAATGCCGGGCGCTTAATCGAGAAGCTTGGTGTTGGTAACCTGTTGGTGGTAAGTAATTCCCTGGTGGTCTGTGCCCTCACCGGCTATGTTCTGGCCCCTCACTGGTATATGTTAATCGCCGCCACCGTAGTACTGGGTTCTGCCGGAGGGGCGATTGATGCGGGGCTCAATGCATATACGGCAAAGCGCTTTACCAAAGAACAGGTGACCTTGCTCCACGCTTTTTTCGGGTTCGGTGCAATGCTTGGACCTGCCCTTATGGGCAGAGTGTTGAGCGCCGGCCGCCCATGGCAGCAGGGGTATCTTTACACTCTTGTTCTGGTTGTTGTATTACTGATAATCTTCATCCTGTTCCGTGACCTATGGAAAAAGGACTCCCCCACAGCCCATGGAAACGGAAGGGAGACCCACGCACACGTACCGGAGAAATGTTCTAAACGAAGGGTGCGCACCTACACTTTGGTCGGAATAGCTCTTTTTCTCATGTATACCGGGCTTGAAATTACAATGGGCGCCTGGAGCTTTACTCTGCTTACCACCAGCCGCGGAATCTCCGAGGGGGTTGCGGCGGTATGGGTTGGGGCCTTCTGGGCCGGTTTAATGGGGGGAAGGGTATTTTTCGGCATATTCGGCGGGCGATGGCACGCGAAATCGATTGTCGCGGCTATGATTATGACCCTTTTTTTTGGGGTCTTGCTTTTTTCTCAACCGTGGATATCCTGGCTATTCCTGCCGGCGCTCCCGCTGATCGGGTTTGCCTGCGCCCCCCTGTTTCCCCTTTTCGTTACCCTTACCTCATCGGTTGTGGGGCATGAGGCGGCATCGCGGGCCATCGGTATGCAGGTTGCATCCGCCGGGCTGGGCGGGGCGATAATCCCCTTTTTTGTTGCTGTTTCGGTGGAATTCTTTTCTATTGAAGCGGTAGGTGCCTGTGCACTGGTGCTGACCCTCTTGATAACACTGATTTACCGGTTCTGGATTAGCCCGGCCCGGAATTATCAACCGGTCTGATTGGCCGCCGAGCGTTCGTAAAGAAAATCCCGTAAAAACCGGGGGGTGTAGCCTTTTGTAGGTTCTGCAGCAAGATCTTCCGGCGTACCTGTGGCCACAATCTCTCCACCTGCTTCTCCACCTTCGGGGCCAAGGTCGATAATCCAGTCGGCTTCGGCGATAATATCTAAATTATGCTCGATAATCACAATGGTATTCCCGGCATCTACCAAGCGGTGAAGTACCTGCAGCAATTTTTCTACGTCCGACATATGCAAACCGACCGTAGGTTCATCCAAGATATAAAGGGTCTCCGTGCCGGTGGAATTAGGCTTGGCTTTGGAGAGTTCGGTGACAAGTTTTACTCGCTGAGCTTCACCACCGCTCAGGGTGGGACTTTGCCGTCCTAGGGTGAGATATCCGAGGCCCACATCATTTAAAAGAGACAGCGGGTGGTGGATAGAAGGAATAGCCTCAAAGAATTCCGTTGCCTCTTCTACGCTCATCTGCAGCACATCGCCAATAGATTTGTCTTTGTAGGTAACCTCCAGCGTTTCGTGGTTGAAGCGTCTTCCTCCGCAGGTATCACAGGGGATGGTAACATCCGGAAGAAAGCTCATTTCTATTCGCTTTACCCCCTGTCCGGAACACTCTTCACAGCGGCCCCCGGAAATGTTGAAAGAAAACCGGCTGGCGGAATAGCCCCTGACCTTTGCCTCCGGGGTGGAGGCAAAAAGTGTCCTGATGTGGTCCCAGAATCCCACATAGGTAGCGGGACAGGACCGTGGAGTTTTTCCAATTGGAGTTTGATCGACCTCCAACGCCCGGTTGAAGTGCTCAATCCCCGAAATTGTACGGCAACCGATAGCCCCCTCCTGCTCCCCACTGGGGGACGCCGATCTGGGGGCTCCCCTCCGGGGGGCTTCCGACCTGGAAGAGGCCGTCCGGGGATCTGCCGATCGGCGGCCCCTCTTTTTTCCGCGAATCCCGCGCTGCATGTTCCTAAACAGTACGTCCCGGGCGAGGGTGCTTTTTCCGCTCCCGCTTACACCGGTTACAGCTATTAACTTGCCTGCTGGAATAGTAACATCTATTTCCTTTAAGTTATGGGCACTCACCCCCTCCAGGATGATGCCGGGGGTGTGGGCTGGACTTCCGCTGGAGACCGAGTCGGCCTTGGGCCCAGACTCTTCCGGTGTCTGGCGCCGCTCGAGGAATAGGGGATGTTTCAGGGGATTTCTCAGCCGGCTGCCGGTGGGAGAGGTCTTGCACTCCAATAGTTGAGGAACGCTCCCGGCAAAGACAACCTCGCCCCCGTGGATGCCCCCTCCCGGGCCGATATCTATCACATGGTCGGCGGACCTTATTGTATCCTCATCATGTTCCACCACAACCACCGTATTTCCCTTTTCCTTGAGCAGCTGAAGGGTATTCATCAGCATACGGTTGTCCCGCGGGTGCAAACCGATGGTCGGCTCGTCCAAAATGTAACACACCCCGCGAAGGTTGGAGCCGAGCTGGGCGGCCAGTCGAATCCGCTGGGCCTCACCGCCGCTGAGAGTAGGGGCGGAGCGTTCGAGGCTGAGGTATTCCAGACCGACATGCTCAAGAAAACCGAGACGGCTTTTAAGCTCCTCCACCGCATCACGGGCTATCTCGGCGCTGCGTCCCTCGGGACGATAGTTCTTAAAGAAGGTACGCGCCCCGCTTACGGTCATACGATTAAAATCTGCAATGGATCGACCCTCAAACTGTACCGCCAGGGCCTCCGGACGCAGTCGTGCGCCGCCGCATTCGGGGCACACCTCCGGATCAAGCTCAAAATTACTTTCATCCCCCTCTTCGCCGGGGTCCTTAAAGCCGGTCCCGTGACAGAGGGGGCACCAGCCGTGGTGAGAATTGTAGGAGAACAGGCGCGGGTCGAGTTCCGGAAAACTGCGGCCGCATGAGGGACAGGCCCGTTCGGTAGAGAACACTACAGGATCATCGCCAATTTCCGGCCGGATTACATGGACACTGTTCTTTCCAATTTCTAAAGCCGACTTTATACTTTCGCGCAGGGCATCTTCATTAGAAGGGCCAATTTCAAGCTTCCCTAGTGGCAACTGTATTGTATGCTCTTTATAGCGGTCGAGCCGCGGCCACTGGTCTGTAGGCACAAGCTCCCCGTCGACCCGCAGGTGGGAATATCCCTTACCCGCAGCCCAGGATGCCAGGTCGGTGTAGTAACCCTTCCTCGCAAGGACCAGGGGGGCTGCAATTTCAATTTCGGTGGTGCGGAACTCACGCAGGATCTGCTCTACAATTTGGTCTATGCTTCGGGCTTGAATGGGAATACCGCAGTCCGGACAGAACTGGGTTCCCACACGCAAAAACAGCAGCCGGATAAAGTGATACAGCTCGGTGACCGTTGCCACGGTACTCTTCCATCCACCCCGGCTTGTCCTCTGTTCAATAGCAACGGTTGGGGGAACCCCAATTACACTGTCCACCTCCGGCCGGGAGGAGGGCTGAACAAACTGACGGGCATAGGCGTTCAGTGATTCTAGATAGCGTCGCTGTCCCTCGTTAAAGAGAATATCGAAGGCGATGGTGCTTTTTCCGCTCCCGCTTACGCCGGTAATAACGGTGAAGGTCTGAAGGGGAACCGTGATGCGCACATCCTTTAAATTATGCTCCCTGGCCCCGTCAATGGTAATAAGTTCGGAGGCCGTGGATCCAGCGGAGGACCGTGACGATGTGCCGGACAGGAGAAAATTATCCGACATATAGCGGTGCAGGGCCCGGCCGGTATAACTATTTTGGTATGCCATAATCTGCTCGGGCCGGCCTTCACATAACAACTGTCCCCCGGCTCGTCCCCCCTCGGGGCCCAGGTCGATGATCCAGTCGGCGGCACGGAGCACATCGAGGTTGTGTTCAATTACCACCAGCGAGTGCCCCGCCTCAATGAGCCTGCGAAAGGCCTGAAGCAGGGTGGCGATATCATCAAAATGAAGGCCGGTGGTAGGTTCGTCGAAGAGAAAGAGTATGCCCTCTGCCTGCTTTTTACCTTTGGCCGTGCCGGGGCCTCCGGCGGAGGCCGTGCCTGCCCCTGTGCGTGTGTTCTTGTCGGTGCCCACGGCCTTGCCCTCCGCCTTCCCTGGCATGCCTGCGGCGGCAAGGTGACCGGCAAGTTTAAGCCGCTGGGCTTCCCCCCCGCTTAGGGTGGGCAGGGGCTGGCCAAGACGAAGGTAGCCCAAACCCACAGCCTGGAGGGGCTCCAGTTTTTTCAACACCTTGTGTTCTTCTTTAAAGAAACTGCAGGCCCCATCTATGGTCATCTCCAGCACATCCGCGATTGATACAGCCGGGCCGGTGCCCTGCTTCGGCAAGAGTTTGACCTCCAGCACTTCAGGCCGATACCGCGACCCGTTGCACTCAGGGCAGCGGATGTACACATCACTTAAAAACTGCATCTCCACATGCTCAAAACCCCTGCCCCCGCAGGCGGGGCACCGCCCCTTCGGAGAATTAAAGCTAAAGGTCCCCTCAGTGTATCTCCGCTGCTTCGACAGCGGCTCTTTGGCAAAGAGGGCACGGATTGGAGCGAGGCCGCCCACATAGCTCACCGGATTTGAACGTGCGGTTTTTCCGATTGGACTTTGATCAACCAGCACGATATCATCGATCATTTCATGACCGTACACTCCCCGGTGTGCACCGGGCTGCTCTACAGGACGCTGTTTCAGCTTGCGTACCGCCATGTACAGAATATCCTGGATAAGCGTCGATTTACCGGAACCGCTGACCCCGCCGACACATACCAGCTGATCGAGGGGGATGTTCACATCGATGTCCTTCAAATTATGCTCGGAGGCCCCTTTAATTAAGATCGAAGGGGGCGCTTTTTTCTTCGGTGCAGGTTCAATATCTGGTCCAGTTGTTGGTTCAGGCGCAGGTTCAGGGGCGGGTTCAGTCGCGGGCCCCGGGGCGGGCCCCAAAACAGATGACCGGCCGGAGAGATAATCGGCGGTGAGGGTCTTTCCCGATCGAATCAGCTCCTCCGGTGTTCCTGCAAACTGCAGCTCACCTCCGGCCTCTCCGGCGGCGGGGCCAAGGTCAATTACGATATCGGCGGCCATAATTACCTCAGGGTCGTGTTCAACCACCAACAGGGTGTTTCCGCTGTCCCGTAAACGGGTGAGAATATTAATCAGGCGCCGAATGTCCCGGGAGTGGAGCCCGATGCTCGGCTCATCCAGGACAAACAAGGTGTGTACCAAGGAGGTACCGAGGGCGGTGGTCAGATTGATGCGCTGCACCTCTCCCCCGCTGAGGGTCCTCGATTGGCGGTCGAGGGTCAGATACCCGACACCTACTTCATCCAGGTAGCTTAGGCGGGTGCGTATCTCTTTTAGAACTACCTCCGCCGCTTCATCAAGAGGAGTGGGAAGTTCGAGCTTCTCAAAAAAGCTTTTTCCGTCGGTAATAGGCATCTGCATGATTTCTGCAAGGTTCTTTCCGCCGACCCTCCATAAGAGAGACTCGGGCTTCAGTCGCGCTCCGCCGCATGCATGGCACAGATGGTAGGTGCGGTATTTTGAAAGCAGTACCCGGATGTGCATCTTATAGCTCTTTGACTCCAGCCATTTGAAAAAGCGCTCAATTCCGTACCACACTCCCTCGTCCCATTCACCTTCACCCTCAATGATCCACTGTTTTTCTTCGTCCCTAAGCTCCCGCCAGGGAACATCTGTTCTTATTCCCTGCAACCGGGCAAAGTGGGTAAGTTCTTTTCGGCATACCTTGTAGCTTTTCGATTCAAAAGGTTTTATTGCCCCTTCGGCCAGTGTTTTTTCCTTATCGGGTATAACCAAATCGTAGTCGATGCCGATGGTCCGTCCGAATCCGCGGCAAGTGGGACATGCGCCAATTGGGGAGTTGAAGGAAAACATATTTGGGATCGGATCTTGATAGTGAATATCGCACTGTGCACAGTGAAGCTCCCGTGAAAAGGGCAGGCTCCTTTTTACTTTTATTGACTCGCCTGTCTCATCTTTGCTCCGTTCTACCAGATGAACAGCAGCTTTGCCCCCACCGTGGTGAAAACACTCTTCGATATCCTCGGTAATTCGACCCCGCCGCTCTGGGGAGAAGGTGGTGCGGTCCTGGATCACCTCGATACTGGAGTTGTCCTCATTAAAAAACCGCAGATATCCCTGTGCCTGCAGGATCTCCTTAATCTCTTTGACGCTGAAATTGTGGGGAACCGGTATCGTAAAGGTGATTATCAGGGGTGAGCCCGTGGTAATATGTTCGTCCTTCTGAAGGGCCTCGAACACTGAATCCGGGGAATCCCTCTGTACCTCCTGTCCACAGGAGCGGCAGTACAGTCTTCCCGCCTTTGCAAAGAGAAGCTTCAAATGGTCGTTTAGCTCGGTCATTGTTCCGACGGTAGAGCGGGAGGTTCTTACAGGATTTGTTTGATCAATAGCGATGGCCGGCGGAATACCGTCGATCCTCTCGACCTGGGGCTTGTCCATACGGTCGAGAAACTGCCGGGTGTAGGCGGAAAATGTTTCGAAATACCTACGCTGTCCCTCCGAATAGACGGTATCGAAGCTAAGAGAGGACTTTCCCGAACCGCTGACGCCGGTTACTACTATCAGTTTATTCAAAGGTAGTTGTAAATCAAATCCCTTTAAATTGTTTTGTCGTGCACCCTTGATGTAAATATATTCTTCCACGCATATAAAGTAACAAAAAAACTGCGCTCAGAGAATAACTTGAGCACAGCAATTCTGAATTTGAAAATTTCACCAAAATTTTCAAATTCAGAATGCTCACATTTTGTTTAAGATAAGTAAATTAGCTTAAAGAGTTTGAGGTTATTCTAATTTTGGAAGTCATAAGGCTTCCAAAATTAGAATTCCTGACTTGAGCAGACTAAATGGGTAACGTGGCTTTTACCTATTTACAGGGCCCTCTTTACTTCTTATCTTTGAGGTAGGAGGTGGCAACATGTATGTACCACTTGAGATTTCTGTAAAAGATATTGAGAAAAGCACACACCTTGAAGAACTCATCAGAGCGAAAACTGAAAAACTGGAGCACGTATGCGACCATCTTTCCAGCTGTCGTGTAAGTATCGAGAAACCCCATGAACATATGGAATCGGGGAATCCCTTTCGGGTAAGGATCGATATGACCGTTCCTCCGGCCCACGAGCTGGTTGCAAAGCAGGAACCCGGTCAGGGGGACATGCATCACAGCGTTGATACCGTCATTCGTCATGTATTTGATAAAGCCGAACGCCAGCTAAAGAAGTTGGGGGAGAAACAAAACCGGAAAACAAAGACCCATGAGACCCAGCAGCCCATCGCCATCGTGACCGAACTATTTAAGGATGAGGGCTACGGTTTTTTAAAGGCGGTGGATGACGACCGGGAGGTATATTTTCATAAAAACAGTGTAGCCGACAGAAAATTCGAAATACTGGAAGAAGGTACCGGAGTATGGTATCAGTATGAAATGGGAGAAAAGGGCCCTCAAGCTACCACGGTAAGGGTTATTGATAAAGCATGAAGGACTAAATGAATATTCCAACAAAAAACAACAAGAAAATGGAACTGGTGCTGAAGGCGATAAATGAGCACGAAGAGCTGAACGCAATCTGGGAAGGCTGTAATATCATGGCCGTGAAACGGCTCGGCATGTCGGACCACGGCAAAACCCACGTGACAATTGTTGCCAATTTAGCGGTAAAGATATTGCGTACTCTGGTTGAAACCGGCGTGACCCCCAGTATTGTGGAAGACTGGGAGTTTGAATCCGACGATGCTGAAATAGTGGTGCTTCTGGCCAGTTTGATGCATGACCTGGGTAACAGTGTACACCGGGACCTTCATGACGATATCGGCGTAGCCCTCGCAGTGAAGATTCTTCCGGAGGTATTGGACACCGCGTATCCTGATACACGGAGCCGTCAGATTATCATTATGGAAACCCTGCACGCAATGGTTGCCCATGATACGGAGGTTGCGGTATACACCATTGAGGCAGGGGTAGTACGTGTTGCCGACGGGCTTGATATGAAGAAAGGCCGCGCCCGTATCGGGTTTGAATCGGGTAAAAAGGATATTCACAGTATTAGTGCGATGGCGATAGAGGATGTACGTCTGTTGAAGCCGACGGATGAAAAACCGGTGCGTGTTGAGATTGTGATGGAAGATGCGGCCGGTGTGTTTCAGGTGGATTATCTTTTAAAGAAGAAGATAAAAGGCTCCGGTTTGGAGCCTTATGTTGAAATAGTCGCAAAAATCAGCAAAGATGCCGGACTTGAGCACCCGATTGAAACATATCGAATTGGTTAGCTTTTTATCTTATTGAAAAGCCGCTTAAATATTCCCTGCTGCTGTTCCGGCTTTTTCTCTGCCGCCGGCTGTGGTTTCTTTGCTTCGGCCCCGCCTTTCATAGAGTCTTGTGTAGAGCCCTGTCTAGAAACTTGCGTAGCCCCGCCGTCAGAGGGCTTTGCACTTCTGCCCTTGCGGGGGGTGTTGTTCCGGCTGTTGCCCTTGCGTCCGCCGCTTTTTTTGGTGCCGGCTTTGCGGGTACCGGCGCTGCCGTTGTTCTGGGTGCTGTCGGTGAGCTCGAAATTTTCTCCGTACTTTTTACGGTAGTATTCAAGCCTGGATTCAAGGTCGTCGCTTTTCGCCGGTTGTGCAGGAGCAGCCTTTGCCGGATGGGCCGCTTTCGAAGGTTGAGCCGGCCTTGTAGATTGAGCAGCCTTTGCCGGTTGCGAAGCCTTCGCCGGTTGTGCCGGTCGGTTCGCCTTCGGCGTGTGGGCTTTTTGCGGAGAAGGCCGGGACCCACCCCTGGAAGAGTCGCGGGAAGCGCTCCTGGATGGGCCGCGGCCCGAGCCCTTTGAACTAGAACCGGAACGACGAGAGGGACCTGAACTTCTCGACGATCTTGAAGACCTGGCAGTTTGGCGGTCTGTTTGAGTGCCGCTGATCCGCATGCCCTTGCTCTTGTCCTCGACACTCAACAGGGACTCATCCGCCCACTCCACGGGAATTTTCATATCGATAAACTCCTGGATGGCTTCAAGGCCGTAGACAAACTTTTCACAGGCCAGGCTGATTGCCTTTCCGCTTTTACCAGCCCTGGCTGTGCGGCCGATTCTGTGCACATAGTTTTCCGGGTCCTCCGGCAAATCGAAGTTCATAACTAAATCGAGGTCATTAATATGAAGACCCCGAGCGGCCACATCGGTTGCTACAAGTATTTCCAGTTTGGCTTCTTTAATCCGATTGATGATAGATTGCCTTTTGCGCTGGGGAAGGTCGCCCATGATATACTCTGCCTGATACCCGTTGAGGGAAAGCCGCTTGGCAAGTTTGACGGCCATATCCTTTGTGTTACTGAAAATAATGGCGTTTGAGGGCTTTTCGCGTTGAAGAAGACCAAGCAAAAGGGGAAACTTTTCGTTGTTTGAAGTGTGGTACAGTTCCTGGGTAATTTCGTCCACCGTAACCCGGTCGTTATCAATTACAATTTCCTTGGCTTCGTTCATAAAATCCCACGCAAGATGGGCAACACGGGTGCCAAGGGTAGCTGAGAAGAGCATTGTCTGCCGTTCCTGGGGTTTTACCATCTGTCTGAGCATCTTTTTTAAGTCGGGAAGAAAGCCCATATCAAAAAGACGGTCGGCCTCATCAATAACCAGAATATCAACGGAATCTAATTTCAGTTTCTTTGATTGAGCGTAATCCAGCAGCCGGCCGGGGGTTCCGATGATAATATCGACCCCCTCCTTCAATAGCTGATCCTGGGTTTTATACCCCACACCGCCGTAAAAACTGCCGATTTTGTAGGGCAGATGACTGCCGAGGAGCTTTGCCTCTTGTTCGATCTGAACGGCCAGCTCACGGGTAGGGGCTATTATGAGCGCTTTATGCTGTGCATCCGGATTTCGGGAGAAGAGCTCAAAAATTGTAAGAAGAAACGCGGCTGTTTTACCGGTCCCGGTGCGAGATTGAACGGTCACATCCTGCTGTGCTTCCAGGGCATGCAGGAATACCTCCGATTGAACAGGCATACACTCGGTAAACCCTGCTTTTTGAATACCCTCAAGTACTTTTTCTGAGAAGTTTATTTCTGTAAATTTCATGTAGTTCCTTTATA
>CAZDFY010000079.1:0-15255 GCA_964504785.1 uncultured Sediminispirochaeta sp. | reverse complement strand
TGCACCGGCCGCAGCCTTTATGGACTTCCACCGCAACCCGGTCGCCCTCTTTGAACTCATCTACCGTTTCGCCGGTTTTCACCACTACACCCGAGTACTCATGACCGATGATAAAGTCGCCCATGGGGGGCATCTTCGGCATTCCCTGGGTAACAACTTTGATGTCGGTTCCGCAGATACCGCATGCCTCTACACGCACCAAGACCTCTTCAGGACCCGGCTCCGGCACATCTCTCTCTTCAATCCGAACATCATTGAAGTCGTATAAGACTGCTGCCTTCATTTTCTTTGGTATATCCATTTCCTTCCCCTATTCACTCTTTTTTGCTGCACGCAAGGTTTTCTCTACAAATGCAATTTTGGCCGTGTCCTCTATGAGATCGGCTTTATAAAATGCACCTGGAATATCCGGCCCTAATGCGACTATACCGTGCTCTTTTAACAGAAAGGCCCCTGAATCCGGATTCTTTTTGACCACATCCAACAGATACTCTCTCAAATCATCCGAGCCGGGCAGTGCAGTTTCAACACAGGGCAGATGTTTCAGACGTACAGCTGCGGAAACGGTCACCATCGGCAGCGGCTCCATCAGGTTTGCAAACCCGGTAGAATACGGAGGATGCACATGAAAAATGGATCCTACCTCCGGCCGGAGTTTATATATTCCCAGATGAAACCCGGTTTCCTTAGACGGCTTAAGTCCTTCCTTTGCATGTATCACTTCGCCATCTAACGTGCATTCAATAAGTTCATCCGCAGCCGCATCAGCCAAGGAAACACCGCTTGGTGTAATAAGAATGCGATCCCCCTCGGGTAAACGCACGCTGTTGTTTCCTCCGGTACCTCCAATGAGGTGCCGAACAAAGGACCGTCGCGTAAAATCAGCTAACTGTTCTTGCAGTTTTTTCTTTATTTCGTCCATTATTCCTCTCTCAAATACTCAAGTAAGAGCTCCACACATCGATCGACGAAGGAAGCATCATTTATATGCTGTTCAAGCACTTCGATCTTAATGTCCGAATGCAATTTTTCTTTTACCGTCTTGATGAAGAGTTGAATGCCCTCCGGATCATAAAAGGGGGCGCCCTTCTTTCCGTATTGTGACCACCCCTTACTCGGAATAAGTAAAGCAGTCCGGCGTGATCCAGTGTTCAAACGCTCAGCCATTACCTCAGCAATTCGCTTCAGCTCTGAATGGGTTGTC
Organism: uncultured Sediminispirochaeta sp.; assembly: GCA_964504785.1. Classification (GTDB taxonomy): domain Bacteria; phylum Spirochaetota; class Spirochaetia; order DSM-16054; family Sediminispirochaetaceae; genus DSBN01. Next base: position 14,051 of record CAZDFY010000079.1, on the reverse strand, counting down.
ATCACATTTGCGTTGTAGGGATTATGCATATAGATATTCCGGTCCAGCATTTCCTTGGGAATTGATGATTTTGGGCCAAAACAGACATACTCCATTCCCCCCGTTGCAGCAACCATAGGTATACCTTTATTAGCGGCTGCGGTCATTCTGCCGGGAACCACCGGTACATATGCTCCTGCACCGACAATCTCTTCAGTCAGTTCATGGGGAGTCATATCTAACACAGCATCGATAACCCCTTCATATATGAGCTCCTCCATCGCCGAGCCGCCTGCTCCAGAAGCATGAAAGGCAACCACCTGATAGCCGGCTTCCTTCAGCTTTTTTTCCGCCCTCTGCACCGCCTCTTCCGTGTTGCCCAATGCACTTATGGCAATTGTTGTTTCACCTTTGTGCGTATTGAGAGGGGCCCCGTTCTCCACCATTCCAATGAGCGCCGCTAGTGCGTTTGACAGTACAGACCTAGTTACTACATTCGGTCCTCCCACCATATCGCTCACCGAAAAAACTACGGTAATATCTTTGTGTCCCACAAAGGGACGAATATTGCCCGAAGCAACGGTGGAAATGAGGTATTTGGGAAAGCCGATAGGAAACGCGCGCATTGCTATTGAAGCAATTGCGGTTCCCTGATTACCGCCTATACCCAACACCCCATCTATCTCACCACCTCGGTAATAATCGATCAGCATTTTGGCAGCGCCGTTTCCCATGGTAGTCATGATCTCTTCTTTGTTGTCTGACTGGACAAGCTCGGCAAAGTCCTTACCTCCGGCTGACGCAACTTCTTCGGAGGTAATATCGGGAACACACTGTGGCCCTTTATAGGTAGATACATCAACGAGAATTGCTGTATGTCCACTTTCCCTGATTTTCTGCGCCAGAAACTCCGCTTCGAGGCCCTTTGTATCCATGGTAGCGATAACCGCTATGCTGCCTTTCATCTCACTATACTCCTACGCTCTTTCCATATACCATCTTTTTTCGTCGGGTACTTTTACGTCGAACTTCTTCACTTCTTCAACAAAGGCGGCCAATGCCTCACCCGATTGTTTGAAGTAGCGTTCACCCTTCTCTTTACTTCCCCGGAAGGGATTACCGATGGTAGCAGAGTCGGAATATTCGTGGTGTTCCATGGGTACAATTATGTTTTCTGCGCCCATAAATTTAACCGTTGGAGCACCATCTTTTTTGCTGAACTTTGAGCCCATCCATTTCGGTGCATGAGTACGATCCTGCTTAGCCTTGTCCATGTCCATAAGGGTTTCATCCCACGCCCATACGGTACTGGTTTCCATTTCTCCGGCATGCCATCCCGGTGTTTCCTCTTCAGGTCCTTCCATTATATCACCAACGATAGAGTAATCCCGTTCGGTCGGGGTTTTATACCAACAGACAAAACAACCGGTCTGATACCGCAATTTTCGCAGCGCATCGTCAACTACCTTGGAATTACTGCCGTGATGACTTACAAACACAAGTTTGTTGAATCCGTGATAGATCATGCTCATGCCCAGTTCAAACACCATTCTCCGGTAGGTTTCACCTGAAAAGGTCATTGTCCCCGAGCCTTCACCCAAACGGCCCATATGGTGCGGCGAGTACCCCACAGGTATAATAGGAGTATAAACCGTCTTAGCTAGTGGAGCAGCTGCCTCGACTACACCCATAGTGGTCATGGTATCTGTTGCCAGAACAACATGAGCACCATGCTTTTCATTAGAACCCATCGGAATGATGACGGTGTCATTTTTTTTCAGATATTCACCAACTTCGTCAAAGCCCATTTCCGCTGTGTTCCAGCTCTTTCTTCTTCCCATTTCTAGTACCTCTTTCTCTTTAAAATTGTACGTACTCATGGTAAACGTTTACCATACTAAATATAGTAGGACCCTTTATTTGATTTGTCAAGAAATAATTTAATAAAATTATAAGTTTTATTTGTTACTAGATAAGCTTAGAAATTTTGTTTTGTTGAGTCTCTTACCACTAGCTGGCATTCATAATAGGTCACTTTTTTTATGGCTCCACCGCCAATTAAATGGTGGAGGCTTTTCATTGCATCCCTACCCATTTCATACCTGGGTATATTTATCGTTGTAACTGTAGGTTCAAAGTATCGCGTGAGAGGAGTATTATCAAAACCTGTCACAGCTATATCCTCTGGAACTCTGAAACCCCTATCTTTTATTGCTTTAATTGTTCCAAATGCGATTTGGTCGTTCGCGGTGACTATTGCTGTTGGGGATTTTTCATACGAAAGCAGTGCAGCAGCCTTTTTGTACCCACTCTCTAACGTAAGTTCTCCAAAAAGAGCGTATTCTTTATGCTCAAAGCAATTATTTTTTCTTATTCCCGCAAGGTACCCCTGATACCTGTCCTCAGTTGTAATAGATGCTCTAGGCCCTCCGATAAAACCGATATTCTTGTAGCCAAGGGATATCAAATATTCCACAACCCTTAGGGTGAGGGCTTTATTATCAATTCTAATTGAAGGCATATCGATTTTTTGTCGTCCGATAACAAGGGCTTTTTCTCTAAGACTACCCAATGAGTTCAGGATCTCGTCAGTAATAATACCCCCGCTAAACACAATCCCTTCAACATTTTTTTCCCGTAAAAGATATATGTCCCGGACAACTTTTTTTATATCTCTATCGGTGTTCTGGAGAAAAACTGAAACTCCTATTTCTTCAGCACAATCCTGTATCCCTCGAACTATCTCTGCATAATACGGATTTGATATATCAGGAATCAACACACCAATGGTATTCGTTTTCCTTTTTTGGAGGCTTTGTGCGACCGCATTAGGATGAAAATCCAGTTCTTCGATTACTTTAAGAACTTTTTCTTTTGTTTTTGCGTTTACCTTATGTGAACTGTTATTGATTACTCTTGAAACGGTAGCGACCGAAACATTCGCTTTTTTTGCAACATCATTGATAGTTTTCATAACTTTAGCATACTATACCATACTTTAATCTTGTGATACATACATAATTTTTTTCGGATTTATGGTCGTATTTTTAGTATTCTTTAGTCTTTATTTTATTGCTTTTTTCAAAAATTGATTTTAATTAGTGCATCACCATATTTACTTTCACCCTACTTTCCACTATATTCAGGCCACTTAACAAAGATAAGTTCTTCTAAGGAGGATACCATGGACAAAAAAAGAGTAGTAGAGATTCTACAAGAAGCAATTATACTTGAGCGGCAAAGCAAACATTTTTATGAACATGAGGCATATGAAGCAGAACACGAATCAGTACGAAAAATCTTTAAAATCATCGCGGAGGAAGAGAAAAAACATGAACACACCCTCCTTGATGAATACAAACATTTTATTGAAGAGGGAAATCTTCATCACCTCGATTCACTAAAAGAGCACAGCGAATTGTTTTCCCACGTAGTCTCGGAAGATATAAAAGAAGAGATTAAATCAGCAAGCCATGAATCTGCAGCATTAAGTGCAGCCCTTGGAATAGAACGAAATGCATATGAACTTTATTCTCAAAGATCTAAGGTTTCTGATTATCAGTTGGAAAAAGAACTTTATGAAAAACTTGCTGTATGGGAACAGGACCATATTAAGTTTTTGACCGAACTCAACCGTAAAATAATTCAATCCGCCTTCTTTGACGGAGTAGAATAAATAGCAGACAGGCTGCAGTATTTTTATTACCACAGCCTGTTATGAAACATATGAATGTACTTCTTTTACCCCTGATTCTGCTTTTGCTTTTTGGAGAACAGTTTATCCTTAATCCCAGCCATCAGCTTTCTAAACGCCGGAATCTGGCTCAAAATCAGCAAAGCTATGATTATTACAAGAACCAAAGCAACAGGGCGGGTGAACATCGGAGCAAAGCTTCCGCCGGAGACCATTAAGGCCCGCCGCAAATTGGAGTCGGCCATCGGCCCAAGGATTACCCCAATAACCAGGGGTGCAATCGGATAGCCCATTTCAGTCAGAAAGTAACATATAATTCCCACAGGCAGCATCAGGTACAGGTTTATGACCTTTGTCCCGAGGGCATAGCTGCCGATGATACACAGCACACCGATAATCGGCATAAAAATTGAAGGGGGAATCCGCAGTACTTTTACCACCTGCTTAGCCAGCAGCATACCGGCCACCCACATGGCTATAGAAGCCATCAGCAGTATCGCCGTAATTTGCTCTATGAATCCTGGATGGTCGATACGCAGCATAGGCCCTGGGGCAATACCGTGCAGCATCAAAGCACCTAAGAGCATTGCCGCCGGGGGGCTTCCGGGAACACCGAGGTTGAGCAAAGGAATCATGGCACCGCCTATACAGGCGTTGTTTGCGGTTTCGGTTGAAACTACCGCCTCATACGAGCCTTTCCCGAACTCCTCAGGATGCTTAGATGAGTTTTTTGCAGCACCATAACTTACCCAGCCTGCAATATCTTCACCGATACCAGGAACAGACCCGATACCGACACCGATTAAAGCCGAGCGTAATATGTGCTTTGCATGTTTTCCGATAGTCCTCCATTCAGGTAGTATTTTCTCAAACTTTGCGGTATCTCGGGCGATAAACTTGTCTTTCAATGTCTGAATTATCTGGGGTATACCGAAAGCTCCAATAAGTACCGGGACAACCTCAATACCCCCTTCAAGTTGGGAAAAACCGAAGGTAAACCGGGCGTAAAACTGCAGGCTTTCACGGCCGATGACCGCCAAGAACAGCCCAAGAAAACCGGCAATCCATCCTTTATAGGTTACATCGGGGCTCGTTAGGGTCCCGCTGATCAGTATTCCGAAAAAAGCCAACAAGAAAAACTCAAAGGACGTGAACTGTAGTGCGAGGGCGGAAATTAGGGGTGACATACTCACCACAAACAGCATTCCTACAAAAGTACCGATTGCCGATGCAGTTGTGGTGAGGCCCAAGGCCACACCTCCCTTACCGGCCTTCGCCAAGGGATACCCATCCAAGGCGGTAGCGGCGGCAGCGGCAGTACCGGGAATATTGATCAAAATCGAGGCATACGAACCTCCGTACACCCCTCCTACATATATTCCCAACAGGGCGATCATTGCCGTACCCTGATTCATTCCATAGGTTAAGGTTGTAAGCAATGCTACACCGAGGGTCGCAGTAAGACCGGGGGTAGCACCAAATAAAATCCCCATGATAACAGAACCAAAGAGCATCAGCACGTTACCCGGGTGCATTGCCAATTCAAAGAAATTGGAAAAAAATAGGCCAAGAGCGTCAATAACAGGCATATAATTACCTCACTGAGTAGTAGATTAGGCTCATTAAGTCGATAATCCCGCCTTCATTCGGCAATGGCACTAGGAGTGCATAGCGAAACAGAGGGGCCAGAATAAGTGGAACTATTAGGCTGATTACAGCTGCAAGCCTGAACTTTTTCTTAGTGTGCTGGGAACCCTTTGCCATTTTATATGCAATCAAATGCAGCACTATAATTGAAACCAATGCAACCACATCGGTACTGTATTTGAAGCTGCTGTTTACCTGCTCATCCAACCCAAAACTGAAGAGTATGAGAAAAACGATGCTGATAAGAAGATAGGACAGCGTCATTTTTCTAAGAATCTCGTTTGAGTCTAAATAAAACCCTATTGTGAGGTAGCTCAGAAAGAACCACACTGAAAGGAAAAAATCAACCCGCGGGATAAACAGATACACTAAAACTACAAAGGCAATTATTATTGCAAGAAAGCGTTCCAATTTAACATCAGTACGTAATTTGATGTTTTGGAATGATTTAATACAGTCGGCAGCTCCGCCGGTGCGAATCGAAAACAGTAGAAGCGTAATTCCAAGCAGAACTACAGCTCCGCCGATAATAAGGGGTAATAGTGCCGGCGATACGTACCATACATTCTTCACGCCACCATAGGTCCCCTTCATCGGCATCTGAAAGGACTCAAATAATACCCAGGCTCCAAAAAGGATTAACAGAATACTGGTGATAAAATCAGCTTGGCGAAGTTTCTTTGTCTCCATCATAGGTGTAATACCTCTTTTTTTCACCCAATTATAACATGCGGTATGAGTTTTCACCCATACCGCTTTTAGTAAAACTTTCCGAGAATGCTGGTTACGGTTTCGGGATTCCTATCTCTGCAGGATCTTCTACCGCAAGACCATTTTCAGCTAATGCCCAGGAAAGGTTGGACTGCAATCCCTGCATTATCTCGAGAGCCTCATCACCGGTTGCACCTGAAAGAACGTAGAACTGTTCCTTTGCAAACTTGGCCAAAGCATCAGTCGCCATTGCTTTGTCAAAAGCTCCACGTAGAGTTTCTTTTACATTGTCGGGTGCATCTGCGCGAACTGCAAAACCGATAGCCTGCTTGATCGGGAGAGTTTCAGTGAGCTCAGGCATAGAATCAAAGGCAGAAGGAATTTCTTCGCCGCCGATTGTGAAAGGATCTTCTACCAACACAGCTAAAGGTCGGAGCTTGCCGGCTCTGATAAGCTGGGCCTGCTCGGCAACTGAAGTAATTACCAGTTGGACCTCACCGGTCATTGCAGCATTTTGGGCGGGCGCTGAACCGTCATAAGGAATAAACTCAAAATCCGCACCAGAACCCTTCTCGAATGCAAGCAAGTTCACGTGGTGAATAGAACCTGCGCCGCTTGCACCGGCTTTAATCGAACCGGGATCGGCCTTTGCAGCGTCTGAAAGCTCTTTAATGCTTTGATATGGAAGATCCGGAGTAACACTGACTACGTCCGGAGAACCACCTACAATAAAGAAGTCCCAAATATCTACAGTGTGGTCCCAATCTTCAACCATTACTGCAGTGGTTGTGTTCGATTCGGAAAGACCACAGAGTGTATAACCATCGGGCTCTTTTGCATACGCGGTTGCCAAACCAACGGAACCTGCACTTCCCCCTGTAACGTTAGAGACATTGATGTTTACACCAAGCTCTTTCGACATTTCACCCATAATCACACGGTTACACGTATCGGTTCCACCACCTGCTCCCCACACTACTATGTCGGTAATGTCACGGGCAGGATACTCTTGGGTTCCTTCTGCTGAAACCATACCAACTACACATGCAGTCAGTAATAAAACTAGCAGAAATCTTTTCATAACGACCTCCTTGATCTGAATTACATAAATAATTTTGTATACAATATATTGTATCATGAATTAAAAGATTGTCAATTGGTTTTTTTAACTGAAATCCATTTTTACGGAATTAATGATTTATAGAAACATTCTACCTTGAAAGAGGGCTGCTTGGGGAGAGAGGGGAGGGAGATGGGAAAAATGCTTTTGCAACTGTCCCTACTTGGCTATACTGTGTTCATGGAACCACTCAACATTCTTTTTATTGAACCCTTTTACGGGGGATCCCATAAGGCTTTTGCCGACGGTTTTGCACATTATTCCAACCACAAGGTTCAGCTATTTACACTACCAGCGCGGTTCTGGAAGTGGAGGATGCGGGGGGCAGCCCTGGAAGCAGTTCGTTCCATACCGGAGCCAAGCAGGTTTGACCTAGTGTGTGCCGCCGCCATGCTTTCACTGGCCGATCTGAAGGCTTTGTGGGGCACTTCCTGCCCGCCTTTAATTGCCTATTTTCATGAGAACCAGCTAAACTACCCTCTCGCACCCGGTGAAACAAGGGATTTTCATTACGGTTTTACCGATATTACCACAGGACTTGCCGCCGATCGCATTATTTTTAACTCTCACTACCATAAACAGGCTTTTTTTGATGAACTTCCCCGTTTTATCCGCCCCATGCCGGACACCCGCCCAACCTGGGCTATTGAAGCACTACGTGGGAAAAGTACCGTTATATACCCAGGTATTGAAGTATTTCAAGAAAACGATTCGGTATTCCCCCGAAAAAACGCAAAAATAGATTTCTCCAATACATTGCCCGCCGATTCACCTCACCGTAAGGGCCCCCTCATCCTATGGAACCATCGGTGGGAACATGACAAAAACCCGGAAAGCTTTTTTCACACCCTCTTTTCATTAGCTGCAGAGGGTTTGCCCTTTAGACTGGCTGTTGCGGGGGAACATTTCACCCGGTACCCGGAAGTATTTTCAAAGGCCCGTACCCTGCTTTCAGAGCGCATCGTCCATTTCGGATATATTGAAAATCGCAGCGACTACTACGCACTCCTTCATCATGCCGATATCGTGGTAAGTACGGCCTACCAGGAAAATTTCGGCCTTTCAATTGCCGAGGCGGTAGCAGCAGGCTGTGTTCCTCTCTTACCGCAACGCCTCTCATATCCTGAACTCATACCAAGCGAATATCATTCCGCCTGTCTATATAAAAGTGAAGAGGATCTGACAAAGCGCCTGCGAGGGCTTATTACCGACGGTGTTCACTCTTATCCCGCATTACGCGATGCCATGAAAAGCTTCAGCTGGTCTGTAGTAAGCAGCCAATTTGATGAGCTGTGTGCACAACATGTCCCCACCCATGGATGGGGATAAGTGATGTATTCTTTCGGCTATGAGGCTTGCTCAAGCGACTTTCTTAGCAGTGCTGCTCAAGCTGCGCTGCTCTCTATCCTTTCAAACTTCAAATCTTCGGTGCCCATCGTTACTTTTACGGAGTCCCCCTCTTTCACGGTACCCTCCAGCATGAGCTTGGCAATAGGGCTTTGGACCAGGCTCTGTACAGTCCTTTTGATAGGTCGGGCCCCAAAGGCAGGGTCGTAACCCTCCTGGGCAATATGCTGTACCGCATCTTCCTTCACCTGCAGGTCGATCTTACGGGCGGTCATCCGTTTTTTCAGCCGTTCCAGCTCAAGCAGTACAATATCGTGAATTTGAGCGGTCCCAAGACGGCGGAAGGTTATAATTTCATCAACCCGGTTCAAGAACTCCGGCTTGAAGGTCTGTTTCATCATCATCTCCACCTGTTCTTTTACATCCTCAAGCTGTTTTGCCTGCAGAATCAGCTCGCTGCCGATATTGCTGGTCATAATGACGATGGTATTGCGAAAGTCCACCAGCCGGCCTTGCCCATCGGTCAAACGGCCGTCATCGAGGAGCTGCAGCATTACATTAAACACATCGGGATGCGCCTTTTCTATCTCGTCAAAGAGCACCACCGAATAGGGACGCCGACGTACCGCTTCAGTGAGCTGTCCCCCCTCTTCATAGCCGACATAGCCGGGAGGAGCGCCGATCAGTCTAGAGACCGAATGCTTCTCCATGTATTCGCTCATATCGATCCGCTTCAGGGCATGCTCATCATCAAACAGAAAGTCCGCCAGAGTCTTTGCCAGCTCAGTCTTTCCCACACCGGTGGGACCTATAAAGATAAACGAACCGAGGGGCTTGTTTTCGTCGCTGAGGCCGGTTTTGTTTCGACGAATCGCATCAGAGACGGCGACAATAGCCTCTTCCTGCCCGACAACCCGTTTCGAAAGGGTATCTTCCAGTTTGAGATATTTGGCCATTTCGCCGGCAAGCATTTTAGACACCGGAATACCGGTCCAGGTTGAAACCACCTGGGCGATGTCCTCTTCCGACACCTCTTCCCTAAGCAGTTGAGAGCCGCCTTGCAGTTTTTCCAACTCCTGACCCTTAGCTTCTATCTCTGCATTGGTCTGGGGGATTTTCCCATGCTTTATCTCTGCCGCCCGATTCAGGTCGCCTTCCCGCTCATAACGGGCTTCATCCCGTTTGTACTGATCCAGATCGGCCTTCAGGGAGCGGATTTCGTCAATGATATGCTTCTCATTCTGCCATTGCAGATGCATGGTATCGCGCTTTGATTTTAGTTCTCCCAGCTCTTTTTCCAGCTTCTTCAATCGCTCCTGGGAAGCCTCATCCTCCTCCCGGGAGAGGGCCTGCCGCTCTATATCCGCCTGCAGTATCTTGCGCTGGATCTTATCCAGTTCAATCGGCTGGCTCTCAATTTCCATTTTCAAGCGGCTCGCCGCCTCATCCACCAGGTCGATGGCCTTGTCCGGCAAAAAGCGGCTGGTGATGTAGCGGTCGGAGAGCGTTGCGGCGGCAATTAGTGCCTCGTCACGAATCCGCACACCGTGGTGGACCTCATAGCGGTCTTTGATTCCCCGGAGAATTGCAACACTGCTCTCCACCGAGGGTTCACTGGTAAAAACCGGCTGAAAACGCCGTTCAAAGGCCGGGTCCTTTTCAATGTGTTTACGGTACTCATCCAGGGTAGTTGCACCGATCGCCCTCAGATCACCCCTCGCCAGAGCCGGTTTTAGCAGGTTGGAGGCATCCATCGCCCCCTCAGCAGCTCCTGCTCCTACCAGAGTGTGAAGCTCGTCGATAAACAGAATAATTTGCCCATCCGATTCGGACACCTCCTGAATAACCGCTTTTAGGCGCTCTTCAAACTCACCGCGAAACTTCGCACCAGCCACCAGGGCACCTAAATCGAGGGCCAGAAGCCGCTTGTCCTTCAGACTGTCTGGCACGTCCCCGGAAATAATACGAATAGCCATGCCTTCGGCGATAGCGGTTTTTCCGACTCCCGGTTCGCCGATCAACACAGGGTTGTTCTTTGTCCTTCGGCTCAGCACCTGCATTACCCGGCGAATCTCCTCATCCCGGCCGATAACCGGGTCCAGCTTTTCGCGCCGTGCCAGATCGGTCAGGTTTCGACAGTATTTCTCCAGGGCCTGATAACGGCCTTCGGGATTCTGATCGGTTACCCGCTGGTTTCCTCTTATACTCTTCAGTGCAGATAATACTGCGTGGCGGGTCACTCCATGACGCTTAAGCAGCTCCGAACTTCGGCTTGCCTGGTGAAGAATCGCCAGCAGGATGTGCTCGGCGCTGATATAGTCGTCTTTAAGAGAATCGGCCTCACTCTCGGCCTGGCGCAATACGTTTGCAAGATCGGGTGAAATAGTCACCTGCGCCGAAGAACCGTACATCCTCGGCTTCTCTTTTAATATTTTATCCAATTCCTGGGCCAAGGCATCCCGGTTTACCCCTATACGATCTAAAAGCGGGGGGATAACTCCGTCCTGCTGTGTCAGCAACACCATAAGGTAGTGGTCCACATCTATAGTACTGTGATTGTATTTCCCTACAAGGCTGTCCGATTCCTGGAGCGCCTCTTGGGCCTTCAGAGTCATTTTATCATATCGCATGTATGTCACCTCGAAAAAATGTATTTTAATATCCGCATTTATTCATTACAATAAACTTACAGTTTTAAAATACTGCGAAGCCTTAACACGGTCAAACAAAATATACTTCCCCCTTAGGAGTGACTATGAGTGATGAAACACAAGAAAATATGAATGATGAGGAAACCCCGGACGAAAGGGTTGTGCTGATCCACGGTTTTTCACGGGATGAAACCATAGCCATTATGCGGGCCGCCAAGTCGGCCGCCGCTGATCCCCAGGGAATCGCCTTTACCACTTCAACTCCCTCTAACCTGGATTGGAAACTGAGGGACCTGATTGTCGAAGTCCGTGAGGAGCATGAGTACATGCGTGAAAATCCACCCGAATCTTCCTCCGGAGCACACTAGGCGATGGAACTTCTCCTGCTTAACATTGCGCTGGCCGCTCTGCCCTCATTAGTGATACTTTGGTATTTTAATCGCTGGGACAGCGCCCGCAGAGAGCCCACCGGTCTATTACTCTTTACCTTTTTCCTTGGATTCGTGGCGGTTATTCCCGCCGCTCTCATTGAAATGATAGTTGATCCCCTTGGTTTGCCCTATCCCCCGCTTCTGCGGTTGATTTTCCGTGCATTTATCGTCGCAGGACTGGTAGAGGAGGGGGTAAAACTTTTTGTGGTGAAAAAATTTATCCTGAACCGTCCGGCCTTCGACGAGGTGATGGACGGAATTATCTACACGGTAACCGCAAGCTTGGGTTTTGCTTTTTTTGAAAATATATTCTACAGCGTCGGCGGTCCGGCTACTTTATTGATCCGCGGGCTCACAGCGGTTCCCCTTCATGCGGTTGCCTCCGGAATCATGGGCTACTATATCGGTATATCAAAATTTGAGCGAGCTGAAGCCTGGAAACAGGGCCTTTTTATTGCAGTGATGATCCACGGCGGCTACGACTTTTTTCTTTTTCTCGGCGGCGGCTTTGCCTTTTTGACCTTTCCCCTGCTGCTGTGGTCCCTGCGATCCCTCTCCCGCCTGCACCACAAAGCTATCGAAGCTGATAAGCGAAACGGACGGGTGTAAGCCGGAAATCTTATAGACAAGCTTATGTAACGCTTGAGTACACCTTTTTATGCGGCCTTAGTGCTGTTTTAGTACTGCCTTAGTGCAGGAAAAATTAGAAAATTCCCCCGCCGTACTTCCCTTTTTTTAGAAGATTCTTCTGGGACTTCTGCCCGTAACATTCTCCTTAAGGCTTCGCTCTGTGGGCGGGGGGATTTAATTAGCGTTGCAAATTGTATCTTTTACCCTATTTCTTCATTATATCCCTTAATGCGCCCAACAGCCGGTCAACATGCTCTTCCCTGGCCGTATTGCCCATCAGGCCGATACGCCACACTTTACCTGCAAAATCGCCAAGGCCGCCGCCGATCTCAATGTGATGATCGTAGCGCAGAGCTTTACGACCTTCGACATCATCAACGCCTTCCGGTATCCACACCGAATTAAGCATCGGCAGGCGAAACTGTGCATCAACAACCATCTTGATTCCAAGCTCTTCCAATCCGGAAACCAGTTTCTCATGCATCTCATTGTGCCGCTTGTACACATTCTCCGGTCCCTCTTCGAGCACCACCATCAGTGCTTCGTACAATCCATAGAGCATATTGATTGGTGCTGTATGATGATACGCCCGTTTCTTGCCGGCCCAATAGCTGGCAACCATACTCATATCAAGGTACCAGTTCGGTACTTTTGTGCTGCGGTTCATAATGAAATCAACCGCCCGATCGGAAAATGAAACCGGAGCCAACCCCGGAGGACACGAGAGACACTTCTGTGTTCCGCTGTAAACAGCATCTACATGCCACTTATCTACCGCAACCTCCATACCACCTAAACTGGTTACCGTATCAAGAATAAAGAAAGCACCATGGTCTTTCACAAGTTTTCCGACCTCTTCAGCCGGGCTGCATACACCGGTAGAAGTTTCAGCGTGTACCATAGCTACGATTTTATACTTTTTCTTTTTTAATTGTGTCTCAACTTCGTCGGTGGTAACAGGAGTACCCCATTTGAAGTCGATGGAGTCCGCATCCGCCCCAAGGCGCTGGGCAATATCCAGCATTCGCTTACCAAACACTCCGTTAATGAGGACCAACACCGGATCGCCCTTTTCAATAAGGTTTACAAATGCCGCTTCCATACCCGCTGAACCGGTACCGGATACGGGAATGGTCAAGTTATTGTTGGTCTGAAACAGCTTTTGAAGCATCGCCTTGATATCATCCATAATCTGAATGAAATATGGATCAAGGTGCCCCAAGGTCGGTCGGCTCATCGCACTGTACACCCGCGGGTGAGTTAATGAAGGACCAGGCCCCATTAATAAAATTTCTTCAATTCCTTTGATTTTATTTTCCATATATTCCTCCTATCGGAAAATTCAGTTTGTTCAGTCGGAAACAGGCCTCAAAAGGCTAAATTATATCCAACTGTTATAATTAACACATCAATCTTCGGTATCGAGGTCATTAACCTTCGGATACCCTCATTTTTATTCCCCCTCCTTCAATCCCCCCCAAGTACCAGCAATTCGCAATGTGAAAAATTTTAAAATTTTTTCACATTGCGAATGCTCACATTTTTTTAAGATAGGTAGTTTATCTTAAAGTTGGTGTGGGTATTCTTATTTTGGAAGTCCTAGGACTTCCAAAATAAGAATACCTGCCCAAGTACGCTTTACAATTGACGCTTCATAATCAGCGCCGGCAGCAGAAATATTTTACCCCTACTTGACCAAATCACGATAATTTAGTACGTTAACACCATCGACGCAGGGTAGAGCAGATGGTAGCTCGTCGGGCTCATAACCCGGAGGTCGCAGGTTCGAGTCCTGCCCCTGCTAATTTGGCCAAATCACTTTGTGGTTTGGCCTTTTTTTA
>CAZDFY010000078.1:0-15431 GCA_964504785.1 uncultured Sediminispirochaeta sp. | reverse complement strand
TGCTTACACTCTACTAGAGGGGTAACCATGCCTCTGTGCTTCAAATCCCACAGGAATTGAACCATTAAAAAAAATTAAGCCCTCTAGACCTGTAGTCCTTTACACTCTTGTAGTTATCTGCTATCTTTGCCATACTTCACTTGACAGAGTAATAAACGAAGGTAGGAATCAAATATGGCGCGAAGATGTGAAATATGCGGAAAAGGAACAATTGCGGGACATAGCGTCCCCCGTAAAGGACAGCCGAAAAAGCAAGGTGGTGCGGGACAACATATAGGTGTAAAATCAAAACGAGTGTTCCGTCCCAATATTGTAAAGGTTAAAGCCCTTGTAGGGACACAAAAAAAGACAATCAATGTATGCACACGCTGCCTGCGAAGCGGGAAGGTTGTCAAAGCGTAATTCCGATTTTATCGGATCAGGAGCCCTTCCCGGGGCTCTTTTTTTTGGTGCGATTTTTTAAATGAATGGTATAAGGAGAGACGCTATGAAGCGCTGGACGGTACATGCTTTCGAGGGTGCAACTTGTTGTTCCGCCGACGGGATGAAAAATATTCTGGAGGTATTTCGCCGGTATCGTAACGGGCCGGTGTGTATAGTGGTGACTCCGAAAAGCGATATACCCCCCGCGCTTCTTTCGTTGGTTGATCAGGCAATAGTTCGTGAAGAATCGCTCTGGGGCACGATGGAGGCGCTCAGTCAGCAGATGTCCGGCTTAGCGGATGATCTTGTCCCCGCCGATTTCCGGCCGGACCTGGAATCTGCTATTCGCGAGGATTTCCAAAACATCGAAGATATACTAAGGGCGGTATGGCTGGTGCGAGATTCCTCTCCACGTACGCGTGAGTATATCAGTGGCCTTGGAGCGGTATGGATTGCCCAGGTCTTTCAGGCTCGTCTCAAGGCCGAGGGATATAAGGCCGAGTGGCTGGATACCCGAGGGATTATCAGTGTAAAAGCCCAGGAATATGGTACCGAGGTACAGTGGAAGGATACCCACCGGGCGCTGGAACAGGCCTTTGACAAAAACGCCGGCCATGATTTTCTTGTTGTAACCGGAGGGCTTGGTAAAACGCTTGAAGGTGCAGCCACATCGCTGGGGAAAGATGGTGCCGAGCTTACAGCTACCATTTTCGGCAACTTGCTTGATGCGGAAAAAATTAGTCTGTGGAAGAGCGTCGACGGGGTAATGACTGCGGACCCCTCTAAAGTGCCGGGTTCTGAGGTTATCCCCGAACTGACCTATCAGGAGGCTACCGAGCTTGCTTATTTCGGGGCTGAGGTGCTGCATCCGCCGGCCATGACTCCGGCGCTCATGAAGAACATCCCCCTTTCTATACGAAATATAAATCATCCAGAGGCCCCCGGAACGGTAATATCGTCTAAGGCTGAATTTTCCACCGACAAACCAGTGAAGGGCTTTTCAATTGTAAATGAGGTGTCCCTGCTGAATATAGAAGGTGCGGGAATGATAGGGGTGCCGGGAATTTCTTCCCGTTTGTTTGCTTCCTTGAATAGACAAGGAATATCGGTAATTCTCATCAGTCAGGCATCTTCCGAGCATTCGATTTGCTGCGCGGTCCCCTCTCATCAGGGCCGGAGTGCCCGGCAGATAGCCCGGGACGCCTTTGCCCCTGAACTTGAGAGCTTCCGTATCAACTCGATTGAAGTAGAGGAAGAGTGTGCAATTCTGGCGGCCGTCGGCGATCAAATGTCCGGTATTCCCGGTATTTCCGCCAAGTTTTTCGGTGCCCTTGGAAATGCAGGTGTGAATGTGCGGGCGATTGCCCAGGGTTCTTCAGAACGAAATATCAGTGCAGTAATTGCGGAAAAGGATGCTGCCCGCGCCCTGCGGGCGGTGCATGCTGGTTTTTACCTTTCAAATCAGACCCTCAGCATCGGTATTATCGGCCCCGGTCTCATTGGAAGCACGCTTCTTGACCAAATTGCCGGTGAATCAGAACGCCTCAACCGTGAGTTCGGCATCGACCTGCGGGTGCGGGCCATCACGGATTCAAAGAAAATGACCCTGGCCAAAACCGGTATTGATATAGTCGACTGGAAGAAGGCACTGAGCGAAAGAAGCGAAGCAACCCGGATGGATGCATTTATCGAGCATGTAGATGCCGAGTACTTTCCCCACTCAGTAGTAATAGACTGTACTACTTCTGCGGAGCTGCCAAAATATTATGCCGGTTGGCTGAAGAGGGGCATTCATATTATTACCCCGAACAAAAAAGCAGGTACTGCTCCTCTTCCGGACTATCGTCAGATTATGAGTGAGGCCAAAAAGCACCAGTGCCATTTCCTCTATGAGACAACAGTAGGAGCAGGACTGCCGATCATCGGCACTCTACGCGACCTTATTCAAACCGGCGATAAAATTAAACGAATAGAAGGGGTTTTTTCTGGGACCCTTGCATATCTTTTCTGGAAGTTCGACGGCACTGCACCCTTCAGTGGTCTGGTGCAGGAAGCTAAAGACCTGGGGTACACCGAGCCTGATCCGCGGGACGATCTTTCCGGCATGGATATCGTACGCAAAACCGTGATCCTCGCCCGCGAAGTTGGTTGGGATGTGGAGGTCGATCAGGTACCTGTCCACAGCCTGGTCCCAAAGGAGCTTGAGGATGTCTCGGTGGAGGATTTCCTTTCTAAACTCACGATGGTGGACGATGAGATGGCCCGCCTGTATGAAGAGGCCGATAAAGAGGGCAACGTACTTAAATATGCCGGAATTATCGAGTCGGACGGCAGCTGCAAGGTTGAGCTCCGCCCGTATCCAAAAGACCACCCCTTTGCCCGGATCACCGGCAGCGATAATATTGTTGCGTTTACCACCGACCGTTATGATACGCAGCCCCTGGTAGTGCAGGGGCCGGGGGCCGGACCTCAGGTGACCGCCGGTGGTGTGTTTGCAGACTTGCTCCGTTTGGCGGCATATTTGGGTGCGAATCTATAGAAATTTAATAATATTCACCTCTCATTCCGGTTTTATGAGGCTTTTTTTAAAATCTTGTTGAATTGGTATAGACCTTTAGGCAAAAAATTGGAAAAGTGTTATTTGACAGCGGTGAATTCCGTTGTACAATAATCTTTATTAAAACAATAAAAAGGAGTTGGTAGGATGAAAAAAGCTTTAACAATTTTGCTCGTTTTCATGCTTTCATTTTCTCTGTTCGCAGGGGGACAACAAGAGGGCACTTCAGAAAGTGCTGAGAGCGGCGATGAGCCATTTAAAGTAGCGTTTGTGTATATCGGTATTCCCGGAGACCTGGGATGGACGTATATGCATGATGTAGGTCGAAAAGACATGATTGAGAATCTTGGTGACAAGGTGGAGACCACCTACATTGAGAATGTACCCGAGGGTCCCGATGCGGCCAGAATTATGCGTCAATACGCACAAAAAGGCTATGATATGATTTTCGCCACGTCCTTTGGTTACATGGATCCGATGCTGGAAGTAGCCAAGGAGTTTCCGGATGTATATTTTGAGCACTGTTCCGGTTATAAAACCGCCGACAATATGTCGACTTACTTTGGCAGAATGTATCAGCCCCGCTATTTGTCCGGACTGATCGCAGGTGATGCAACTGAAACCAATACCATTGGGTATGTTGCCGCCTTCCCGATTCCGGAGGTTATCCGCGGAATAAATGCGTTTACCGTTGGTGTTCGAGAAGTAAATCCCGATGCAACTGTAAAAGTTGTGTGGACCAATACCTGGTACGATCCTGTAAAGGAACGCGAAGCTGCGGTTGCACTGCTGGACAGCGGTGCCGATGTAATTGCTCAGCATCAGGATACAACAGAACCTCAAAAAGCTGCTGAAGAGCGGGGTGAAGTGAGTATCGGATACGATGCTGATATGCGCAAGTTTGTCGGCGACTCGGTTCTGGTAAGTCCGGTCTGGAACTTCGGTCCGTACTATACTCGAACTGTTGAAGAAGCCATGAACGGTACCTGGGAAACCCACCAGTTCTGGGGCGGCCTTAAAGAAAATACGGTTAAACTCTCAGAGATTAGCCCTGAGGTTCCGCAGGATGTAGTAGACCTGGTAGATGCCGAACGTGAGAAAATCGTAAACGGCGAATGGGACGTATTCTGGGGACCTGTCAAAAACCAGAAAGGCGAAGTTGTAGTTCCTGAAGGCGAAAAGATGAGCGATGGCGATATGCTGAATATGAACTTTTTTGTTGAAGGTGTATCGGGCAGCCTCGGAGACTAAGCGTAGAAAACCACTTGGCCCGGCCGTTCGGTCGGGCCGATTTGAAACCTTAAATTTACTATTACCAAACCGGTTCCTTCAAAAATGGATAGTTTTTGAAAAATACCGGGATCCTAATTAACAGAGCACATATATGGAAACCGAAAAAAAGCCTATTTTGGAAATGCGCGGTATAACCAAGCGTTTTCCCGGAGTAGTGGCCAATGATCACGTAGACCTTGAACTTTTTTCAGGGGAGGTCTTGGCCCTGCTCGGAGAAAACGGTGCCGGTAAAAGCTCTCTTATGAACGTGTTGGCCGGACTGTACCGTCCGGATGAGGGAGCTATTTTTATCCGCGGCGAGAAGGTGCAAATTGACTCACCCCGTGATGCCATGAGCCTTGGGATCGGTATGGTCCATCAGAATTTTATGCTGGTGGATACGATGACCGTCGCCGAGAACATAGTTTTAGGACTGAAAAGCATAAAACCGATACCGGATATGCGTAAAATCAGCGCCCGAATCAGAGAGATCTCCGAACATTACAATCTCCAAGTTGACCCGGGCGCCTACATCTGGCAGCTCAGTGTTGGTGAGCAGCAGCGGGTCGAAATATTAAAACAGATTTACCGGGGGGCCGAGATCCTTATCCTTGATGAGCCCACCGCTGTTCTCACACCCCAGGAAGCTGAAGAACTGAACAAGATTCTGCACCAGATGACCGGTGAGGGGAAATCGGCCATTTTTATTACCCATAAAATGGAAGAGGTTATTGATTTTTCCGATTGGGTGCGGGTGCTTCAGCTGGGCAAATTAGTTACGGTGAAGCGTACTTCCGAGACTAACCCCCAAGAGCTTGCCAGGCTGATGGTCGGCCGGGATGTATTGTTTAGGATTGATAAAACACCGGCAGAACCAAAAGAGGTTATCCTCGAGCTTGAAGATGTAGAGGCGAATGACGAGAAGGGCTTGCCGGCCCTTCGAGGTCTGAACTTGCGGGTCCGACGCGGCGAGATTGTCGGTATTGCCGGCGTTGCCGGGAACGGTCAGCGGGAACTCACCGAAGTCATCACCGGCCTCCATAAGGTGCTTGGCGGACGCATACAGATAAACGGAAAGGATATGACCAATTCCTCGCCCTTGTCTATAATCCGGGCGGGGGTAAGTCATATCCCCTCCGACCGGATAGCAATGGGGGTTGTCGGTGACATGAGTGTGGCCAACAACCTGGTAATGAAGGGCTACCGCCGTACCCCGATTACCCACAGCGGGCTGCTCGATCCCCGGCGGATTCTTGAGTTTGCCCGCAAAATGATCGATGTATTTAAGATTTCCACTCCTACTCCCGGGACACACGTAAAGTTTCTCTCCGGAGGAAACATCCAGAAGACCATCCTTGCCCGGGAGATTGACTCATGCGGCGGGGTTTTAATAGCGGCGTATCCGTCCCGCGGTCTTGATGTCGGGGCTACTGAAGCGGTCCGTAAGGAGATGGTGAAACAGCGTGACCGCGGCAGTGGTGTGCTGCTTGTGTCCGAGGACCTTGATGAGCTTTTATCGGTTGCCGATAAAATTGTGGTGATGTTTGAAGGACAGGTAATGGGAGAGCTTGATTCCTCCGAGGCAGATGTGGGAATGCTGGGGTTGATGATGGCCGGAGTACACAAAGAAAAGGCGGAAAAAGAGTATAGCGGGAGTAATCATGCAACTGGTGTTTGAAAAACGAAAATCCGTATCGCGTCGGGCAATTGTGCTTGTACCGATACTCTCTTTTTTAGTGTCCCTGATTTTGACGGGATTTTTACTTTTGATATTTAATGCGAATCCCTTCCGAACCTTTGCGGCGATGTTTGTGGGGGCCTTTGGAAGCTGGAGCAATTTTACCGAAACCCTTGTAAAGGCCATCCCTCTTATGTTTACCGGATTGGGGGTTACTATTGCATTTAAGCTGCGTTTCTGGAACATAGGGGCCGAGGGGCAACTGACCTTCGGAGGGGTTGCCGCAGCATGGGTAGCCCTGTTCTGGTCGCCCTTTTTGCCGGATTGGTCACTGCTGCCGATGGTCATGCTTGTCGGAATGATGGCCGGAGCTGCATGGGCAGGTATCCCGGCGCTGTTAAAAACGCAGTTGAATGTAGATGAGACATTGGTTACTCTTATGCTCAATTACGTGGCAATTTTATTTGCCGAAGGCTTGTACTATGGCGCATGGCGCGACCCCGAGGGCTACGGGTTTCCTGGGACCAAGCAGTTTCCCGAAGCCGCCTGGCTGCCTCGGTTTGCCGGTCGGGCCCATGTGGGGCTGTTTATTGCTATAGGGATAGGCTTGGTTCTATGGGTAGCGATGAACCGTACAAAATGGGGTTTTGAGCTGAATATGATCGGTAAAAATAAGAAGGCCGCCCGCTGTTTAGGGGTAAACGTCAAGCGGAATATTGTAGTAGCCCTGCTTATTTCCGGAGCCCTCTCGGGCCTTGCGGGCGTGAGCGAGGTTACGGCGATTTCCCACCGACTGCAGCAGGGCCTGTCGATGGGATACGGCTATACCGCGATTATTGTGGCCTGGCTCAGCCAGCTCAACCCGATTGCCGGGCTGTTTGTCGCGGTGCTCATGGCTGGTTTACTGGTCGGGGGCGACCAGGTTCAGATGATGATGGGATTGCCTGCGGCAATGGGCCTGGTGCTTCAGGGAATGATACTGTTTCCCATGCTGGCGGGGTCCTTATTTACCGAGTACCGCATTAAGCGGATCAATCCCAAAAACAGCAGAGTTCTACCGAGCGAAGGGGAGGTGTCCTCATGATGCCGCTTATTACTTCAATCCTTGCAATTACCTTAAGTGCGGGTACCTCATTGGTATACGCAACGATAGGAGAAATCTACACAGAACGCTCCGGTATACTTAACCTCGGCCTCGAGGGAATGATGCTGATGGGGGCGGTGACCGCGTTTGCCACCGCCTACCACACGGGGAGCCTTTTTCTCGCAGTACTGCTGGCGATGCTGGTGGGGATGATACTTGCTCTCATTCACGCCTTTCTTTCTATTACCATGCATGCCAATCAGGTTGTCAGCGGCTTGAGTATTACCCTCTTTGGTACCGGTTTGGCCAGTTTTATGGGACAACGTTTAGGCCCGGAAAGCAACGGCTTTAACCTGAGCGGAATGAGCGCGGTTAAATTTACCCGTACGCAAGTTGAGGGGATCGGGGAAATTCCTATTATCGGTGCCGTCTTTAATCAGGACCCTCTTACCTATATCGTGTATTTGCTCATCCCTGTCTCCTGGTATTTTATGTATAAAACTAAGTACGGGCTGAACCTCCGTTCGGTAGGTGAAAATCCTCAAACGGCGGATGCGATGGGGCTGAATGTAACAAAAATTCGCTATCTTTATACCATATTTGGTGGTATGCTGGTAGGGCTAGGGGGGGCGCACTTGTCTTTGGCGTATACCCCCGGCTGGACGGAGAATATTACCGGAGGGCGAGGTTGGATCGTTATCGCCCTGGTAATTTTTTCCATGTGGAATCCCTCCAGAGCTATCCTTGGAGCGATTCTTTTTGGCGGGATAAACGCGGTGCAGTTCAGACTACAGGCAAGTGGAACCGATATACCTTCTGCCTATCTGAACATGGCCCCCTACATAGCTACCGTGCTCGTTCTGGTTTTGGTAACTGTGTGGGAATCCCACAACAGGAAGGTTGGACCCCCCGATGCCCTGGGTACTTCGTATATGCGCGAAGAAAAATAGGTGGGGTCCCCTAAAAGGAGGCACAGGTCTTCGCGTATGCGAAGGCCTGTTTTTAGTGTGCCCAGCGAAGCGGGCACACCCTGGCTCGATAAGCGGTTTTACACATGTCGGATATAACAGCGGCGGCGCTTATTTTCTCTGGTTTCGAAGTTTTTCATTAAAGTAATAATGTTTGAGTTGTCTTCCAGCTCACCACAGGTTTGTACGTATTTTATTCCGTAATCCATACATTCACGATAGAGCTCGGTCAATAGAATGGCGTTGATCCCACGATTCTGATAGTCGGGACGAATACCGATTAAATAAAACACCAGCTCTTTTGGTTTTTTTAGTGCCTTCAGAAGATGAAAAAAGCCGAAGGGCAGGATACGGCCGCCGGATTTTTGAAGGGCCTCGGTAAGCCTGGGCATTGCGATTGCGAATCCAATTACCTCATTCTTCTCATTGATGAGCACTTTGATAAAATCAGGATTCACGAAGCCCAAATACTGTTTGATATAACTTTTTACCTGCTTATCAGTTAATTCAACTACTCCATAGAGGTCCGAATACGCCTCATTAAGGGTATTAAACAGGCCCTTTCCGTAAGCTAATACATCTTTGGTGCGATTGAAGTGGACCAAACTGAGGCTATTTCGCTCCATAACCATCTTTTTTGTCCGGGTAAATTTTTCACCTATTTGATCAGGTACTTTTATTTCAAATTGTAACCAATCGACGTCCTTTTTATACCCGAGCTGTTCAAGAAGGGTGGGATAATAGGCATAGTTGTAGATCATCGGCAGGGTGCCCCGCTCCTTAAAACCTTCAACCAGTAAGCCCTCTTTATCTAAATCGGTAAAGCCGAGGGGTCCGTGTACCGCCTTGAGTTCCAGCTCTATTGCCCACTGTTCAACCGCCCCCATAAGAGCTTCGGCTACATCCTGGCGATTCACCGTGTCGAACCAGCCGAAACGCAGGTATTTTTGACCCCATTTTTCGATAAACTTTCGGTTATGAATAGCTGCAATTCTTCCGAGGATTTTACCATCTTCATAAGCCAGCCAATACCGTGCATCACAATATTCAAAGGAGGGATTTTTTTTGGGTGAGAGGGTCTGTAATTCATCAAAAAAAAGGGGAGGTACCCAATAAGGATTTTCTTTGTATAGGGTATACGGGAACTTTATAAATTTTTTTAGGTCCCTAGGGCCCACAACCTCTTTAAGCTTTACCATATCAAGTACCCTGCTAGTAGTAAAAATTGTATATAAAAAATAGTTCGTAACAGTATGCAATAGAACAAAGTCTGCTGTCTACGCTTTTTTAACTAATAACAGGAATTGCTGTATTGACCTTGACCAAATTTTGTTGAAAGGGTATTTTTTTACAGAGCACAACATGCGTCCGGTGTGGAGAAACGGGTCACCAAATACCGGTGTAATACCTCCTTCGTCAATGTGTGGTATTCTCCCCGCCGGACCTTTTATTGCTCAGAACTCACTTTAAGGTAGGAAAACCCAATGAATTTAACAAAAAACCTCAGAGTCTTTGTATGCAGCCTTGTACTTCTCACGCTAGGTCTGGGAGCATGGGCCGGCGGGTCCCAGGAATCAGGTCAAACAACTCTTGCTAAAGTAAAAGAGCAGGGACACTTTGTCCTTGGTCTGGACGACAGCTTCCCCCCTATGGGATTTCGTGGAGAAGAGGGGGATATAGTTGGTTTTGATATCGATCTAGCGAAGGAAGTGGCAAAACGGATGGGAGTAGAACTAAAACTTCGCCCCGTTGACTGGGACGGCGTAATTCTGAGCTTGAACAAAGGCGATATTGATATGATTTGGAACGGTATGACTATCACCGAAAGCCGTCAGGAAAAAATTGACTTCTCCCAGCCGTACCTGGCAAATCGTCAAATTATAATTATCTCTGCAGACTCGGATATGACTTCAAAGGCAGACCTTGCCGGTAAAACCGTTGGCGTTCAAATGGGCAGCAGCAGTGAAAATGCTATTTCCGGCGAGCCGGAAGTAAAAGAGAGCTTTGGTAAAATGAAAAAATTTGCCGATAATGTGGTTGCTCTTATGGACCTTAAGGCCGGCCGTGTAGATGCAGTTGTGGTTGACGAAATTATGGGGCGTTACTATATCGCTAAAAAACCTGGGGACTACAAGGTTATGAACGAGGATTTCGGCCGTGAGGAGTACGGAATCGGGTTCCGCCAGGAGGACGATGAGTTCCGCAAAAGGGTGGATGAGATCCTCAACGAAATGCGTGAGGACGGCACAACCGCCGATATTTCAAAAGAGTGGTTCGGCGAAGATATCGTGCTTAACTAAGCCATAGCCAATAAAGGACAAGTGATTGGATTATATCCTCTCGATAGTAGGCCATATCCTTAAGGGGTGTGGCCTTACTTTACAAATATATTTTGTTACGGTACTAGGGGCCGTGCCCTTGGCCATACTTTTTGCCCTCGGACGGACCTCCGGGCCTAAATTGCTCGACAGGGCCCTAGGGATATACGCATGGATTTTTAGGGGCACCCCCCTGTTGCTGCAACTTTTCTTCTTTTATTACGGACTTACCATATTCGGCATTTCCCTTCCGCCCTTTGGAGCTGCCGCACTTACTTTTATTATTAATTACGCAGCCTACATGATGGAGATTTTCCGTTCTGGAATTCAGTCCATCGAAAAGGGACAGTATGAAGCCGCCCGTGCACTTAATATGAACTACTGGCAAACGATGTGGCGAATAATTCTTCCCCAGGCCCTTAAAAGGACCCTTCCTCCCTCGGCTAACGAGGCTATCACCCTGGTAAAGGATACCGCTCTTGTGGTGGTAATCGGAATGGGCGATTTACTTCGTTCGGCCAAGGAGATTTTTACCCGCGATTTTACTATCACACCCTTTGTAATAGCCGCTATCTTTTATCTGCTGCTGACAAGTGTAGTAATCAATGTATTTCGAACACTGGAGAAAAAGATGGAGGTGTACGACTAATGTCGATGGTGAAACTCTCTAATATTCACAAATACTTTGGAGATGTAAAGGCCGTAGATGGAGTTGATCTGGAAGTAAAACCGGGAGAAGTAGTGTCGATAATCGGTCCTTCAGGCTCGGGAAAAAGCACCCTCCTTCGTTGCATAAATCAGCTGGAAACCATCGATGTTGGACGGGTAGAAATAGAAGGACAGCCGGTGATCGAACTACAGCAGGACGGGCACAGAGCGCACTTCGATAAAGCAAAAGTCTTGATAGCCCAGAAAAAACTGGGAATGGTGTTTCAGCATTTTAATCTTTTCCCCCACAAAACCGTTCTTGAGAATATAATTGAAGCACCCCTGGTGGTGAACAAGGAAAACCGTAAAGCCGCCGTTACACGAGCGGAAAAATTGCTTAAAAGAGTAGGGCTGGCGGATAAACACAACGCGTATCCCTCCCAAATTTCCGGCGGTCAAAAGCAGCGGGTAGCAATCGCCCGGGCCTTGGGCATGGAGCCGGATATACTTTTATGTGATGAGCCCACCTCAGCACTTGATCCTGAACTGGTAGGAGAGGTGCTGGCGGTATTGAGGGACCTTGCTCGGGCACACATGACAATGCTGGTGGTTACCCACGAAATGGCCTTTGCCCGTGAAATATCCGACCGGGTGATATTTATGGACCAGGGAAAAGTGCTGGAAGACGGGAGTCCTGAGAGTATCTTCAAAAATCCGAAGCATCAGAGAATCCGTGATTTTATCAGCAAGATGATCTGAGTTGCTTTAAGGCTGCACTATACAGTTTGACTCTGAATGACCGTTTTGGAAGAAAACCGCAAAAATAGGCTTTCCTAACCATTTTTCTCTTAAATAGCTTGCCTTGACTCAATCTAAATCACTATATTTCATAATACCTATTAAGAAAAGGAGTATGAAATGATAACAAAGAAAATGGAATCCGCCTTAAATGAGCAGATTAACAGAGAAATGTATTCCGCCTATCTTTACATGGCGATGTCCTCGGATGCTTCCGACAAAGGTCTTGATGGATTTGCCCGATGGTTCATGGTGCAGTATCACGAAGAAATGTTTCACGCCATGAAGCTGTATGAATATGTAAATGATCAAGACGGAAAGGTGGTCTTAAAAGCAATCCAGGAACCCCCTGCGGAGTTCACCGACATTCAGGATATGTTTGAAAAGACCCTGGAACATGAGCAATTTATAACGAAGAGCATCAACGAGCTGGTTGATCTTGCGATAGAAGAGAAGGACCACGCTACGCACAACTTTTTGAACTGGTATGTGGAAGAGCAGGTTGAGGAAGAGAAAAACGATCACGATATTCTGGCAAAATTGGCAATGATCTCCGGCGGAAAAGGCGGGTCAGGTCTTTACATGCTCGATAAAGAGCTCGGATCACGAACCCTCACTATTCCCTCGGACTTCAGCGTTGAAGGTTTCTCCGAAGGTGTGGAATCTTAAAACTCGGTGACTGACCGGACGAATGCAGCCCCGCCAAAAACCACGGCGGGGTTTTTTTAATTCACCTGCTTTTTCCAGGCAGAATAGCGCCGATTCTATCTCTTCAACCGACCAGTTTGATAAAGCGCCGTAGCCGTACATATGTCGGTCCCCCCTTTTTAATGATTTGATTGATTCCACTCCGCACAGAATTTGGGCTGCCCCGGAGCTATCAAACCGCCTGGGATACACTCGGAAGAAGTTCATAATTTCTCTATAGCCGGCGGGTACTCTCGGACGGCTTTTCAGGCAGATATCGCATCCGCTGCAGGCCACCGGCGGGCTTCCCATTGCCTCCATCAAGGATGCCCGTACACAACGGTTTCGATTGGTCAGTGACCCGAGCAGCCTAAGATATCGGGAATCTTTCCCTTCCTGAGCGGCAGCACTATCATGGGCATCGTACAGCACCACCGAAAAGGCGGGCTCCGTATCCCGTCCGCCCCGTCCGGACTCCTGGAGAAAAGCCTCCACCGATCGACTCACATTGTAATGGACCACGGATCGCACATTTTTTTTATCAACCCCCATTCCAAAAGCCGTGGTGGCGGTCAATATACCCTCTTCAGAGTCGAAAAACCACTTTTGGACCCTCTTTTTCTCCTCCCGTTCCAGTCCTGCATGGTAAAAATAGATCTCCCTTTCCTCGAGCCACCGGCGCAGCTGAAAGGCACAACGCTGGGCCTGCATTCTGGTTGCACAGAAGACCAGCGCCGGCCGGGGAAGGGCATAGCGGTACTTCGGATCGAGCAGCCGCCGTAGATCGTGAAATTTACATAAGCTTTCTATCACGTGGTAGCTGATATTCGGCCGGTCGGGATTTGCCCGGATGACGTGGAAGGGCCCGTCAAACTCAGTGGGGGCAACCGAATTGTCCCTGTTTTGGTTATCAGTACTTATTTCTGAAGCACCGCTGAAAATTCTCTGCAGCTCTTTTTCAATGGTATCCGAGGCGGTGGCGGTAAAGGCGCTGAGCATTTTGGGCCGGCAGGTATCGACAATTTCCGGAATTTTCAGCAAGGCTTCCCGAAACTGAAGCCCCCAGTCGGGCAGGGTGTGGGCCTCATCGATGACCACATGGTCAAAGTTTAATTCCCGCAGATGCTCCAAATTGTACGGCTGAATTAAGGTTTCGGGGTTTGAAAGCAGGAACTTCAGTTCACCCGTCTCGGCCCGCCTCCATATTTCAGTACGCTCGCTTTTGCTTTGTCCGCCCGAGAGCAGCGCCGAGGGTATACTCTGTTCTTCCAGTCGACGCAGTTGGTCGGACATAAGAGAGAGCAGAGGAAATATCAGCAGTGTAAGGTGCGGCAGTAGTACACCCGGCAGCATAAAGCAGAGGCTCTTCCCGGCACCAGTAGGAAGAATTGCCAGTTGCCGGCGGACCGGAGGGTCGATTATATCCAGGTCTTTTTCAACCGGGGGAATTTTACTATCTTCGGTAGCCCCGCCGATCTCCTCATCAGAGCTGCCATAAAATCCCGCCGCCTCGAGAATATTACTGATTACCAGCCGCTGGAAGGGGAACAGATAGGGAATGCCGAAGTGTTTCAATGCCGCCCGGTTTATAGGGTCTCCTTCTACTTCGATGTTCTGTAGCGACTCTTGCCTGCTGTGCACCTGTTTCGATGCTTCTTTTTCAGTTGAGTGTGTACGGGGCTTCTTCTTATAATTTTGTATTTTGTCCATACTTATAAAGAGGGTGAAAAGTAGTGCAGTGCTTCACCGTGATAATAAGTTTCTGCCAACTCTCTTTTTTTTACCAATCAGCTTTTAAGTAGCATATGTATTTGTCCTGTGTTCTCACTCAATTCACCTTGAATAGAGGCCTCAGTCTGGGTATTATGCGGAAAGAATTAAGTTCTAAAACGTTATTAACTAGTGGAGTGAAAAATGATGCAATTACCAGCAAATGTGAGCGAGGCATGGAACAGCAAAAATGGCCCGGTCGTTTTCTCGACGGTGGATGAGAAGGGTATACCGAATGCGATTTACGCCACCTGTGTAAGTAAGTACGATGAAAACACGATTTTAATCGCGGATAATTATTTTCATAAAACAAAGAAAAACATCTTTTCCGGGAGCAAGGGCTCTGTGTTATTTATTACAAAGGAGAATAATGCCTTTCAACTGAAGGGATCAGTTGAGTATCACACTAATGGCCCCCTCTTTGAAGATATGAAAAAGTGGAACTCCGAGGACCTTCCCGGACATGCGGTGGCGGCATTGAAGGTAGATTCTGTCTATTCGGGCTCAGACAGGCTCGTATAAGTAGAGCGAAAAGGACTCGGCGGGGGACTCCCCGCTTAAACCATAACTACCTCAAAAAAATTTATATATTTTTGCAATTATATAATTCTCAATGTATAATTATGTTACGGGGGATTATATGAAGAGATTCTTATTGATCATGTTATGGTTTTTCTTGCTTATTCAGGCCGCTACCGGTCAATCAAAAGTTGCTGTTCTTGATGCCACTCTCGGTAAGGGGGTACATTCGAATGCATCTTCAATAGTTGCAGATACTATAAATGAACAATTTGTAAAATCGGGTGATTATATTGCCATTGACAGGTCATACATTAGCAGCATCCAGGCGGAGAAGCAGTTCCAGTTATCCGGAGAGGTAAAGGACCAGGATATAAAGGACCTTGGAAATACCTTTGGCGCTGAGTATCTTTGTATAGCCAACGTAAGCATTCTGGGA
This sequence comes from uncultured Sediminispirochaeta sp., assembly GCA_964504785.1. GTDB lineage: Bacteria > Spirochaetota > Spirochaetia > DSM-16054 > Sediminispirochaetaceae > DSBN01. The sequence goes on along the minus strand of CAZDFY010000078.1, from coordinate 270 downwards.
AAAACATACACCGTATCCGCGCGGCTTATAGAGGTTGAGTCGGCACAGGTGGTTGCCCAGGAATCGTCGAGGAGGAGGGGAGAAATAGATATCTTATTTGATGTTGCCGAAGAAGTCGGCAATAAGTTTGTCGGTAAAAATCTACCCCCAAAAACACCACCTAAAGCTAAAGTAACAGGTACTGAAAAGCCAAAAGCACAACCCCAGCCAAGCACCCCGACGCAGACTAGACCATCACCGACGAAACCTAAACCCGACAAAACAAAGCCC
>CAZDFY010000077.1:0-15726 GCA_964504785.1 uncultured Sediminispirochaeta sp. | reverse complement strand
CTTCCCACAATGAAGTTAGTACAAACATTTGACTTTGCTTCATTTCTGCTATTGGATTCTTTGTTTCTCCTGGTAAATAGATTCGATCTGAAAGTCCTTCGGAGACCACCAGCTCCGTCAATTTTTTTCTAAGCTGTCCTTCACCAAATATTAACAAATCCCAATTTACATACTTTTCCGCAATGCTGCTAAAGGCTTGTATTAAATGAGACTGGGCTTTATCCTCGACTAATCGGCCAACAGTTATTATATAGTTTCTGGTCTTATTAAACGGAAAACTATATTTATCATCTACCTTGTCTGAAATCTCTATCGGATTGTAGATAACAACTTTCTTTTTCTTTGGTACATACCAAAAGGCATCACTCACCCCTTTACTTAAACACACCAACACCTTCGTTTTGTGGTAAGAAATGAATCTTAACAAAGACCATAATTTCCCGATTTTATTATGCGTGGGGTCTGATCTCTCACTTATGACTAAGGGGATGGCTGAATTGAAAAGTGAAATCAATACTCTTACATTTGTTCTATTCAAAAAAGAAATCACAAGATCTGGATTAATCCGGTTCACAAACTCCCTTATAGTCTTTATAGAACTCACATTATTCCTAAAGGCCTCGCTTACACTTGCAGAAGGTTTGTACAAATCCAAGTCAATTCTCTTTACTTCAGAATCAAGCTTAAAAAAATCACTTTCCTTTTTTCCTAAAGTCATAAAAGACACATCATACTTTTCTTTTGAAATTCCATTTGCAATTGTCGATATAACTCTCTGAGCTCCCCCGCACCCAAGGTTTAATATGATAAATAAGATTTTCTTTTTCATTTTATTTTAGTGTAAACGAGAAATATCCACTAAATCCATTTCTGTGAAGTCCACCCACATAGTTGTAGCCAAACGTATTTAGATATAATAAACCCGCCTCAACAGAGAAATCGTCAAACTGATAAATAAACTTGCCACCCATTGAAAGCTCAACAAAAAAGCTTCCATTTTCAAAAGTAGATGTATCAGACATTACATAGTCAGCATCTTTATTATGTCGGTTGAGTAAGAGTGCATAGGATTTATTATTATCAACATAACGTAATTCCAAATTTTCCGCTACAGAGCCTGGGCCTATACCTGCACCAAGCATTTGCCCTTTATGAGTATAACCTTGTGTAGATTTGCTATGTCTGTAAAAAAAAGAAGAACTATATATATCTTCTAAATAGTATGATCGACTCTGCATTAGATTTGTGTGTTCAATAGTCAAGGCAACATATTTTTCATCTGCTATAGGAAAAATTTTCTTTCCGCCAATTATAAAGGCTTGAGAATGGCTGGGGATCTGCACTAAATCCCTGTTATTAGAAACAAAATCGTTTCTTCCCCATTCCCCATAGAAACTCATGTTATGTTTTGGAAATTTCCATTTAAAAGTAAGTGAAATCCTTTGGTCAAAATAGTCCGCACCATATGCAGATGCACCAGAATCAGTGCTCCCACCGGTCATTCTGATATCAACCGGCATAAGAAAAAATGACCAATCTGCTGCATTAATATTCCCTTGAATAGAACGATGAGCCCCAATAGTGAATTCTTTCCAGAAGTTTGGCGTATACGAAACGCTCAACAGTGAAAAGACTCGTTCATCATCGCTTGTATCACTACTGAAGTAATCCGACTCTTCAAGAACACCGTAAAAGACACGGGCCTCAATATCACCTAACTTTGTATGCAGTTTCCGAATACCCAAATCAAGATGAGGAAAACCTGCGGCACTATTACTCAACAACAAAGAGTTAAAATGTGTAGGACCCAACCATATGTTTTGAGTGCCTATACCTGCGGTAAAAGCATTGTATTGAAAACGTAGTTCACTCTGTCCCCATCCTATATTATAAAACCCACTATCTCCAAATCTCTGAGGCAAGTCTATCTGTTTTATTAAGTAACCATATTCATATGTATCATAGAGAGAATTAACTAAATCAAAATGTACATTCTGAGAATAGCTTACTTCAGGCTTCACGGTGATTTCTATATTTTTCCTGTATTTCGCAACGAATCCAGAAGTACCATAAAAATTTACCCCTTTACCCTGCCATAATGAATTATCGTTGTACCCATAAGGGTGTAGACTGTTGTAAGAGGAATAGAATTGCGAGGGTAGCAGCATAAGCACAAAATTTTGGTCTTTATAAAGATTAGAAAGTCCAGATTGAATGTATTTTTCATTGTTATATTCAGTTTCTGTTATAACGTTCATAAACCCGGGCTCTATCTGCCCGCTGGTCACATTATCATCAAATAAAACAAAACTATACTGCTGAAGTCCAATAGGATTTGCATGCAAAAAAACTGGTACTAAGATTAAAAGCAAGAAAGAGAATATTTTGTTCATGTACTACCTTCCAATCAGAATTTTTCGTGCAAATGGTATTTTGAATATATATTTTTTAAATCTGGAAAGACGTTTACTTTTATACTCTTTTATAAGTTCCTCTGCTTTTTCCTTGTGATTATTTTTTAATGGTTTAACTGTTTCAAAAATATCAACAATCTTTTTACTATTCTCATCCCAATTCAAATAATCTTCAGCAAAAATCCTTGCTTCTTTCTTTAATTCAGGAACTTCAGATATATTTTTAATATACCATTCCATTTTGAGTGTTAAATCGTCAACACTTACATCACATTTGGGCCAGTAATAACCATCCTTACGTGAGTACAGGCGTTCTATTTCTATTTTGTATTTTGCATCATCAGGCACGAACTCATTCATGGGGGGATTATCAGGGACCAATGGAACCAAACCAGAAGATATTGCCTCCGCGATCGTAAGCCCTATACCCTCCAGTCTTGTAGGATATACATATATATCTCCTAAATAATACAAACCAGGAGCAGGAACCGTCTTGTGAACTATTTCTAATGCACCATTTGTTTCTAATTTTTTTATGATTGAATACAGAGTTGGAAGCTTCTGATGCAAGTCAACTTGAGTATGTATAACTAGTTTAGCGTGTTGAAATGAGTTCAGTTGGTAAAAAGCCTTTATTAATAAATCTGTACCTTTACGATCAGGACTCATACCGCAAGAATGGAAAAATGTAACCATATCCGAATTTACTACATCTGTCTTTTCAGGTTTGAATATATTTACATCAGTACCCCATGGTACGTAGTAACATTGAGGGTGCCAGCTGAAAGCGCTATAGTGTCGTTTCGTATTGCATATTAAAAAATCATGTACCCCCAGCATTGGTATAAGCTCTTCAGTATAATAATCTATATATGCTCCATGAGTAATGCCCATTTTGTTGCATAACAGCAGTACATCCCACCATTTTTGTTCATTAAAGAACACAGTATCAATATTGTATTTTTCAATCCATTTTTGAAAATCTTTTAAATCTACTGCTGTGGTAGCTTCATAATTTTTTTTACCCCATGTTACATGTTCATTATCCCATTTTGGATCATCTTTCGCATAAGTTTCACCGCCACGAGCATAGATATATACTGTATGATAATTCTTTAATACATCTCTAAACTGTCTAGAAACATATGCAGCTCCTCGCTCAAACCAAGTAGTTACAATACCAATATTCATCCTTTGCTCCTTACAGCTTTGAGTCCTATTCGAAGTGCATGAGCAGCATTTTTATAATTGTATAAAATAATAATACCGGACAAAACAATTTCTAAATAAACCATATACTCATTTTCAAAAAGAGTTATTACAGTCAATGCCGCAATTAAAATGATGTTTATAATATGCCTTCCCATATACAGATTTCCCCACAACCGGTTTGACAAATAACTTCTTATAAAGAAAAACACTATATAAGAAAATCCAGTTGACAATGCTGCTCCTACCGCACCATAAATAGGAACCAACAATAAGTTACCCGTAACGTTTACAATACAAACCACCAATGAAATAATTATATGAAAATATGTCTTTCTAGAAAAAGCAATACCCAGAACGGTTGTTTCAGAAACCGTCATAACTACAGGGATAAAAATTAGAAAAGGAAAAACTTGTGCTGAAGGTAAATACTTTTCTGACAACAATAAAAAAATTATCTTGCGGCTTACTATAACTGTAACTGCGAGCACCGCAAATAAGCTCATTATTGTATCACTTACTTTCTGGAATTTTCCAATTCTCTCGTTATTTTCATACCAACGGTAGGCGGTCGGAATCCAAAAATTGTTAAAGCTTGTTTTTACAATCCTGAATAGACTAATTACTTTGAATGCTCCAGTGTAAATTCCAAGTTCAGCAAAACTCGAATAAGTTCTTAGAGCAATCATATCAATGGAATTAAAAATCCAAGACAATCCAGCGGCTGGAATTAAAGGTAAGCCGAATTTCAATAACTTTGAGAAAAACTTCTTATTAAAAGAAAAATTAGAAAAATCATTCCACACATGAAACATACTAGCTATTTGCAACACTGTGACAATTAGTGTTGAACCAACACTTGCAACTAGTACGGCATGATAAGAAGATTCGATCAATAATAAAAATGACAGTAGTATAAGAAAACTGGATATCTTTCTCAAAATCATATTAAGAGAATAAAACCGAGCTTTCTCTTCCATTCTGACTACATTCGTCGCATATTTTTCTATAACTAGTATTGGTAGTACGATAGCAAGCATTACTGTTCCAAACAAATCATACTGTCCGAATAAAATATATGATATTTTTTGATTGAAAAAAATTGTAACTATAGATAATAATACCGATATTATGAGAGGAGGCACCAGACAATGATAAAGTAGATTAGTTCTATTTACACCGGACTTATATTCTCTAACGAAAGAATTAGTTAAACCTAAAAAGATTACTACAGTAAATACCCCTTGTGCAGTAGTGAACATCGAAGCCCGACCCAATTCCTGCGGGTCAAGAAACCAGGTCGTAACAGGAACACTTACAAACCCAATTAAAGCATTTACTACCGGCCCAAAAGAAAAACCGAAAAGGCGTCTTACAAAAAATGTTGAGTCTTCTTTTTTCGTATTCATTTACTAGTTACTTATCCCGATACCCCGATACACAATTCCCATACTCTTCAATGCATCTTTGTTCATCATATTACGTCCGTCCACAAATACCTCAATATTGGAATATAACTCTGGGTTAAGAAAAGAGGTATGAGCCGTTGCAAGTATTACACAAGAACTCTCGTTAATACCATCTTCAAGAGAATCAGTTGTTGATTTTTCAGGAAAAAAGGGATCAAACACTTTTACTATCGCATTCTTTTGTTTTAGTAATTTTATCAGTTCGTAGGATGGTGATTCTCTGTCGTCGCCGACATTAGGCTTATAAGAAAGACCTAACACTAAAATCTTGGTACCATTAAGAGGACGCTTCACTTCGTTAAGGGCATCCTGTACTATTTCGAGGCCAAACCTCGGCATTCTTGAATTTATTTTTCTTGCGAGGGACAAGAACTCGTGATCGAAACCAACTTCTTTTCCCTTTTCAATCATATAGTATGGATCTACGGCTATACAATGTCCACCAACACCGATTCCAGGCCTATGGGCCATAAAGGCAAAGGGCTTTGTTGACGCACCACGAATAACCTCCTCAACATCTATTCCAAGCGAATAGAATGATTTCGCCATTTCATTCGCAAAAGCAATGTTGATATCTCTGAAAGTATTCTCCATTATTTTTGTCGCTTCAGCCGCCTTTAACTGGCTGACAGGGGTTATCTTCGAATCTAGTATTTGTGTATAAAAATCTAAAGCTCTTTTTGTTGCCTCCTCACTATCAGCCCCAACTACTCGCGGTATATTTTTTACTGTCCATTTTTTATCACCCGGATTAATACGCTCTGGGCAGTGGGCGAGGTGGACCTTTTTTCGGGATTCTTCTAAAATTGGCTGCACTATTTCATCACATACCCCCGGATATATTGTTGATTCTATGATAACTAAATCATCATCGCGGACTACTTGCGATATATCTCTGACTGCCGAAATTATATAGCTTAAATCTGGCAATGATTTTTGGCGCACGGGAGTCGGCACACATACTATATAAATATCACTGGCTGCAGTATTTACTGTGACTTCTAACCTATTTTTTTCAAACATATCAGCAATAAACTCATCTTCAGGAATGGGGCAAACCCCACTCTTTATCGAGTTAACCTTCTTACTATCTTTATCAACTCCAATAACATTAAGGTTCCGGTTCTGGGCTGCAACTAAAGCCAGAGGTAAACCAACATACCCTAATCCTATAATCGATACTTTCATACTGATTGCTAACTCCTTTCCAAAATAGTACTTAAAATTCTCTGGCTTGCATTCCCATCCCCGTAGGGATTATGGGCAAGAGACATTTTCTTATATGCCGCTTCATTCCCAATTAGCTCAGAAATTTGTTTTACTATTTTTTCTTTATCCGTGCCGACTAATCTTACAGTCCCCGCTTTTACCGCCTCCGGCCTTTCGGTTGTTTCCCGCATTACTAGCACAGGTTTACCCAAAGAAGGGGCCTCTTCTTGTATTCCTCCACTGTCCGTCAGCACAATATATGCACCCGACATAAGAAATACAAAGGGTTGATAATCTAATGGTTCAATTAAAAAGATATTATGATATGATCCAAGTTTTTCATATACAATATTACGAACGTTAGGATTAAGATGAACAGGATACACTATATCATAATCATTAAACTTTTCCGCAATTTTTGATAGAGCACTGCAAATACGTTCGAACCCTTCTCCAAAATTTTCACGTCTGTGGCCGGTAACAAGTATGTAAGAGCGATCACCGATTGCATACCCACTATCTTTGAGCAGTGCTGACAGATACTCGTACTGTTTTGCTTGCTTATTTTTTTCAAGAACCCACATTAAGGCATCTATGACTGTATTTCCAGTTTGTATAATTTTTTCTTTATCTATATGTTCTTTTATCAAATTATCTACTGCGGTATGTGTGGGTGCAAAGTGGAGATTGGTTATCCTGGAGACTAATTGGCGATTAGCCTCTTCCGGCCAGGGAGCAGATAGATTATACGTCCTTAAGCCTGCTTCTACATGAGCAAGCTTGACATTTTTATAAAAGGCTGCCAAGCCGGCAGCAAAGGTTGTTGTTGTATCTCCATGCACCAGCATATAATCCGGGTTAAAATCGTCAATTATACTCTTTATACCATTTAGTACACGCTCGGTAATATCAAAAAGATCTTGGCCCGGCTTCATTATATTGAGATCATAATAAGGTTTTATTTCAAACAGTTGCAGCACTTGGTCTAGCATCTCACGGTGCTGGGCAGTCACACACACCCGCATTTCGAAGCGTTCATGATCGCTAAAAGCTTTGACTACCGGCGCCATTTTTATAGCCTCAGGCCTCGTACCGAAAACTATCAAAACCTTTATTTGAGTATCAGTTATATCTGTCATTATATGTTCCTTGCAGCTACCGCTTTTGGATGAATCTACGGTGGAATTTTCGCCCATACTTGAGAAAGAATAGTTTTACTCTATATAATGGCTCCACTACCGAATATACGTTTATTACAATACCATTAAGAGACTTGCTGTTATGATTATTATTGTATCTTTCATACATATCTATTATTTGTTGTGCACGATTTAGATATTGATGGTTTTTACTTGCTTCCAGATTTCCATTTTTTGCAATCTCTTCTCGTTCTACACTATTTTTTAGATAGTATTTTATTCTTTCAGCCATTTCTTCTACACTATCGGTTTCGATCAGATGGGTGCCATTCACAAACGGGTTTTCAGCAGACAAGCGTTCACTGATTAAGCAACTACCGGAACCTAATACTTCATATACTCTTGTTTCAGTGTCGGGGTAGTTTTCTGAATGAATATTAAGGACGATTTTACTCTTATTATAAATATCATTAAGCTCTTGCCCATACGCTCTTGTTACATGTACATCAACACCAAGGTTTGCAAGTTGATCCAGTATCTCTTTACGACGTCTCATAGGACTGCCAACAAATACCACATCCAAACTTCTATCAACCTTTTGCTTTGGAAAAAACAGAGTATCGTCATACGCACTCGACATCACGGAGACCTGCTCCGGGTTTTTCCATCCTCGATTTATTACTAGTTCACGACAAGGTTGTGATCTTACAAATACATGATCAAACTGCTTAGATCGTAAAAGAGGGTGTTGATCTCGTCTGCGTGAGACTAACTCTGTTGCCCAAAAGAATTTTGGATTACTAATTGCTTTCAGAAGAAATAATGGATAATCCTCTCCTCTTTGCAGGAAAAAACAATTATAGCGCTGGTGCTTCCTTGTTCTAAATTCCTTTGCAAGGTGCTTTTTATGTTTTCTATAATCAAGATTATCCAACTGGACACCTAATTTCTTAAATGCACGTTCCATAAACACTTCGGCGCCCCAACCGGCGTTTAATTCGATTACGGAATTATAAAACAGTTTCATAATCCAAATCTTTCCTGAAAGTAGTTGATAGTCTTAATAAGTCCCTTTTCAAGCGGAACTATAGGTTCCCATCCAAGTAGTTCTTTTGCAGTAGTTATATCGGGCTTCCTTTTCAAAGGGTCATCCAAAGGAAGCTCCTTAAAAATTAGTTTACTAGAACTTCCGGTAAGTTTAATAATTCTTTCTGCCAAGTCTTTAATAGTTATTTCATGTGGGTTTCCTAAATTAACGGGTCCACTAACCTCCGAAGATGTCTGCATCATTTTATACATCCCATTCACCAGATCTTCTACAAAACAAAAACTACGTGTTTGCTCTCCATCGCCATAAATCGTGATATCATCGCCTCGTAGGGCTTGCACAATAAAATTACTGATGACACGACCGTCATTGATATTCATATTAGGTCCATAGGTATTAAATATACGTATCACTTTAATATTAAGTGCATGCTGCCGGTAATAATCAAAGAAAAGCGTCTCTGCACAGCGCTTTCCTTCATCATAACAGGCTCGTGTGCCGATCGGGTTCACGCTTCCCCTATATGTCTCGGGCTGCGGATGCACTTCAGGGTCACCATACACTTCGCTGGTAGAAGCCTGCAGTATTGGTATTTTCAGACGCTTCGCGAGCCCCAACATATTCACCGAGCCCACCACACTTGTTTTAGTCGTCTGCACCGGATCAAACTGATAGTGTACAGGACTGGCAGGACAGGCAAGATTAAATATCTTATCTACTTCGACAAAAAGAGGAAACGTAATGTCATGGCGAATAAACTCAAAATACGGGTTGTTCAAATACTCTTTAATATTTTCTTTCGATCCAGTGAAAAAATTATCAACAACTATAACTTCTCTATTTTCATCTAACAGACGTTTTACTAGATGGCTTCCGATAAAACCAGCCCCTCCAGTCACCAGTACTCTTTCTCTGTTCATGTGTACCTCTTTTTACTATATTTTCGAACTGAGCTTTTATATATTGCTCCGGCCAACCAAACACGTACCTCCAACGTTGTTGCCATGAATGTTCACTGACCACTTTTTCGGTATTTCAATAAGATCGCAAAGCTTTTCAAGCAATTCTTCTCTACCCCGATGACGGAACCGGAGATACTCCATAGACACGCTTTTCATAGTTCAGTTGATCGACAACCCTCCATTGGAGAGGACCTTAAACACATCCTTAGTCATTCCACTAAAGAGAATTGATCATGGGGTTATAAAGTTGCTTAATAGAGTTTTTTATTTTTTTATTAACTGTGAATTTCCGTGTGTACTGCAATTTCATTTTTTCTAAATTTTCTCTTTTTATTTGATATTTTTCATAAGCTTCTGTCTTACTGTAATCTTTTATCCAATTTACACTAACTCCTATACTCCTACAAGCATTAATAATTGCTAACGTCTGTTCAATCATTGGAACATTATTATTAGGATCTGAAAAGGAGGGGGCATTCGGTCGCATTCCCTTATCTATTTCTAACACAGCTGAAAAATGTTCATTTCCTTTGTACATTCCATGGCCAGTACCAATAAGATTTATAGGATTACCCCCCAGCATTATTGCTGCATATAACGCACCATGAAGGCAAGTACCATGACCTCCAAAAACCGTACCTTTCCCAGCTCTTGCTTGCTTTACTTTTTTATAGGTAAAAGTCCAATCAATTTTCCCTCTAATTCCTTTGGGAGGATAGGGTCTACGCCAAAAAGAGTATACATTAGATAAATCAGATATTAATTCATAACTTTCTCTTTTACTGATTCCGTGAAAGGGAATTCCATAAATATGCTTTACTTTATAAAAACTCGGATATGCTTTTTTTAAATATTCAACCCTGTCTGGTTCATTTGCATACATAAAAGTAGTAGTTGGAAATTTTAAATATGCCATATGTAATGTAATTCCAATTTTATTTTCAAAAAAGTCATCAGGATAAGTTGAAAGGCTTGGTCCAGAACCTGCTATCCAAATTTCTTTATTAAAATAAGTATTATGCAATTCATTGATCCGTTTCATGTAATCCTCTCTTCAGGAATCCATTTTTTTCTTTTAATAGACCGTTCAACTATAAAACTCTAACTAAAAAATAGAATAACTACGCCGGCAATATCCATGCTACTCGCCAAATCTGTTTCTGCTCGATTGTATCCGCGGATATACTTTCTCACGGGCCCGGGCCAGGTGATCTTCGTCGTCGATCTCAGCCCAGACAAGGTCTTCCACTTTCCGGCAGTAAATCGGGGTAACGTCTGCCGCGGCAACCAGGGCCTTCTCGTACTCCACGTGCAGGCTCTTCTGAAACATCTGTTCAGCCTGACTGCAGAGGGCGCGGAAAACCTTCATAGAAAGCTTGCTCACACCGACCAATTCACCGGCCGGCTCCTTGCTCAACTCCTCCTTTAATTTACTCATCCGGATAAGCTGTTCTTCGCTATCGGTTTCAACCCAGACTTCGTCATTGCTCTGGGTAATGCCCGATAATAGAATAACCGAATCGCGGTAGTCCTCCTGCAGACGGCTAAGGGCTCGCTGCTCGTAGATAAGATCCGACTCCAGCAGGTAAAACACCTCACTTTCACCGGCTGAATCAAGAAGCTTCTGCGCCTGGTAGAGGCTGTACATCGAGCCCGAGTCGGCAAACTTCTCATTGTGAACCGTCAGTATCAGTCCGTTATACTGTGCAGCCAGCTCTTCATAAAACTCCGCCAGATGACCGGTTACGATGATCACCCTTTCAACCCCAGCCTTCTGGAGGCGCTGCAACGACTCCTCGATAATCGGCCGGTCGCCAAGCTGCAGAAACCCCTTGGGAGCCTGCCGGCCCTTCGATTTAAGGCGGGTACCGCGGCCGGCAGCCATTATAACTGCAGTTTTAATAATTCCGCTCATAGTTCAGCCCCTCTGCTTAGGCGCGAGTACTGGAGCGGCCAGCAGCACTCGTAAGCCGGCGAAACACATCCAATAGACGGTCGACATCGCTGTCGAAAATATCACCCATGTTGGCGATTCGGAAAATCTGATGAAACAGTCCGCCCTGCCCGGCATATATGATAAAGCCGGACTTGCGCAGCTCGTCGTGCAGCTCCTCGTAGGTATAGCCCTCGGGCAGATGGAAACTGGAGAGCATCGAGCTGTAATCCTCTTCATTGAGGAAGCGCGTGATACCCATAGTATCTAACTCAGCCCGGATACGTTCAGAGATTTCACGGTAGCGGGCGTGGCGGGCCTTCCAGCCGCCCATCTCTTCCATCTCTTTTAACGCCTCCTGCAGGGCAACCGCCACATGAGTAGCCTGAGTGAAGGGAGAGAATCCGTCCTTCTGCTTTTCGTAGTAGGCGTACAGATCAAGATAAAGAGTAGCGGCGGCCGAAGTGCCTTCCTCCAGCAGATCGCGTCGGGCGATTACAAAGTTTAACCCTGGGATACCGTGAATACATTTATTTGCAGTTGAAGCCAAAGCAGCGACATTCCATTTTTCATACTCAATTCGCTCCCCGGCAAAGCTGCTGACCGCATCCAGCAGCATAGGTTTATCATACTTTTTACACAAAGCACCAAGTGTGTCCAGATCATTCAGCCGTCCCGTGGTGGTTTCATTGTGGATTGCCGACACATGGGTAATCTCTTTATCACTTTTAAGCAGGCGTTCGGCTTCCTCAAGGTTCATGGCTTCGGGCCATGCACTCTTAATCATTACCGACTGCTTGCCGTGGGTTTCCACCATTTTGGCAATACGCTCACCATATACTCCATTGGAAATTATCAATAATTTACCGTCTTTCGGTAGAAAACTGGAAATCATGGCCTCTACAGCACAGGTTCCAGAACCGGACATTATGATAGATTCATACTCCTCCGCGGAATCCTGGTAGATGCGGACCAGCCGCTGTTTTATATCCAGCATCAGCTGGGCAAAATCGGGTTCTCGATGACACATATCCTCTTTCTGCAATGAAGCGCGTACGCGCTCGGTGATGGTCACAGGGCCGGGATTTAACAAAATTGTGGGTCGATCCATGTAGTTACTCCTCTTTTCTATTCTTCTTTAAGATTTCAAAAACTCAGAAAATCGCAGGGCGAGCTCGTACGGTTTCTGCTGCGGCCGCGGCAGATCCTTTGGCGAGCCAGCAACCGTCCGAGCCCGAATAAAGGTCAGCCCCGCATTGGCCGGTTTCTGCAGCAGGGAATGCAGCTCGTCGGGATGGGTAATATCATGAATATGCTCATACCCGCAGGCGGCCGCAACGGCACATAAATCTACTGCCGGGCTTACGGTGGCCTGTCCGCCGGTAGACTCGTGCCGTCCGTTATCAAGGATTATATGCACGAGGTTGGCCGGTTTCTGATATCCATTGGAAGCAAGCGCCCCCATGCGCATCAATACCGCCCCATCGCCGTCCACTGCGATTACCCGCTTGTGAGGTCGGGCCAGAGCGATGCCCAGGCCAATACTCGATACACACCCCATCGAACCGACCATGTAAAACTGATTATCCCGGTCCTCGAGGGCATAGAGCTCTCGGCCAGTGTAGCCGGTGGTTGCCAACACCGGATCGTTCCAGCCGGCGGTGGCCTGCACCACCTTAAGCATTTCATTGCGGGTAGCAACGGCCTTCGGTGCGCCGCTTGTACGCGCCTTTACCCACGGCGTCGGCACCACGGGGGAGGAATTCTGCCGTTCATACGCCTCCACCGAGCCTTTTTTCATCACAAAGGCAAAGGGCAGACCTTCGCCGTCCATATGGTCAACCGCTCGCTGCAGAGCAGCCTCGATTTCTGCCTCATCGGTAGGAAAGTACTCCCACTTCACCTGCATGGTATCGAGCATCTGCGTGGTGATGGGGCCCATCAACCCGTGCTGTGGGGCGTCGGATGGTCCGCCTGGCTCACCCCGCAGGGTTACTATCAGCAGTACCGGTATTTTAAAGGTGTGATGAAAACTGGTAAGCGGATTGACTGCGTTTCCGAGCCCGGAGTTTTGGAATATTGCTACGCCGCGGTGGCCGGTCAGCTGGTTGCCCCCGGCGATAGCTACCGCATCCCCCTCGTTGGAGGCGGGCACGTAGCGAACTTTGGGGTCGTCGATTACGTAGTTAATAAAAGGTTTGAGGTAGGAGCAGGGCACCCCACTCCACAGATTAAAACCCTGTCGCAGGGCTGCGTGTACGAATTTTTGTGCATGTATCATATGTATTTACTCCGATTGTATACTATCTTCTCAAGGGGCCTTCTGTCGAGCCACAGCCCGGCGATCCAGCTGCGGGGCTGCACGCAGGATCAGCTGCGCGACAGCCCGCCCGCTAAAACTGCGTGCCCGCCAGGACAACATCCTCAAGGGTGTCGATATCCAGCCAGTGGCCGGTGGTGTAAATGACCTGCACCTTCTCTCCGGCTTCAATCAACGCGTTCAGCAGTTCACTCATCCGGGCGGTGTCGCCCTGCGGGCCGGCCAGTACCTGGTCAAGCACCTCGACGAAGCGGCCTTGTTTCTCTCTGCTCACCTTGAAAAAACCGGTCCACTCGCCGTGGATCTCGCCGGCCGGCAGCCGCGAATCCATCTGCTGTAGGTAGATATTCTTTCCGAACACCTCCCGGGAATACGGCTCGCTGCAGTGCACGTAATCTGCAAAACGGTGACGGTTCACGCTGTCGGTCCAGTTGGTATCCACTACAATTGAAAAATCGGCATCGCTCTCGGAGACCAGCTGCAGCAGGTATTTCTTTGCCATTACGTCGCCATAGCTGACAATTAGATTCTGCGAACCGATCTGGGAACTCTGAGAGCCCTGGTCGCTCTGACCACTCTGCCGGCTTAACACCTTTTCAACACCATGCTGCAGGCTGTAGAGCTCACCGGTTTCATCGTAGCGGTCGTTGTCGGCATAATTCACATTACTCAGAGTGAAAGCCTCCTTGGCATAACCGCGGACAACTGTAATGTCTTTGATGCCGACCAGGTTATAGGTGTCGACGATATGTCCCAGCAGCGGCTGCCCCGAGACCGGTACCATCGCCTTGGGCCGTTCTTCGGTCAATTCGCCTAACTCCTTGCCCCGGCTGGCCGCCAACACGATTGCGGCCACCGACTTTCCCTTCTGCGGCAGGTAGCGCTTCTCTGCCTCCTGCAGCTCAGAGGCTCCCTGTAGCCGAAAAATCTCCTTTACCGTGGCAACATCGTCCTCGATGGCCATCAGAGTCTCCTCTTCCTTCAACTTGGCGGCGGTGGCTTGCATACCGGCAATGGAAGTACGCAGCATGTGGTTGGCCCAGATTGAAATAGAAAACCCGTAGTCACGAAACACTTCGGTAGGAGTCGAGTAATATTTTGTGGGTACAATCACCACAGGGCAGCGGTCGCCCCACTCTTTCTTAAAGCTTAGCACCTCGTCCGGTGCAAAAAGGCTGCTGTGGATCAGAATGCCGTCGGCCCCCGCCTTATGATAAGCCTCGGCCCGCCGAAGTGCCTCTTTCAGCCCCCAGCCGGCGATAAAGGCCTCGACCCTGGCGATAATAGAAAAATCATCGTCCCCTTGAGCGTCTTTACCCGCCTTTATCTTGCCGCAAAACTCCTCCATATCAGCCAGCGGCTGGGCGGTACCCTTGATAAAACTGTTGGTCTTAGGAAAGAGCTTGTCTTCGATGCAGACCGCCGCCACTCCGCGCTGTTCAAGCTTGCGCACCAGTCGCTGCATATTGTTGAAATTTCCATAGCCGGTATCGCCGTCTAATAAAATGGGAATCGAGGTGGCGTCGGACATGAACTCCAGCATCTCCAGCACCTGGGTCCAACTGGCCTCGTTGTTATCACGTACTCCGAACTGGGCCGAGAGCGAAAGGCCACTGCCCCAAATACCCTTGAAACCAGCCTCTTCGACGATTTTAGCCGATAGACCGTTATGTGCCTCTAATATGAACTCAAGTTCATTAGAGTTAAGAAGTTTTTTAAACTGGGTAGTTTTATTTACCATGATTCTGGTTCCTTAATTTAATTTATGAGCCCTCTGCCATTCTACGAAAACTTTTATTTCGATGGAATAGTTCATTATATGTACCGTTGTCAATAATCCGCCCTTTATCCAAAATATAAATTTGATCACACTCTTTTACAGTTGTCAGTCGGTGTGCAATCATTATTATAGTTTTTTTATGGCTCAAATTATGGATAGCATCCATTATTGCCTGTTCGGTGAGGCCATCAAGTGCACTGGTGGCTTCATCAAGAATCAAGACTGAGGGGTTATGATATACTG
>CAZDFY010000076.1:9004-15730 GCA_964504785.1 uncultured Sediminispirochaeta sp. | reverse complement strand
TGGAGGAAAGAGAATGAAAGATTATTATATCAGCATTTTCTATAGCGAGGAAGATAAAGCATATGTAGCCGATATTCCTGACCTAAAATACTGTTCTGCAGTGGGTGAAACTCCTGAACAAGCCTTGCAGGAGGTCCTTCAGGCGAAAGAGGCTTGGATCGCTTCGGCAAAAGCTTCGAAAAAGCCGATTCCTTCTGCCAGATTCAAACCCGTTCATTATCAGGTTTAGGTGTTTCGCTTCTTTGTCGCATTTTTATCATCCCCGGGAAAAAGAAAAGGCTCCCCGATTTGAGAATCCTTTCAATCAATTGTATTAATAACAATTATAACTACCCCGGACCCTCGGTGTTTTGCTTCGCAAAAACCTCGGGCCGGCGATGTCGCTTCGCGACATCGCTACGCGCGATTCTCACGCATGGCAAGTTTTCGGCACACATCAAGCAAAAAATAGCCCCCAGCAAAAGCTGGGAGCTATTTTTACCCCGGACGCGATTCGAACGCATGACCTACTGCTTAGGAGGCAGTTGCTCTATCCTGCTGAGCTACCGGGGCAAGTATTGAATGGTAGCAGCGCTGGCCAACTATAATCGGATGAACCGAATTGCCGGCGGGCTGGGAGCACTGTTGCTCAATTATGCTCATCATAGAAAAAAGGCGGGGTGCTGTCAACGCCTGCCGCCCTTACTACCCGTAGAGTGGAGTATTTGGAGCATCGGCCTCCATTATCGGCAGGCAGTTTGCCGCATGTGTGTCACTCGACCAGTTGTCCGGCGCCAAGAGCCAAAAGCCAATATTAGAAAAGAGATATTTGACGGTTTGCGAAAAGTCATGGTACACTCAGCGGCGATAAAATGATGGATTATACAAAACTTGTACTAGCCTTTTTTAGTTCGCCGGAATGGGGACGCTTTATTGTTGCGTTTCTATTGTTTCTCTATGGTCTCAAGACCCCGATGCGCTCGCCGTTTTTCAAGGGCTTATTGGCTGTTCCTGTGGTGCTGATGCTGCGGGACGTGCTGCTCTTTTTCTTTTCCGAGCCGCTGCTGCTGATGCTCTCTGAGGTTGTGATAATAGGCCTGTATGCAGCTTGGATTGGTGCCTACCGGCATAAAAAGTTCGGTATTATTCAACTGCTATTCACAACATTGATCGGCGGAGTATTGCTGTATTTCCGCGTGACAGATCAGTCGCCATTGCTGATGCGTTTCCTAATGAGTGTGTTTCTGGCCGTCTGTTTCGGGCTACTGGTGTACCATCTGTACAATGTCAGCCATAAAAGTGCCCCCGGGGCTGAGTTTGTCGAATACAATCGGGCCAATTTTGTCACCCTCTATATTTTCATTCTTTTGTTAATTGTTTTCGTTCCGTATAAGTTTGTGCTGGTGCGGGCGCTGCTTTTGCCGCTGACCTATGCTGTGCATGCATTTGTATTTTTGAAATACCGCGAGGAGGCGAATCGGCAGACCTCAGTCGATTTGGATTTTATGCGCAAGTATCTCAATTCTACCTTTGATTTTATGAAAACTATTAACGAGGCCTTATCGGAGAGATCTGCAGTGCAGCAAGTGCTGGAGTTCGTGGCCTCATCGATTGTTGAAGCAACCAGAGCAGACGGGGGCACGGTCCTGCTGATAAACCCCGAAACCAATCAGCTGGAAGTAAAGAGCTTGAAGGGGTACTATCCTCCGCCTTATGAGGTTCCGGATATCACCAAACAGAAAGTGGGAAAAATTCAGGTCTATTTCGAATCTACTCCCATACCGATTGGCCAAACCATTCTCGGCGAAGTGGCTGAGAGTCGCGAACAGGTATATATTAAGAATGCAGCCGGCCATCCCCGTCTCGCAGAGCAGAACAGTGATAAATACAGTTATGCCGGCTCTCTGATTGTATTGCCGCTGGTAGCATCGGGCCGTATATTCGGAGTTCTCAGTGTTGCCAAACGGACGCCAGGACAGATGTTTACCCAGCAGGATTACGAGCGCTGCGTGGTGTTTGCCGACTACACTGCGTTGACGATAGAGGCGCTCTACAATTATACGGAGATTATTGAGAAGCAGGAAATAGAGCGCGAGGTGAGTATTGCGGCGGATATACAGAAGTGGCTTGTACCGGAAGATTTGCCGCAGATACCCGGAATCGATGTAGCGGCTGTCTCTTATCCGGCGCGTGGAGTCAGTGGAGACTACTACGATGTAATTCCCCTGCGCAAAAAGGGCAAGGCGGTTGTGCTGATTTGCGATGTAGCCGGTAAAGGTGTGCCCGCCAGTCTGGTGATGGTAATGATCCGGACCATCGTGCATCTGATTGCAGGGGCCGGCCGGGATGTAGCCAAGGTGGTTAGTCTGATAAACCGGGGAGTGGCCGGAAACGTCAGCATCGACCGATTTGCTACTCTTTCATATCTGACAGTTGATCTGAAAACCGGCCAGGTGGAGTACTGCAACGCCGGCCACCACCCGCTGTTGGTCTACCGGGCGGCGAAAGGCGCATTCGAAACCTTCGATACCGACGGCCTGCCGATAGGCCTGGAAAAGAGCGGTGAATATGAGCACACACATCTCCAACTCCAAAAAGATGATGTAGTGATGCTGTATACGGATGGTGTGACCGAAGCGATGAACTACCAGGATGAGCAGTTCGGAGAAGAAAGAGTTAAAGATATAGTTGCGAATGTGTCGGTAAACGGCACCGCCGCCTCCCAGATTATGCAGGCGATTTTTACCGGTATCGACACGTTTGTGGGCGGGGCGCCTCAGCATGATGACGAGACGCTCATTATCCTGAAGAAAAAGTAGAAAAACACCGGCCGGCTGCGTGCCGGCCGCAGCTGTGCTACAGCACACCTATTTGTGACAGACGGGCATTCTCTTTGATATCGATGCCTTCCGGACCGACTGAGACGACTGTTTGAATCGGTGAAAGGGTCTCTTCGAGTACCATAAAGGGGTGGTTGATTCCGTTGCGCCCTGCTTTGTCCCATATTTGAAGATATACACGGCTGCCGGTGGGCAACTCTATAGACTCATTGAACTCAACCAGGTAACTGCCCGGCGGCAGGTGCCACCAGCCGTATTTATCATCTACCTGCTTTTTCTGTGGTTCGAGCCAGTCAACCTGTGCCTCCGAGTATTCGCTGCCGCCGAAATCGAGACTGCCCCGGCCGGCTATGACCCCAATTCGGCCCACCGTCACGAGGGCAACGGGAATGTTCTCTGGAAATTGTTTTCCCTCATGAATGTAGTTTTTTACCATGGATAAAAGTACATTTTTTGATGTCGACATATGAACCTCCTTTACGGATTATCAAGCTCGCGGTCTAGTATTGATTCTATCACACGAGCTGCTTCGAGAATTATGGGCTTGCAAGTGCCTTCCGGCGAGCTGTGATGCTCTTTTAAGTAGTCGCAGTTGATTGAGTACATGCGTGCCTTGAAGGTTTCGAACATTTCAGCATTAAGGGCTTTTATTACCTCGCTTTCACGGGCCCTTTCTTCTATAAAGAGTTCGCTGAATACTAGTATTCCTCCGGTGAGTGCCCCGCAGGTGGCGCCGATGCCCATGCCGCCGCCGAAACCGGCGGCGGTTTTCAATGCTGAGTGGGGCAAATTCAGCCGGTAGGCTATATTTGCCGCATAAAATATTTGTTCGGAACAGTTAAGGTCTTTGTCCTTAAAATAATCTTTTTCTATCAGGTCCGTCATTGATTCTCTCTTCTTCATACTGATATTGTAGCGTATAAGCAGCGGTATTAAAAGTGTGGTGCATTTACTATGATTAATCTTTAGGGGGAAAATATGCAGAACATTCAGAACTGGCCCGAGCATCTCAAGCATGGACGTTGGATAATAAAATCGAATTGGATCGAACTGAACTCCTTCGAAACCGACCGCAAGAAGAATACTTCGCGGCCGCCGATGCAAAAAGCGCCTCAGTCAGATTCTCTAATAGACTTGCCTGATATCGATGCTGTCCGCCGAAGCGTTGGTAGTGAGTCTACATTGAACGAGGTTGTATTCAACCGAAAGAGTCGGCGCAAGTTCAGTGACGAGTCATTGAGCCTGGCGGAACTGACCTATCTCTTATGGGCTACCCAGGGGGTAAGAAAAAAGACTGATAAGATTACCCTTCGAACGGTTCCCTCCGGGGGTGCCCGGCACCCCCTTGAAACGTATATTTTTGTGCAGCGGGTCGAAGGACTGGAGCCCGGGCTCTACCATTATCTTCCCCTGGACCATCAGCTGGAGCTGGTGCGCCCCGCCGAGAGTTTTGATGGGGATATGGAGAAGCTGTTGGATGAGGCCCTGCTTGACCACAACTTCGGTGGTGCTGCCACTTTTGTGTGGACGGCGTTTCCCTATCGCTCGGAACGGGCCTATGCGTTTGAGGCGTACCGCCTGATTTTGCTTGATGCGGGTCATGTCTGTCAGAACTTGTATCTGGCCTGTGAGGCTGTCGGTGCCGGTACCTGTGCGGTTGGTGCCTACGACCAGGAGAAGAGCGACAAGCTGCTCGGTCTATACGGACAGGAGGAGTTTGTGGTGTATGCCGCCCCGGTTGGCAAGGCGCTCGACTGATCAGTCGTGGTGGCTGCGGCCGAGGCGGGCCTGGGCTTCCAGCTCGTCCCGGTTGTAGAACATGGCCAGGCCGCCGGTAGAGGTTTCGCGGTAATTGCCGGACATGTCCCGGCCGGTCTGAAGCATGGTGTCGACGACTTCGTCGAGGCTTACCATATGGCTGCCGTCGGAGAGGGTTGCATAGGTGGCTGCGTCAATGGCCCGGGTGGCGGCGACGGCGTTACGCTCGATGCAGGGTACTTGGACCAGGCCCAGCACGGGGTCGCAGGTGAGCCCCAGGTGGTGTTCCAGCCCCATTTCGGCGGCGTATTCAATTTGACGGGGGGTGCCGCCCAGGAGATGGGCTGCCGCGGCGGCGGCCATGGCGCAGGCGGTTCCTACTTCGCCCTGGCAGCCTACTTCGGCGCCGGAGATAGAGCCGTTGGTTTTGACTAAGTTGCCGATCAGGCCGGCGGTTGCTAAGGCGCGGATGAGGCGGGTGTCGCTGAACTCAAAGGTGTCCTGCATGGTTTTTAGTACCGCCGGCAGCACTCCGCAGGAACCGCAGGTGGGGGCGGTAACTACCACGCCGCCGCAGGCGTTTTCTTCGGAGACGGCCAGAGCATAGGCAAAGGTGCTGCTGATTCCGCGGATGAATCCATGGGCGTTACGGCTTTTCATTGCATATGCAGCAGCTTTACGGCGCAGCTTAAGAGGGCCGGGTAAGGGGCCTTCGTTTTCAACCCCGCGCTCAATGGCTTCCTCCATGGTCACCCAGATTCTTTTTAAATAATCTGATATTTGATCGTCCTCATTATCAAATACGTATTCCCAGAAACTTTTGCCTTCTTTTTCCGCCCAGGGGAGTAATTCCCGGATTGTGGTGATGGGGTAGGCGGGGGTGCCGGAGGTGGTGTTTTTAGGTTTTTGAAGTGCTGTTCCTGCAGGATCGGCTGAGTCGGCTAATGCTCCTCCGCCGATGCTGAAGCATAACCATTCGTGTTGGGGGGTGCCGGAGGGGTCGAGGGTTTCGAAGCGCATGCCGTTGGGATGGGCGGGGAGGGTGATGTCGGGGCGCCAGTTTAGTGTGCTGCGTTCCGGGGGGAGTTCGGCGAGGACGGCTTTGTCGGTGAGGTGGCCTGCTCCGGTGGCGGCAAGGCTGCCGTATAGGGTAATCCGGTAGGAGGGGGCGTCGGGGTGGTTCCTGTAAAAGGTGCGGGCTGCCCGGGCGGGACCCATTGTGTGGCTGCTGGAGGGGCCGACCCCGATGCGGTAGAGTTCACGAAGGGATTCCATGGGTGCTCCTATACTACTGTGACGGTGTGGTCGCCTTCAATCATCGACTGGAAGGAGTGTATCTTGTCTATGGTTGCCTGGTCCAGTATCATTCCGTGGGGTACCAGCATCAGTCCGTTGGTCAGCAGGATGTCGTCTTTTAGATACATTCCCGGGGCGAGGGAGTCGATCATTATTCGTTCACCCTGGGATTCCCTGTCTTTGATCCAGTTGGGTGCGAAGGTGATAAATCGTGCTGTTATTTTTGGGTCGTAGATGGTCCCGGAGCCGGAGGAGATGGTTTCGACTGCTTCTTCAACTTTAAGATTGTATTTGTAGATGAGGTTGTCCCAGTCGTTTACAATTCTCACTACCCGGGCCCCGAGAGGGATAGATTTGCCTTGCAGGTGGTCGGGGAATCCGTGTCCGTCGTACCTTTCGTGGTGGGAGCGGATGATGGCGGCGGTGCGTTTTAGATTGTACACGGCGCTTATGATGTGTTGTCCGTAGAGGGGGTGCTGCTGGAACTCGGCCCTTTGTTCATCGGTGAATTGTTCGGGGGGTACTTCGCTGAGAGCGGGGTCTTTGCCGATGAGTCCGATATCGTGAAGCAGAGTGGCGTAGTAATGGAGATAGCAGATGTCCTTCGGCATCTGCATGTACTTGCAAAAGTGCCATGAGGTTTCGGCACAGCGTTTGAGGTGCCCGCCGAGATACCGGTTGCCCAATGATATTATTTCTATGAGCAGCTGAACCATGCCGTGGTAGTTTCGCCGTACTGTTTTACGGGTTTCCTTTAGGGTCTTGATGGTTTTTTTGTGTTGTTCGGCGTTTTTTTTGACTATTTGCTTGAGTTCGTCGATTCGGGCGGCTGCGACGGCGTCGAGGTCTGCGG
>CAZDFY010000076.1:0-8904 GCA_964504785.1 uncultured Sediminispirochaeta sp. | reverse complement strand
GCTTAGTTGAGGGCCCGCTGGGCTGCTTATTGGAAGCCCCGCCGGAAGGCCCGTTGTTGTGTTTTTTTACCAGGTCGAGGTGGCCGATTATGTCGAAGCCGCCGATTTCTACCATGCGCTGTATGCGGCGATAGTAATCGGTGACCATCTTTTCGACTGAACCTCCGTACACCGATGAAATGAGTTTCTCCAGTTCATCCACAGTGTTGTCTACTGCGTAGTATTCACCGGTTTCCGGGTCCGGAAGCATATGGACCGAACCGATTCTGTAGTCCAATTTCAATGCATCGTAATTCGGGTGAGAAGGATTTTGATGCTCATCAAGGTAGTCTATTTCAAGTCCGGTATAAAGTTCTATTTTATCGCGATACAGTTCTTTCAGCCGTCGGGTTTCCACAAGGTACCGGGGGAGGTCTTCTTCGTCCATGGTCCAGCCGTTGGGAAAGGGAAGCGGGGCGTGGCCTGAAAATCCAAGGGCTTTCATGTGCCGGTCAAGGGCGGATCGTACGTACTCTTCCAGTTGTCCCTTTCCGTCGCAGAATGAACTGTGGCTGTGGTAGTTTGTCTGTATCATCCGGGCCTTCCTTTTTAGAATATTTAGATGTTCCGTATTGAAACCTCTACGTTGATATATTATTGTAAAAGGTCAGTATAATGTAAAGCACTAGTAAGGATACTTTATGATAACAACCGAATTTGAGGATCAAATTGTACACACCGCCGCTGAACTCGACCAGTGTCGAGATGAGATCGGTAAACGAATAGTAGGGCAGCAGCGCATGGTGGACGGTATTTTAATGGCTTTAATTGCCGGTGGTCATGTGCTGTTGGAAGGGGTCCCGGGCTTAGCAAAAACCATGACGGTAAAGACTGTGGCCGATGTGGTGGATGTCGGGTTTAAACGTTTGCAGTTTACCCCGGATTTACTGCCTGCGGATTTGATCGGTACCCTTGTGTATCGGCAGAACAGCGGAGAGTTTGTACCGCGAAAGGGGCCTATTTTTAGCAATATTATTTTGGCGGATGAGATAAACCGCGCCCCGGCCAAGGTGCAGTCGGCCCTGCTGGAGGCTATGGAAGAGCGTCAGGTTACTATCGGGGAAACTACATATCCCCTTCCGGATCCCTTTTTTGTACTTGCAACCCAGAACCCGATAGAACATGAGGGGACCTATCCCCTGCCGGAGGCTCAGCTTGACCGCTTTCTTATGAAGCTGCAGGTTGATTATCCAAGCAGTGAAGAGGAGCTGAAGATCCTCCGCCGAATGGGCATTCACACGGATATAAGTGTAAGTAAAGTTCTCAATCCGATGGAGTTGCGGGACCTCAGAAAGGTTGCTTCCGCCGTGCTGGTGGATGAGCGGATAGAAGAGTATATTGTGCAGATTGTGACCGCCTCCCGCACAAATAGTGAGGAGGGCCGCAGTTTTTCCCGCTTTATTGATTACGGCGCTTCTACCCGGGCGACCATCTATTTGTACAGATGCGCTAAAATCAAGGCCCTGTTTGAGGGGCGTACTTTTGTAATTCCCGATGATGTAAAGGCGGTGGCCTATCGGGTGCTGCGTCATCGTATTGTACTGAGCTATGAGGCCGAGTCGGAAGAACTTACTCCCGATGATGTAATTACACAGCTGCTGAAAGTGGTGCCGGTTCCTTAAACTATATGGATACCTTCAGTCTTTTCTCACGCATAAAAAATCTTCCCCTTGCTTCGGCGAAATTGGTCGAGGGGCTGCTTTCGGGTAACTATCGCTCGGTGTTTCGCGGACCGGGTCTCGAATTTGATGAGGTTCGGGAGTATCACGAGGGAGATGATTCGCGTTTTATCGATTGGAATGTGAGTTCCCGCTTGGGTGTTCCCTATATGAAGACCTTCCGCGAGGAGCGTGAGATGATCCTGTTTATGCTCATTGATGTCTCGGCTTCACTGCAGACGGGAACAGGGCGTATGAGTAAACAGGACATGACGGCGGTTGTGAGTTCTCTTCTGTCCTTTTCAGCGGTGCACAATAACGACCGGGTGGGGGCGGTCTTTTTCTCCGATAAGATCGAAAAATGGGTTCCCCCGCGAAAGGGAAAAAAGCAGGTGTTTCGCCTGGTGGAAGATATGATGCACCTGCCCCCGGAGGGACAGGGCTCGGACCTGGCCCATGCGATTCGAACGGTCTATGAATCCCTGAACCGCCGGGGAATTTGCGTAATAGTGTCCGATTTCAGGGTGAATCCGAGCTGGCGGGAAATGAGTCTTTTATCTAAAAAGCATGATGTAATCGCGGTTAAGATTACCGACCCCTCGGAGAAGGTATTTCCCTTTACAGGGATGGTGCAGCTTATTGATCCTGAGACGGGGGCCCGTATGAAAGCTCCGGGGGCAAGTAGAAAGTTTCGCCACTCTTACCGTGAGTTTTGGGATGCCTACCATCTCCTCTGGCAGCGTGAGTGCCGGCGTCGTGGAGTTGATACTCTTTCCATAAGTACCAACGATGATCCGGTGGTAAAGTTAATGCAGTTTTTTCAGTCGAGGAGAAAGCGAAGGTGAGAGGGGGAATACACGGGCCCGGAGGGGCGGGCATTTTATTGCTGTTTGTTCTGTTGCTGCTTGTGTTATTCTGCGGCCCCGGCTTGGTTCCCGCGACGGCGGTAGAGGGGGCGGAGATTGAAAAATCAATTTTTTTGCCACCAGATTTCTATGTTGGAGATAGGGTAGAAATGCGCATTACCCTGTATCCTGAACCCGGCTTACGGGTGTTGCCTCCCAAGGAAGTTCCGGTGGCACACTGGATAGATATCCATGATGTACGCCTGAAGGAAAGTGGGTCGAGATGGGAGGTGCACATTGATTTTACCACCTACGCTCCGGGTACAAGGACACTTCCAACTATTACCCTTGGTGATGTAGTCCTTAATGATGTAAAGCTTCATACGAAATCGATCTTACAGGAGCGGGATGTAGAGTTTTTTGGTATTAAGGGCCAAGTGTTTCTTCCTGGTACCCGCTTGGCTATAGGCTTGGCGGTGTTTATTCTTTTTTTCGGGCCGGTGTTTATGTTTAGTTTTGCCGGGGGTATTACACGGAGCATAAAACGATTTGTATCGGTACAATACGGCAGGCGTCCGCATAAACGTTTTATGCGGGTGTTGAAAGAACTTGGGGAAACGCATATGCAAATGAGCAGTCGGCGTTTTTATATAGTGCTGTCCGAAGAGCTTAGAAGGTACCTCTCTTACCGTACAAAGGAAGACTTTATGACGGTTACTTCTTCTGAAATTCGGGAACAGTTACGGCATACTTTTCCTGCGGACAATGCGGACCGAGTAGAGGCGCTGGTACGGATGATGCAGCAGAGTGATGAGATTAAGTTTGGCGGATTGAATGCTTCAAAGAAACAGCGGGAAGAGGACCTCAAGATGGTGATTTCGGCGGCAAAAGATATTGAGGTGTATGTAGAAGAAGTAAATCGTGAAGCGGAAAAGCTAAAAAGAAAGCTAAAAAGAGAGAAGCGGGGAAAACGGAAAGGATGATCACCTTTGAATCGCCGGTACTTTTAATATTATTAGCCCTTGTACCCACACTTTTTTTTCTAAATCATCTGTGGAAAAAGCGGGGGTCCCATATCTCCTTTTCTTTTACCATTTGGCAAAAGGAGGTGCTGCCGAAGGCCCGTCTGTTGGAGCGTTTTGTCCTGTTGGTCTCAACTAGTGCTTTTTGGTTGGGCTTAATTGCCCTTTTGATTGCTGTGGCCGGTCCGTCGATTTCGGAAAAGGAGCGAATACATCTGAATAGGGGAGTGGATATTCTCTTTGTTCTTGATGAATCGCCGAGTATGGCCGCCCAGGATTTTTCACCGGAAAACCGTTTTGAAGCTGCGAAAAAGGTCCTGAGAAACTTTATTACCCGTCGAGACAACGACTCAATTGGAATTGTAACCTTCGGCGATCGGGCTGCCCTCCGTGTACCGCCGACGCGTGATTACGAGACTCTGGTCGGTCGCTTGGAGGGACTGAAGCTAATGGAGATGGGCCAGGGAACCGCAATCGGGATGGGGATAACGGTTGCATGTGTACATTTACGGCACAGCCGGGCACAAAACAAAATTGTGGTCCTCATTACTGATGGTAAAAACAACGCAGGAGAGATTCCTCCCCTTTCAGCTGCTAAAATTGCCGCGGAGATGGGAATTCGGGTATATACAATCGGAGTAGGGACCCGCGGAGAGGTGTCCATCGAGCTTGAAGATCCGAATACCGGTAATGTGATCCGGGGAAAAATAGATAGTCAGTATGATGAAGAGCTGCTGGTAGAAATCGCGGAGATGACCGAGGGGAAATTTTTTCCGGCTACCAGTCCGGGTTCGTTGGAGTCTGTGTTTAACGACATAGATTCCCTGGAGACTGTACAGCAACGGGTGCGCATAGATATTAAAACAGAGCCGCTCCATAGGGAGTTTATTTTGGCAGGGCTGGTGCTTCTGTTGATTGCATTTGCTATTCGAAAAATCATGTTTCGGGAGGTCCTCTAGGATGCTGCTCCACCCAGAAAGCTTGTGGCTGCTGCTGCTGTTGGTCCCGGTAGGGGCGGTACTGCTGCGCAATTACAGAATCGGTCGCAAGGAATTTAAGCGAGTGAAAGGGAGCAGGCCGGAACAGAACTTGTATGATGCCTTTACAATAAAGTGGTTTTTTTATTCTTTCTTTTATCTGCTGGCGCTTTTATTTATTATCATTTCCTTGGCGGGGATAAAGGATACCCATGAGACTTTGGAGGAACTGCCGGCGGATAAAGACGTGATTTTTGCGGTGGATATTTCTCGGAGTATGCTCAGCGGGGATATAAAACCGAGCCGCCTTCAACGTACGATATCTATGATCAACACTGTCATTAATCGTACTCATTCCGCTAGGTTCGGTTTAGTGTTGTTTAAAGGGGAGGGCTATGTGTATGTACCGGCAACCGAGGACCTTGAAGCACTGAATAAGGCTGTCGATACTATTACCCCTTCCTTGTTTACCTCCGGAAGCACCAGTATAGAGGCCGGCCTGCGTGCCGCCTTTGATGCTTTTCCCTCCGGAGAGGATCGCCGAAAAATTGTGATTTTATGTACCGACGGAGAAGCCCATAGAGGTAACAGCACCGCATTGATACAAGCCGCTTCCGACAATAAGATTACGGTAGATGTAATTGGAGTCGGGACCGAAGCAGGGGGAAGGATCCCCCTGGATAATGAGCGCTATCTACGCACCGAAGAAGGGGATTTTGTAATCAGTCGCTTACATCCGGTACCTTTGCGGAAAATCGCAGAGGGAAGCGGGGGTTCATACTGTCAAATGGACAAGGTTGGTTCATTAACTGAAATCTTTGAATCTCTTTCTGTCAGAGAAGAGGGGGACAATATCCGGTTTATAGAAAAAGAGAGATTCACACCGTTCTTAATGATTGCCGTAATTGCACTATTGATATCGTTTTTAGTGAGGGTTATTCCATGGCGCGGAACCTATTAGTTACCGGCATTTTCTTTTTTATTCTTCTGCTTAGCTCGTGTTCGCAGATGGAGGGGTATCTAAAGGTAATTGAGGGGAACTATGCCTTCTCCCGGGGAGAGTACGAAGAGGCAAACTTGGTATATATTCAGGGTTTAGATACGAGCGAATACGCCGATCGGCTTCTGTTTAACCTTGGGAATGTATACCATTCTTTAGGAGAATCACCGGCGGCAATGGAAGAGTGGCAGTCTTCGGTAAATGAAAGTCAGGACCCCGAACTTCTTTTTCGGATTGCCTTTAATCGCGGTGTACTGCATTATGAAATGGGAAATTACCAGAGTGCCTATAATGATTTTCGTAAGGCCCTCCGTCTGGAGCCTGATGATGTAGAAGCAAAGGCTAATTTGGAATACTGTTTACGGAAGTTGAACCTTACTGAGAATCAACAGGAAAACCGAAAAAAGGCAGACCCTTCCCAGGAATCGAAAGAGGTAAGTGATGACGGAAGCCGTATTCTTGATTATGTGAAGCGTAGTTCTCCTACCTTGCTTACTCCGGATTACAAACCGGAACACACAGATACAGGTAAAGATTGGTAGCTATGCGTAAAACGTTATTTCTCCACATAGTGTTCTTAGTTCTCGTCTCTACTAGTGTTCATGCTCAAAACAACAGTGGTGTTTCAATGGAGATCAGCCCAAATCCGGTTGGAAGAAATGATCGCTTCGGCATAACTATTGAGGTCCCCGTAAGTGATGCTTCAATGGTAGTGGTTGATGAGCCGCAGCTGGACAACAACATGGTACTGTTACGCGGACCTTATATACGTCCTGTAACCGGTACCGGTCCTTCGGGAGAAAAGCTCACCCGTACTGAAATAACGTATGTGTACCGCTGTGAAGATACCGGGCGTTTTGAGATTGGTCCGTACCGTATTTCCGGTATAGACAGGGTCTATACTACTGAACCACAATTGATGGAAGTGGGGGTGTATAGAAATCGGCAACTCATTATTCCCCTTGAACTTGAATGGCGTATTTCTGAGAATACTGCCTATGTAGGGCAAAATATTGTCAGTGTATTAACTGCATTGGAACAGCCGGAAATACGCATATTTGAAGATGTGACCGTCGGTACTCCGGAGGAGGGCTTCTTTCAATCCGCGGAGGGTGTCGGAAGTATCAATCGTCTCAAAAGAGGAGGGAAAACCCTCTATGAAGTTCCTGTTGCCGGTTTTATGCTTACCCCCTCCACCACGGGGCGTATCGCATTGCCCCAGGGACGGGTGAACTACGAGAACGGGCAGGCTGTTTCCGATCGCCCGGTTCTAGAGGTTTTGCCGCTTCCGGAGGAAGTCCGGAAAAGCGGAGCAGTAGGGGCATTTCGTCTTGGGGCGGAGTTAGAAAAGCGGGAAGTTGGGGTTGGCGAACGAACAACCCTAGTGGTTCAAATAGAGGGGACGGGTAATCTGAATTATGTGGATTTTCCGGAACTTCAACTTGAGGGCTTCTCCGTGTTGCAGGACGAAGAGTCCTCCGATTATGTTCCTACGCAAAAGGGATATAAAGGGGTCCGTGAATATACTTATACCCTGGTTGCTGAAGAAGCGGGGCAAAGAAGCGTTCGGATCCCTTCAATGAAAGGGATAAACCCCGATTCGGATAGAATATACTCCACCCGTTCCTTTACTTTCGATGTGGAGGTTGTTTCACAAAGCGCGGAAACCGCCAAGGAAGAGGATGGAGCAGGTTTTCAATTTACGCCAATACCCATGGATTCAATGGGACGTGGTGAAATTACCACCCGTTTTGCGACTATAGAGTCCTACCTCTGGCTTTTACCGGGGCCCTTGCTGTTCTTTCTCTTTTTACTGCTTACGCGACGAAAATTAGCAGCACTTATTCCCCTTCTTTTATTACTTTCCTTCGGGGCGGCGGAGTTTAATTCGGAATCTGTGGTTGTTACAATTGAAGAAGCCCGTCAGGCTTATGAGGATGGTGATTATTCTACTGCGGAGATCTTATATCTTGAAGGTGTTCGTATGAGGCCTGATGTCCCCGATCTGCATTACAATGCGGCTTTATCCGCCTTTCAAAAAGGGAGTGTAGGTTCGGCTGTCCTGTATACAAGAACAGCTTTGACCCTAGAGCCGATGAACACGACGTATGATGCTTTTCTTGAGTATGTTTCACAGGAAAAGGGCATAAATACGGATATTGAGCCGCCTTTCTTGTTTCATCCTGATTTCTTTTTGTTTTTAGTAACCATCTTTGTAAATATGGCCGGATTCCTTGGAATAATTTATCTCTTTAGACGGAAAAACGGCTATTTTATTGTTGCAGCTTTTATGCTGTTTCTAAGCGTGGTTATAGCTATCGGATTTGTATATTCGATAGTTGAATCAAATAAAAAGGTCGGAGTAGTTGTGATTCAAGAGGATAGCATTCCCCCTGTGAAAAAGATCCCCCGTGAGAGTGCTTCAAACTCCTTTACACTGAAGGATGGAGAGGTAGTGAAGATCAAGGGGAGGGCACACCAGTTTTATTTTATTGAAACGGGATTGGGTCAGAAGGGATGGATTCTAAAGGATGTGCTAAAACCGGTACCCCGGATGTAACTAATACCCCGAAAACGCTGTTTTTACTATAAGGACCTCATTGTAATTGCAAAAGGAGTCTTAAAATGGATTTTGCACAAATTCTTGATAAATGGGAAAAGGGTCAAAATCGTAAGGACCAAGATAAGGAAAGCTCCGAGGCTAAAAGCAGGCAGGCCTTTGAGAAATGGATCAATTCAGAGGACAACTGGAAGTACTATGACAAGGGCGACCCTGAAGGGGAAATAGATGCGGTCGCCAGGAGGGAGTATTTACGCGCACTTGAACCGGAAGATGAAATTGATCTTCATGGATTAACTCTGGAGCAGTCTCTTTCACGGTTAGATCGCTTTTTAAGTGAGGCACTGTCCCGGAAATTACGAAAGGTCCTTATAGTACATGGTAAGGGACATCATTCAAAGGGCCGGTCGGTCCTGCCTAAGGCGGTCTTGGAATACTTGCAACAGTCGCCTATTGCCGGGGAATTGGGTACGCCCCGTCGTGAAAAGGGCGGTACTGGGGCTACATGGGTAATTATCAAGCACAACACTAAATGAGGTTTTTTTTGAGGTTATTCTAATTACGAAAGGACCTTACACAGGCTGTGAATATTAACGCTCGCGGTAGATAATCCTGCCGCGGGTAAGATCGTAAGGTGACAGAGCAACTCTTACTTTATCTCCGGGCACGATTCTGATGTAGTGCTTTCGCATTTTTCCTGAAAGATGGGCAAGAATTACATGCCCGTTGTCCAGCTCAACGCGAAACATAGTGTTGGGAAGTGATTCTCTTACTATGCCTTCTACTTCAATTGCCTCTTCTTT
>CAZDFY010000075.1:5632-15818 GCA_964504785.1 uncultured Sediminispirochaeta sp. | reverse complement strand
TATGGTCTTTGTACCCGCCCTTGGGGCCCGAGGCGGTACGGAACACGCCGGTTGACTCAATAGCTACATCGACCTTCATGTCCTTCCACGGAAGGCTCTTGGGGTCACGGATTGCAAGTACTTTAATCTCTTTTCCGTCTACTACGATAGCGTCGTCCTTTGCCTCAACCTTGTGCTGGTAAGGGCCGTAGTTTGAATCATATTTGAGGAGATGAGCCAGTGTTTTTGCATCGGTGATGTCGTTAATTGCTACAACATTCACATCTTTACGTTCAAAGGCCACCTTAAATACACTACGTCCGATTCTTCCAAATCCATTAATTGCTAAATTCATCCTATCCTCCTAGAAAATTATTCTTTTTGTGCGATTAAAATATATGATATAGGGAAATATATGTCAATGAATCACTCTATCTCAAGAAGCGATTTATAGAGCTCTGAAGGAATTATGAGTGGTTCCTCGGTATCATTCCCGGGCTGATTTTCATCTTGATCATCTTGTTCACGAACAGGAATTACCGCATCTCCGGTGTTTACAAGATCGAAAAACTGATCGGTGGTAACTTGTCCAACCGATAGAAGGTCATCTACCTCGGTAATTTCCACCTGACCTAGAATATCACTCCGAGTATACTCCAATTCAAACTTGTTATTGGATAACTCAAGGTTGTCACTGCGAATTACATCGAATTCATCCTCCGGTGTTACTTCCTGAAAAGACCCGATATCTATCAACACAGTTTCATCCTCCCTTTGATGGATAGTTCCTCGTAAAGGAAGTGCGTCGGCGATACTGCCGGCAATGCGAATAAGTGCCTGGCTTACTCTCCTGTTTCCCGTTCTAAGGCTCTCAAAAGTATCTATAATCGTACCGGTAGAACCATTGTACACCTTTGCAACTGTTTTGAAGGCACGCTCGCCCTCCTGGTAGGTAAGGACGACAAAAAAATCGACCCCTGCAGTGCGGGCCCGTTTGAAGGCCTCAGCAAAGGTTTCTACATTGCCCGTATCATCAATTTGGATATGTTCGTTCCCCTGGAGTATCCCCCGCATATAACTGGTTAAATGTTCTGATGCCTGAAGATGGATCAAACTTGACAGGGCAGAATCATTAAATAGGGCAAAACGGTAACGAAAACGATCTATTGCAAACTGGTCCACCCCCCAGGAACGGGCTACACTATCTTCTCGTAGACTTCTATAGATTTCAATTTCATCATTAATTTCTTGGTTTGTATTTCCTTCATTACTTAAAACTTCAAGTATTGAAAGGTATTTTCCAACATTGTTGGAGCGCTTAAAGGTAGTAGCGTACTTTAGACGTCCATCCCGACTGTATGGATTTAACATTAAACCCCGTCGGTATTCCTGTCGGGCAAGTTCAACCCTGTTGTCACGTTCATAGGCCGCACCGTATTCAAACCGAATATCTGCGGCCGTTTTTCTATCTTCATTGTCGGGGGGGAAATTTTTCATTAAGAACTCTTCCAAGGCGATCCTTGCAATTGCATCACTTGGTTTTAGGCTTAGGGCCGTGTAAAAACTCTCTATCGCACCTTTTTCATCCTCCGTATGCATAAAAGCCTTTGCCCGCAGATACCAAAGGAGGGGATCATCACGATCGATTGCAAGGTTTTTCTCTACAGTTTCAACCGCATCTTCAAATCTATTCTCCAAAAATAGAATTCTGATAAGTACGTAGATAGCATCTTCGGCTTTACGGTCCAACTGTAATGCTTGACGGGCATGCTCTTCAGCTTTTTCGATTTCATCAATTTTATAGTAATACTCTGCTGCGATTGAATGTACACGCGGGTCTTCAGGATAACTGTCTACCGCTGTTTGGATGAGGTCCGCCGCCTCCTGGGCGTTGTTTTTAGCCGCGTAAAGGAGAGCTGCAGAAAGAAGGCCCCTGCGATTATACGGATCTGATTCAAGTGCTGTACGATAGCCGGCGATAGCATTTTCAACATTCCCCATTGCAGCATGCAGCTCGGCTTTTCCGAATTGTGCGTCAAGATTATAAGGTTCTCGCTCAAGAATTCTATTGAAAATTTGTTTTGCCTCTTCATACAACCCGAGACCGGTGTGAATTCTTCCCTCCAGCGCCGAGATTTTCGAATTGGTGTGATCGAGACGGGATGCACGCTGGGCATACACTAAAGCCTGCTCGTATTCCTCCAGTTTAAAGTAAGCCGTCCCCAGACCGTATATAGGTTTCACGTAATCAGGGTTATAGGAAAGGGATTCTTTGAAAAGGTCGATCGCTCCAAAAATATTATCGGCTTTTAGACGTTTCTCCCCCTGTTGATACAACTCAATAGCGGGATTACGGGCTGATAAGAACAACCAAAAGCTGCTGAGCAGTAACAAGAGAGTAATCAGTGTGTGTGTGTTATGACGGCAGCTATGCTGCACTGTCGGTATCCTTAATTACTAGTTTTACCGTTTTTATTTTATGACCGTCCATTTCCTGAATTATAAAATCAATCCCGCTGAACTTTACCTTTTCATACTTTACCGGTATTTTACCGAACATATCAAAAACAAAACCGCCTAGAGTATCAAAGTCTTCTTCCGGCAATTGTAAGCTTAGTTTTTCGTTTAAATCTTCTATGTCCACCCGGGCATCGCAAAGAAACGTCCCCTCACCTATTTCTAGAATATCCTCAACCTCATTATCGAACTCATCCTGTATATCCCCAACGATCTCTTCAATAATATCCTCTAAACATACAATCCCGGACACTCCTCCGTATTCATCTACCGCAACAGCGATATGGACTTTCCTTCGCTTAAACTCCCTCAGGAGTGAATCAAGACGTTTGCTTTCAGGAACAAAATATGGACGACGAATGATTTTTTCAACGCTGAAATCTTCCTGGTTCTTTACCTGCTTAAGCAGGTCCTTTACATACAGGATACCTACAACGTTATCAATTGTTTCCTTAAATACAGGAAATCTGGAGTAGCCTCCCTCCCCGAGGGTTTCGATAAGTTCGCCAAAGCTTGACTCAATCGCAACAAATTCTACATCAATACGAGGTACCATGACCTCTTTCACAGTTGTTTCCGAGAGGGCGACAACGCCGCGGATCATGTCCTTTTCTTCGAAATTGAGGCTGTTGTAGTTTTCGTCCCGTCCCTCACCCTGTTGATCGGGCTTACTAAACAGTTTTCTGAAAAACGAATGAGTACTCACAATATGGTTTCTCCCGCCGTCTGCTTCATTAGTTCTTCCTGTTTCTGCAGCATTTCTTCTTCCTGAGAATTGCTTAAATGGTCCATTCCGGTCAGATGGAGTATACCATGAATCAAAAGTCGTTTCAGCTCCTCATCTTCCGTAACGGAGAATTCCCGGGAATGGCGTTTTAATGTTTCAAGGGATATAACAATATCTCCGGCTGTGATTGTATCATAATCTCTAGGACTGCCGAAACCTTTTTCTTGCATATCCGCATACACGGCAAAACTCAGGACATCGGTAGGTTCATCTTTCCCTCGGTACTGTCTATTTAATTCTTGCATAAACACATCGTTGCAGAATAAAAGGGAAACCTCCCAGCCGTCTATATCGATCATAGTAAGGACTTTTTTGCAGAACCGTACAACCGAATCTCTCCATTCCGGTGGGTCAATCTCTTCAAATCTTACTTCAACACTGTTCATATTTTATAATCTTGCCTTCTCATATTAAGCTTTTTGATCAGGATACTCAATCCGATTATGGAATTGTCCGGCGAGTACCTGAACAAAGCTATTTTTAATTATTTCAATATCATGAAAACTAAGTTCGGTATTGCTCATCTGTTTTTTGCTTACCTTCGACATGATAGCGTCCCATACCATTTTTTCAAATTTTTGGACCGTCGGTTTTTTTACCGTTCTTGACTGTGCTTCGATGGTATCGGCCAACATTACTACTGCCGACTCTTTCGATTTTGGAGGTGTTCCGTTGTAGGAAAATTCCTCCGGGGCAGCCTTTCCCGTTCTTTTTAAAGCCTGTTGATAAAAATAGCTAATTACATCACTTCCATGATGGTCTGCAACAATTTGAACAACCTCAGGGGGCAGTTTTAGTTCCTTTGCCCGCTCTTTTCCAATTTTTACATGGGATTTTATTACCGCTACGGACAAACTGGGAGTGAGGTCATCATGTTTGTTCTTATCCTGCTGATTTTCAATAAAATAATCCGGTTGGTCCATCTTTCCTATATCGTGGTAATATGCACCTACCCTTGCTAATAAATGGTTTGCGTTTATTTCTCGGCAGGCCGATTCTGCAAGGTTTGCGACGCTCATGGAGTGGCTGTATGTTCCCGGAGCGACGGTCATCATCCGCTTAAACAAAGGAGTGTTGGTATCGGATAATTCGCGGAGTCTAAAAACGGTTGGGGCATTGAGTAAATGCTCAAAGGCAGGCAGCAGGGCAAGATTTAATGCTCCCGTAACAAATGAGTGGATAACACCGATACCCGCTGCTTTAAGGTACCAGGCTGCCTCTTGTTGCTGAAATAATCCGATGATCACCATAATAAGGGTTACTACAACCGCCAGTTGCAAGGAGCCGATTACAAGATCAATTCTTTTTTCGGCATTACGAATAAGATAAGTTGCCGTGATGCCGGCGAGAAAAGAAAAGATGAATGTATAGACATCGATTCCGGGTATTGCAAAAAACATCAAAGATAAAAGAAGCGATGAGATAATACCCACCCGTTGACTTATGAGTGTAGCGATTAACATGCTTATCAGGGCAGTTAAGATCCCTACTGAAACAGGAAGCTCGGAATCGACCAGGGTAAAAGTCAGCACCAAGAATATGTTAAAGGTAAAGACTACCGACGCTATCATGAGAATATAGGTGTGCTGAAAGGTCCTGCGTGTTTTTTTAAGAAGAGGAGTGTACATGATCACCGCAAGGAAGAAAATGCCCGCTAAATAGATGAGTATGGCTATGCTTTCCTGAAGATCAGCCTTCGGCCTTTTTTCCAGTAATGCGTTTACTTTACGCATATCCTCCCGGCTGATAATGTCCCCCTTTTCTATAAGGACCTCACCCTTTTGGATATGGTAGGTAATAGGCTGCACCTGATCACGGGCCTGGTCTTTCAGTGCCTCAGTAAGAGTTGCGCTGTAATATGCCGTTTGTTCGGCGAAGACTTTTAGCAATACAACAGCGGAATTTCTTGTTTCATTGTTAAGATTGTAAGAGGAGAATCGTTGTTCAGCTATTTCTTCAATATCTTCAATAGAAACAATGTCTTTTTTAGAGTACACCTCATGCAGCTTCTCTTCACCTCGCCAGTGCCACAACTGCAAAACACCGTTTTTCTCTTGTGCTGTTTTTAGGTCGGAGGTGAAAATTCCATTTTCTAATAGCTTTTGAAGTTCTTCTTCTATTAGGGGGAGTGCTTTCGAAAGTTCCGGAGCACTTTTTAATAATTGAATATCCTGTTCGCTAAATCTATTTGGAAAATGAAGTGAAATTTGTGAAATAAACGTCTCTGTGGATAAATCTCTTCTTTCCTGAAGATAAAAATTGGCAAACCTTTCAAAATGGCTGATTTGGTTTAATACTTTACCCTCTTCAATGGTATATACGGGCAGTATCTCCTCGGCCTGTTTTTCCCTTAGTTTTTCTGTTTTTTCATTATCTATAAATATTAACTCATTTTCGGACCTTACTTCAAAGTCCGCCACCCGTTCGACTTCTAAACTCTTTAGTTTCTGTTTATACAAGGGGATTTGCAATTGAGTACCTATGATAAGGAAACCGACGTTTAAGAAATATGCTATTAAGAGAAAAAGAACCAGTGTTCGGTTTCTTTTTGCATATCCGGTAATTGCATTACCATTACTACCCTTGGTCTTCATTTTCATACGCTTGTACTATTTTTTTAACCAGGGGGTTTCTTACCACATCCTGAAAGCTAAAATGTGTAAAAAAGATCTCTTCAACCGGCTGAAGTATGTTTTTTGCGTGGAGCAAACCTGAATTGTGAGGTTTCGGCAAATCTATTTGGGTAAGATCTCCGGTTATTATTGCTTTTGAGCCCTCTCCAATTCTGGTGAGAAACATTTTCATCTGTTCACGGGTAGTATTTTGGGCCTCATCTAATACAATGTAGCTTTCTTTCAGGCTTCGACCTCGCATATACGCTAAGGGTGCTATTTCTATTATTCTACTTTCCTCCAGTTTATTGATAACCTGCAGCGGCAGTAAATCGTCCATCGCGTCGTAAAGAGGTCTTAAATAGGGACTAATCTTCTGCGTAAGGTCCCCGGGTAAAAATCCGAGGCTTTCTCCGGCCTCAACAACGGGGCGTGTCAAAATGAGTTTCTTTTTTCGTCGTTCAAGTATTTCTTTAAGTGCATGTGCAACTGCAAGATATGTTTTTCCGGTCCCCGCAGGGCCTATGGCGAAACAAATATCATGGTTTGTCATCCCCTCAATAAACTGGGCTTGACGAATGTTGCGGGGAAAGACCTTTGGACTGCTTGGTATTGTTATGTGGAGTTCCTTTAATAAATCCCCCTTTCCCTCTTTTTCGACTGCCACTGTCTTATAAATTGTCCGAACAAGCTCAGGGTCAGGGGTGTGTCCGATTCTCTGATGCTCTTTTATCTGTCGTATGACTTCGGAAAAGACGGATTGCACCTGTGAATCTTCAGAATCCAAAATTATTTCGTTTCCCCTCGTAAAAATTCGAGCTTCCAGAACTTTTTCAAGTGCTATCAGGTTTTCATCCTGAACTCCACAAATATCTTTTAATGTATGCTGATCATCAAGGACTATAGTGAAACTATTACTCAAGTACTATCGCCTCCATAGTAGGAGTGTATCTATGCTCCCTTTTATAAGTCAAGTGCCGTAACTACATTTGTAATCCATCGTCATCCGTATAATCAACCTGTTTTCTAATTTCAGGTATCGGATTCCACTGTACAAATATACTAAATTCACTGTTCCATGTGTACTTTTCATCGGTAAGAGTGGGACGTCCGCTATATTCCATATTCAATTGCCAATCGTGCATATAGTGTATAAGTGAAAATGAAATATTTTGTAAATTAAATTTAGAGGCCAGCCTTTTACTGGTATCAAGAAAGCTTACAGAGTTGTACAGGTCGTCAAAAAGGTCCAACGAACTTACGCCGATTTCATCCGTAAAAGCGGGGATGTATCTATAAATTGTATTGTTGGCAGAGTTTACCTCAAACTGCATATCTAAAAATTCGGCAATTGAGAGGGTGGTATTCCAGGAAAACTGGAACACACTGTCGGTGTAGCGAATCATATTCATTTGGACAGCGGAACTCAATGTTGAAGAGAGCTCTATCCTGTTTTTCCAAAGGGGCTCCGGTTTGAAGGGGATATCAAGTTTAGCTGAGAGTTGATAGGGTTGAAAGCTTTCCGACCCTGTTCTTTTCCATCCCTCGGCAAGGGAAAATGTATAGTCATCGGTATACCTCATTTCGTATCCCGCCGAAAGCCACCCCATTTCCGCCCTTGCCATGTTGCGGATCGGTCTTTCCTCAGTAAGGTTCCACTCAAATTGATCGTACAGCTCAAGATAATCGGGGAATATATTGATATCAAGTGTTGAAACACTGCTGTTGTCTTTTTCCGGCTGCATGAGGGTGAAATTTTGACTTAATTTGCTTGAATTAAAAAAATTGAGCTGGGTAGTTACTTCAAGCGGACCAAATTCCCAGGTTTCATCTTCAAGTTCGGTATATTTTCCCTGGACTGAACTGCCTAGTGAATTGTAGGACAGCTTAATTCCCCCGGTGAGCTGCTGCAGCTCCGGAGGCATTTTATAGGTGGTGAAAAACTCTTGGTTCCCTATCAAACTGTCGTATTTTAATCTGAACTCGGAAGAATGGGATTTAATACTATCGGTATTCCACTCCGGAGGGGTAGGCTCAAATTCCTCAGTGTCTCTGTTATATGAATATCGATAAAGCTCTGTTTCAATTTTATAGCCGGTGTAGGAGTTGGAAAAATTGGGTCGCTGCTGCAAAAAAAAGTGTTTAAGCTCTGAAACTGAAACAACAGAGAGATAACTAAGGGCTTTATCCTGTGCTATCAGACTGTCTAAATTGTAGTCATTCTTTTCATCAAAATGGTCCCGATACCTTCCTCTAAATCTGGTAGACTGATCAAATTGTAATGAATTGCGAAACAAATCCGCAGCATAGCTTATGTGGGCGGAACCGTTTGTATAGAGGTATGAATACAGAGAAGAAAAATCAACGTTTTCTGGGTCCTCAAACTTTTCGGTATCATATTGGGTATGATAAGAGAGATCCGGTGATAGACTATAGGACAGGGAATGTTCAAAGAAAGGGTATATCCTCTTTTTAGTAACGGCAATGGGGCCGCTGGGTGGAGGTAGTTTCTCTACCTCCCTACTATCTTTGTGGGCATTTTTATCCTCTTCCTGCGAATCTTTCCAGGGAGGTCTCAGGTCATCCGGCGGGCTTTCGGTGTCCTGACTTTCAGTGTCGGGTGCGGTGCTCCGGAGTAACTTCCCGCTTATTTTCATTTCCAGATCAAGGGGGGTAAAACTTTGTGGATAGTAATACCCCATTTTGTTCAAGCTTTGTGTATCCTCTTCAAGAGACCCCTGGGAGAGATTCAAACGGGAATCTATTTTGCTGAAATTAAATGTATCCACATACTGTGTAGTTTCAATAAAACGAAGGCGGTAGGAGGAGTGTTGAAAGAATTTTGGGTTAGTAAAATCGCTCATCTCGTTATCCGACTGAATACCCTCCCCTGTAATGAGTTTTGACCATGCAAAAGTTTCATTTCTTTTTCTAAATTGGTCGTGCAGTAATAGATCGGAATAAAAGGGAGCATTTAATGATATCTGTAGATTCTCGCGACTGTATTTCAATTTCAGATCAAATCCGAAGCGGAAGGGAATTTCCTGTCCGAGGACATAGGAATTTTGCGGAGTTGTGTGGTATATATTCTCCTCTACATCGTGGGTGTAAATTGTATAGGCATTTGAGTATTCGGGGAGAGAATAAATATAATTGGTAAAACCTGCACCTGTGAGCAGCTCTAGACTATCGAAGTGCCACAAATCATTTAAGGTGAAGTTTAATGCTGTAAGAAGCCCTAATCTCGAGTAATAATCTACTTGCAATTTTCCGTAGGAATCGGTTTTTTCCGTCCACCCTTGTGAAGTTTGTTCCCGGGTACTATGAAGAAAAAAACCTCGCAGTTCCTGCTCATAGGTGTGTTGATCATCCTCTAGAGCCTGCATAAAGGACAGGGAGGATTGTCTGCTGAGTTCCTTTGGCTGTCGGCCTAAGAAATAGGTAGTTGTTTGAAAATAATACCCTTCAACTGTATTCATTCCGATTGAAGGATGCAATGCGAAGGTCGCACCGGGACGGTAAAAAAAGGGGACGTAGAGGACCGGAATATGGCCAACATATAAAACTGCGTTTTGAAGCGCCCATTCATTTAGATCGAGGATCCACAGGTTACCGGCGGATATTCTATAATAGGGATCCCTCAATCGACTTGAACTAATTATACCCTCGTTCAGGTTAACTATGTCCCTTTTAATTCGATAAATTGCGCCCCCTTTAAAATAGAAACTGATGGCTTTGTCTTCTATTTGCCGTTGCCGGGTGCTCATTCCTTCTATAAACACCCCGCTGTAATCTTCCAGGTTAAAACTTATTTGTTCTCCCTCAAATTCCTGGGTGCTGCCGCTTTGCTGCATTTTATAGACCACCCGGCCGCCGGCGGTTACATGTTCATTCTTTTGGTTGTAGGTAAGGGTTTCAGCCGAAATTGTATGCGTAGTATTTCCCTTTATATCACGCATCTGCAAAGCTATTCCGCCTTCTAACCGGATCAAGGCATCTTTATCGTCAATTTTCTCATATGCTAATTCTTGTGCTTTTTCAATTTGTATGGTGTTTTGTTCGGACTCTTCGGTTAAAGTTGTGCGGGGAACTTCCGTAAAAAGCGTGCGATAGTAGGTTAAAAGCCTGTTCTCTAATTCCCGGCGGCTGCCGGTTTGTTCAAGATTGAGTTTTCGCAGCCATTCCTGGAGTTCATAATACGTAGAGGTAGTGACATCGAGAAAAATGGTTTCTTTTATAAGATCTTCCGGTGATTGAGCTTGATTTTCAACTTGATTTTCAACTTGATTTT